>CANGJU010000203.1 GCA_947453935.1 Bacteroidota bacterium | reverse complement strand
CGTTACTGCTTCGAGGCTTTATTTCCAGTAGTCGATTATTTTGTAGTGAATGTAAGTTCTCCGAATACTCCAGGTTTAAGAGCATTGCAAGATAAAGAACCACTTACGAAGTTGTTAACAGAAGTAATGGCTTTGAACAATGCCAAACCTGCTCCCAAACCGGTACTTTTAAAAATAGCGCCCGATTTAACAGATGAGCAAATTGCAGAGATTGTTGAGATTGTTAAGGCCGTTAAGTTAGCTGGTGTTATTGCAACAAATACTACTGTTAGTCGCGATAGACTTGCATCTCCAGACTTAATCACCTCTGAACAAGGCGGTTTAAGTGGGAAGCCTGTTACCGATAGAAGTACTGCTGTTATCAGAAAATTAAGAGATTTAGCAGGACCAGAAATGGTTATTATAGGGGTTGGCGGAATTTTTAATGCACAAGATGCGAAAGATAAATTAGCGGCAGGTGCTAATCTTTTGCAGGTTTATACAGGATTTATTTACGAAGGACCTTTTATTGTTAAAAATATCGTCCGTAATCTGTAGTTTTTCCTTCTGATTTTTTTAAGTATTCCTTACCTTTGGGAACCTAAAAAATAAGACTATGTTTAAAAGTATTTCAATTTTTGCAGTAGCAGCGCTATTTGCAGTTTCATGCAACCAATCATCAGATAAAGCAACATCAGAAAACGCTAACGATTCAACTAAGGTGGAATATTTTGGCGCTAAGATTACAGAGGAGAATGCATTACCGGTTGACTCAGTAGTTTCTATGCTAAAAAACTCGAGCGGGGATATCGCATCAGTTAAAGCAACAGGTAAAATTGATGCGGTTTGTAAGAATAAAGGATGTTGGATGACAATCGCGAATGGTGTTGGTGAACCAATGAGAATTACATTCAAAGATTATGGATTTTTTGTTCCAAAAGATTGTAATGGTAAAACAGCAATTTTCGAAGGAAGAGCTTATCACGATACAACAACAGTTGAAATGTTAAGAGAGTACGCTAAAGATGACGGTAAATCGAAAGAGGAAATCGAGAAAATCACAGAGCCTGAGATTAACTTGTCGTTTGAAGCTACAGGCGTTATCATCAAGTAATCTTTAACCATTTAATTTTTCGAAATGAAAATCATCGAGTGTCCGAGAGATGCGATGCAAGGTATGCAGGATTTTATTCCTACAGAGCTAAAGGCAGAATATATCAATCAGCTTTTAAAAGTTGGATTCGATACTATCGACTTTGGATCCTTCGTTTCTCCGAAAGCGATTCCTCAGTTACGCGATACGGCGGCTGTTCTTTCGCAGCTCGATTTAGACTCAACTTCATCGAAATTATTAGCCATTGTAGCTAATCACCGAGGAGCAGAAGATGCTGTAGAGTTTGAAGAGATAAGTCACCTCGGATTTCCATTTTCAATTTCAGAAACATTTCAATTAAGAAATACGAATAGCACCATTGATCAATCGCTAACCACGGTTGCTCAAATACAGGATTTATGCGTACGTAATCGAAAGCAATTGGTTGTTTATATTTCCATGGCCTTCGGAAATCCGTATGGCGATGAATGGAATGAAGTCATAGCCCTTCAATGGATAGAAAAAATCAGACAATTAGGAGTGAAGACAATTGCAATGGCCGATACAGTTGGCCTTGCTGAAAGTGAAGATGTCTATCGTATCATGCAACATTTGATTACATCCATTACTGATGTTGAGTTTGGTGCTCACTTGCATTGCACCGCTCAAAATTGGGAGCAGAAAGTCGATGCTGCATTTAAAGCAGGATGCAGAAGATTTGATACAGCTATTAAAGGTTATGGTGGTTGTCCGATGGCCAACGATACCTTAGTAGGAAATCTTGCTACTGAAAAGCTGATAAGTTATTTGTCAAAGAATAATAAGGTTGCTATGCTGAAAGATTTAAATCTGGATGCATTTAACGAGGCAACCACCATTAGTAACCGCGTTTTTAATCATTAACACAATGTAAACGGGCACGGCTCGTTATACCATCGGATTATAGTATTGAAATACAATTATGAAATTTAATTACATGCGATATTTAAAAGTTTTTACACTCTTAGTGTTTGTTTTTTGTAGTCACTCTTTGTTAGCCCAGGATGATGGCTACTTAGAAGTGGTAGGTTCCGTTCTTCAGGAAGGAAAAGGATTAGAAGGGACAGATATTACTATCATGAAAGGGAATGAAAAGTTTGATAATGTAATTACCTCTTCAGGTGGAAAATTTATCGTTAATCTTCAATTCGGATTTGATTATACTTTGGTGTTTTCAAAAAATGGTAGTGTTACAAAATCTGTATTGGTGAATACGAAAGTGCCAGATGCGGAGAAGAAACAAATTTTCAGCTTTAAATTTAAAATGGATTTGTTTAAAACGCCTGAAAATGCGACACAACCAAAGGAAGCAGATAAGCCGGTTGCAAAGTTAGCTTTCAGTGATGATTATGCCGATTTCGATTATGATCCTGAATATTCAAAAACGCGTAAAGCAGAATTAGAAGGAGTTAAAGTGAAGATGGAAACCGAAGCGAAAAAACAAGAGGAAGCGAAGAAAGTTGCGGTGGAAAAAGCTCGTCAGGATTCTATTGCCAACGTGCGTGCAAAGCAATTAGCTGAATTAAAATTAAAACAGGAGCAAGAGAAGGCAACCCAAGATTCAATTACAAAAGAGAAAGCAGTACAAGCACAATATGCAGCACAGGCTGCAGCAAAACGAAAAGCAGAGCAAGATTCTATCGTAGCTGCGGAGAACAAAGCAAAAGCATTAGAAGCTGCTCGTATCGCAAGAGAAAAAGCCGTGAACGATTCAATCGCAAGAGTAGTTGAGAAATCACGACAAGATTCGGTATTAGCAGCGAAAGAAAAATTCCGAATGGAACAATTGGCGTTAGAAAAAGCTCGTCAGGATTCAATTGCAAAAGATCGTCAGTTGAAACTAGAACAAGCTACAATAGAGAAAGCACGACAAGATTCTATCGCTCGTGAAAATGAAAAATTACGTCAGT
>CANGJU010000202.1 GCA_947453935.1 Bacteroidota bacterium | reverse complement strand
GTTCGCGCAGGAATTGCTTTATGTGGAAGCACAGGCAAATTCTTTTGCTTAAGTTCTAATCGGTTTAATGACGGAAAACGAATAAAATCAACGAAGTTATGATATCGACCACCTGCGATTGGATGATCTTCTTTATTAAGCTGAATCTTTTTAAGTAAAAATTTCATCGCCTCAGCAGGTAATGCTTCATCATACACCAAACGTGTCGGTTGGCCTTTACGACGATTTTTAATACTCTCCGAAACTTTTTTTACGATGCTCTTTGTTACATCTTGTTCTAAATCCAGTTCTGCATCACGCGTAATTTTTATCGTAAACGCCTTAATAGAATCGTAATCGAAATTGAAAAACAAATCGTCTAAACAATATCTGATTACATCATCTAATAAAATAATGTATTTACTTTCCTTCGGTATAACTACAAATCGGGAAACCACTTCAGAAGGAATTTCTAACAATGCATATTTTGTTTTAACTCCAGCCTTTTGCATCATAATTAAAAAGTAAATGCTCCTGTCTTTCATTGCAGGAAACTCATTTAAATTATCAAGCAACACAGGTACAAGCGTAGGCTGCACATGCTCATAAAAATAATCACGAACAAATGCACCTTGATCTTTGGTAAGTTGATTTTCGTTTAACAAAAAGATTCCTTTTCGCTCAAGCTCACTAAGTATTTTTTGAAAGCTATCATCAAACTCTTCTTGCTGACGAACAATGATATTTTGAATACTATCTAATAACTGCATAGGATTTTCTCCTAATAACTCTTCCCCTTTTTTACCAAGGCGAACCATTCGTTTTATTGAAGCAACACGCACACGAAAAAACTCATCTCGATTACTTGAAACGATGCCCAAAAACTTCAAACGTTCCAACAGTGGAACACTTGGGTCATTTGCTTCTTGTAAAACCCTATCGTTAAAAGAAAGCCAGCTTATATCGCGGTTAACGATAAGCAATTCATCCTGCTTCATAAAAAATTATTTAGCTGCTTTACGAGCCGACTTTTTACTTTTAATTTTTTTAGCAATTGATTTTTTCTTTGCGGGAGTCTTTATGGCCGTTTTAATTTCTTTTTTAACTGGCGCTTTAGCTTTCTCCGACTTGCTGATTTCTTTTACAAACTTTTTTGAAATCTCTTTAGAAGCCGACTTGATTAATTTAGCCATTCCCTGTGCCGCAACAGGATGTTGCTTTTTTAAAAAATAAGCAATTGTAACGGATAATTGTTGCTCAATTTCTTTTCGTTGTTTCTTTTGCATTGCCTTGTTTTTATTGGTGCAATACAAATATTTCAAAAAGAAAGATTAACAATACCTTAATTTTAAAAAGATAACGTTAAGATAAATTTTTAGAGTGGATTTTATAACAATTAATTAATATCATGTAAATTAATCGATGCTTTTATGGCAACAATAAGTATTTGTTAATATTCCTGAGTGCAAATCAATATCACTCCACTGCATTTTATCAAAGTCGATAATTGCAACTGCTGATGTTGGAAGATGACGGAATTCTTGTTTAGTTAATTTACTGACGATAGATGTAAATGCTGGATTATGTCCAAATAAAAAAACGGTATCTGCAATTGCTGGCAATTCATTAATCACATACATCAATGCACTATCCGAAGCTTCGTAAATAGCATCTTTAACAATCACCTTTTCGGCTTGAAATGAAAAATGATTTGCGACTATCAAAAAAGTAGAATAGGCTCTAATAGCAGGACTACTAACCATTGCATCTGGAAAAATTGAATTGCTTTTTAGCCACAAAGCTGTTTCTGCTACATCATGATAACCGCGACCAGCTAAATGTCGCTCTATATCGTTTGCAACATAATCATCGTACAATGATTTGCCATGTCGGATAAGAACTAAACGCTTACGCATCTTACTTTTCCTTTAATAACAACAGATATGTTGGAAAGTGATCAGAATAACCGCCTTGATAAACACTAAAATCGAATGTACGTAAAGGATACCCTTTATATCTTCCTGTTTTCTGAATCATAAATTCTTTGCTGAAGATATTTGCTTTCTGAAAGAAAAATCCTTTTTGCTCTTTTGATATAAAAGCATGTGAAACCATAATCTGATCAAAAAGATTCCACGCATCACCATACGCTAATGTTCCGATACCTTCTTTATAATATTTCACCCAGGGATTATAAAGTCCGTTGTCTTTAATTTTATCAACATTGCCAGAAGCTCCTAATGTTTTAGTCACACTCGGACTAACAGGATCATCGTTTAAGTCGCCCATTAAAATAATTTTTGCGTTAGGATCTACTGCATTAATTGAGTCGATTTTTGCTTTTGCAACCGAAGCAGCCAATGCGCGATTAGGAGCGGATGCTTCTTCACCATTTCTTCGAGAAGGCCAATGATTAATGAAAAAATGCATAGGCTCGCCATCGTACATTCCATAAACGTATAAAACGTCACGTGTAAAGTAAGGCAAACCGTCATCTCCTTTTAAAGGAACAAATAATGGTTCTGAATAAAGCACCTTAAAATACTTGGGGTTATAAATAAAACCCACATCAATTCCTCTTTTGTCAGGCGAATCGTAATGAACTATTTTATATCCTCTTGGTTTTAGTTTTGGCTGATTAAGTAAATCCTGCAATACAGTAATATTTTCAATTTCAGCACAACCGAGAATAGAAAATCCATCGGGCGATACATCTGTTCCTATCAAGCTTAATACAGACTCCAATTTTGATAGTTTATCGAGGTAAACCGTACCTGTATAAAGATTTGCCCCTGTGGGAGTAAAGTCTTCATCGTTTACCTCTGGTTGATTAATGGTGTCAAATAAATTTTCAAGGTTATAAAAAGCTACGATTCCCGCTTTATACTGTTTATCTTGAGCTACAGCAGTCTGTAATCCTATACCAAGGATTGTTATAATCAGGCACTTAACGATTTTTTGCATTTTTATCAAATTTCGACTGCAAACCTATAAAAAGCCAATGACTAAAATGCGATAATCCTCAATAAAATGCTAATCTGCCTAT
>CANGJU010000201.1 GCA_947453935.1 Bacteroidota bacterium | reverse complement strand
TGCGAATGCAAAATGACGATTAAATTCTGTTTGCGTAGAAGGATTGTCGAATATATAATTCAAGTTTTTTTTGCTAGAATATGTTGCTACACCAAATAAGGTAATGGTAAAGGGTGTTGAATTATCTCTACGCTGACCGACCAATTTGTATTTTGAATTCAGCTCCCAGTTTTCCTGATATTTAGAGCGCGCAAATCCAACATTCCAGTTGTTGTTTAATCCGTAATCGAATGAAATACGGATATCGCTTGACTCATCGAAGCCCCATAAATTATGCACCGAGCTGGTTCCGTTGCTCGACGTTCCTATCGCGCTGAACCGATGCGCAATTTTTATATCCAGCATTTTTTTCTTGATAACTTCTGCTGTTTGAAGGTTGATGATACGATTGGTTTTAAAGGCGGGATTGACAAATTCTTTTCCCGTTAGTGTATCTTGCTCGTTTAATAACTTTAACATATCCTCTTGCGCGAATAAAAAGGTGCTTTGTATCAAACACAAAAGCAGCAATGAAAATATTTTTCGAGGGGTCATTAGTGAATTAACAGCCTTCATAGCCATTGTTAATCCAGTTTTCAATTAATTGAATATCGCTTGGCGACAATACATCACCAACGGGCATATGGCCTGGATGGTTTAAAGGAAGTTTAATTCTATGTAAAAATTCCGATTCGCCATCTTCCACTTCTTCTACTTCAATTTTAACCTCTGAATAATTATTAAAATTGTATAATGTTGAATGTCCATCATGACAACCACTGGTAGCACAGTTAGTAGTAATAATTGGTTTAATAACTCTTGAATAATAAGTCGTATCACATTGGTTATTTACAACCTCTGGAATATACTTATCATTAACACAAGCTGCTTGTATTAATAAAAACAAAATGGAGAGAAGTAATAATGCTTTTTTCATTGATGTTACAAAGTTAATGTATTATGCTACTGAATGCAATTTATGATTCATGTTTCTTAAATCCAGCCCCTTAACCAATACCAGGTAATGGCCATTAATTCACGGTAGCAGATGATTTGATATACGAAGTGATTCCAGAATTGGTAACGAAGCTGTGTTTCTTGTCCGATAGATGGCAGCCGCTTATTTCCACCAAGGTCTTTATCATTGTAAAGCAAATCGGTTGGTCCACATAAATCGAATGTGGGTTCGCCTCCAACATGTTTAAATCCTGCCTTTTGAAATACAGCCACAGCGCGTTTCATATGCTCAGGACTACTCACTAAAACACAGTTTTCGCTTTTTAAGGTTGGATTTATTTTAGCCACTTCAAGAGCTTCTTCCCTCGTGTTTTTTCCGATTAATTCAAGATAAATGTTTGAACTATCAACACCTCTTAACATTAAGTCCTGAGAAATTTTATAAGCGTCGCTTTTTTCAACAGGAAGTCCAACAGATGAAGGCTGACAAACATATATATCACAGTCAGGGTGTTTTTTAAAAAGTTCGGAAGCATAATAACTCCTGAGCAAAGCGGTAGCACTGGGATAACCAGCCCCACCCATCACAATGACATGCTTTGGAGAAAAATGATATTCACTGTTTGATTTGCCAAGCCAGTAATAAAGGTAAAACGGTCCTGTTGTAAAGGAGAAAATAATCATGAACAATAACAACCCTCCCATCTGTAAAAACAATTGTTTGATGAAGGAGAGAATCCTGGTTTTATTAAAGGTCATGATGTTGATTAAATCTTTTGCGAACATAAGTCAATACTCAAGGATTCTATTTAGTTTTACGCTTTACCTGTAAACAATCCAATGTTAAAATCAACCCTTTCAATTATTGCGTCAGGATTACTTTTGATATCGTCCTGTATAACAAAAGCAAAAAAAACAGACCAACCTATGAGCGTACACGACTTTCACTCTTATGCGAAGCCAGAAGAGGCTGTCGTAAAACATCTCCATCTCGATTTAAATGTCGATTTTGACAAAAAACAATTAGCAGGATATGCAGAACTTTCCATTGAAACGAACGGAAAAACAACGGAATTGCATCTTGATTCACGCGATTTAACAATCGATTCGGTGTGGGCAGATGGTGATGCAACCACTTTTCAGCTTGGCGAACAAAAACCCTATATCGGAAGCGATTTATCCATTGCTATCAAACCAACAACAAAAAAGGTTAAAGTTAAATACAGTACTTCTCCTAATGCAGCTGCGTTACAATGGCTAAGTCCTGAGCAAACCGCTGGTGGAGATTTCCCATTCTTATTTACGCAAAGTCAGGCAGTGCTTGCGCGTACGTGGATTCCTTTACAGGACAGCCCAGGAATACGATTCACGTACTCTGCCACTATTCATTGTCCTGCAAATTTAATGGCTGTGATGAGTGCTGAAAATGACACATCACTTCATAACGATGGCGCGTATACGTTTAAAATGCCACAGGCGGTTCCTTCTTATTTGATGGCATTAGCAGTAGGAAATTTAAAGTTTCATTCATATGATCATCGTAGTGGTGTTTATGCAGAGCCGGTAACAATTGAAAAGGCGGCGTATGAATTTGAAGATATGCCGAAAATGATTGCAGCGGCAGAAGAACTATACGGACCTTATGCATGGGGACGATATGATGTGCTTGTATTGCCACCTAGTTTCCCTTTTGGAGGAATGGAAAATCCGAGATTAACTTTTGCTACACCAACAATTTTAGCAGGCGACCGTTCGCTTGTTGCGTTGGTTGCACATGAACTTGCGCATAGCTGGAGCGGGAACTTAGTAACGAATGCTACTTGGGATGACTTCTGGTTAAACGAAGGCTTTACGGTTTATTTTGAAACGCGCATAATGGAAAAGCTGTATGGAAAAGACTATGCAGACATGCTAACGGTATTGAGCAAGGGTGAATTGGAAAACACGATTAAAGACTTAGGTCCAACGAATAAAGACTCACACTTATATCTAGATTTGAAAGATCGTGATCCAGATGATGGTATGAGCGATATTGCTTATGAGAAAGGACGATTTTTTCTTACAGCAATTGAAGAAGCTGTTGGAAGAAAGCGTTGGGACGATTTT
>CANGJU010000200.1 GCA_947453935.1 Bacteroidota bacterium | reverse complement strand
TTGGCTGATTTTATAATGTTGTTTAACGATGTTACTGGCAGACATAAACAGTCTTGAACTAAGGTTTTAAATGAATGTGCGAATTTCGCCTTTTTTTTCCAATTAATAAACTTTTATTTATTCTAAATCATTCCAATTCAAAGTCAATTAAGCACTAAAAAAGCCCTGATTGCCAATTAAAAATTTTAAACGGGAATAATCAGTCATTGAATAATGATAAAAGCCCTATCAAACGGCACGAAAAAATAGACGGATGTTAGGTTATTAAATGCTCACTGCCTAACTTCGTATTTCGGAAAAAGCAATGACTAGTTGTTTTCCTAAAGTTACTCCATTGAAGTTCAAAATAGTTTTAGTTATATCAGTATTATTTGCCGGATTGATGTATGCATCCGTCAGACAAGTCTATTCCATAAAATCATCAAAAGTTGTTTTTAAGTCGGAGGCCGAATTGGAAACAATTTCGGCTGAGTCAACAGCTTTAACTGGTCTCGTTGATCCTAATAACAAGAATTTCGCTTTTTCAATCAGCAATAAAAGTTTTAATGGCTTTAACAGTGCTTTGCAAAAGGAACATTTTAACGATAATTACATTGAGAGCGATAAGTATCCATCTACCACTTTCACGGGTAGGATTATAGACGATATTGATTTTAAAAAGACTGGAACCTATGTGATTCGTGTAAAAGGAATGTTTAAAATTAAAGGTGTAACGAAGGAAGAATTGATAAAAGGCATAATTGAAGTTTCGCCTGCGGGATTAAAACTGAACACTAATTTTTCGCTATTACTCAGCGATTACGAAATAAGAATTCCAAGAATTGTAAATCAGAAAATAGCTCCTGAAATCAACGTGTCAATTCAAGCAAACCTGGTACTCACCACTATCAAATGAGAAAAATTATTAAAATAGTTTTTTGTTTTTTTTTAGTTTGCTTTTTTTCAGAAAGCGGAGGAACTGGTTTTTCTGATTTTAACAAATTGCTTCAGGTTGATAAGGAAAATAAAAATCTTAAGATTCAAAATTTATTTCAGGATCAGCAGGGATTTATTTGGGTTGGAACGGATCATGGTTTATACCTATTTGATGGAGTTGATTTTGAAAAGACTATTTCTGATTCTACCAATATTAAAGCTTCTATAAGTTGTATTTATCAAGATAGAAATCAAACAATGTGGGTTGCTACCGAAGGGGGGGAAATGTTTAGACGAAGGTCGGATAAGTTTAAAAAGGTAACAGTGCCTTTTCACTCAGCTGTTAAAGCAATTATAAATCGTAAATCTGACGAATTATGGGTTGCTACCTATGGAGAAGGAATTTATTCTTATAAAAATGATGAGTGGAAGAAAGTTTCATCAGGCGATGCACAATTTATTTATGCGATGGTAATTACCGCAGACAATAAAGTGCTGGCTGGAACAGATATCGGTTTATTAAAATATAATAAAGATAATTACTCACAATTGCTAAATACTAAAAGTGGGTTGCCTGAAAATATTGTTAGAGAAGTTAAATTGCTCGATAATTCAAGAGCAATTTTAGGATTTGAAGAGGATGGAGTTTGTTATATGGATATTAGTACGAATCGGTTTTTTAAACCGGCTAATCTAACGGAATGGAATTTAGGCGCTGTAAATGAAATTAACTATAGTAATAACGAGTGTTGGGTGGGTACCGAAAAAAATGGCATGGTGTCCTTTTCAACATTAAAAAATAGTCAGGTAAATTATTTTAATTCGGCTAACGGTTTTGAATATACGAAGATTGCCTATTCTATTTTCGACAGAGAAGGAAATATCTGGATTGCAGCGGAAAACAAATTAATTTTTCGATCAACTAAGAAAATTGATCTTGTAAATAATCTGACAAGTGATTTTAACGATATTCAAGCTATTGCAAATGATCCAGAAGGGTATATATGGTTTTCTAATAAGAAAGGGTTGTTTAAATACCAAACTACTTTAGCTAGCTCTGCTGTGCAGAAAATAAATGTCCCTGCACTAGCAAAATTACATATTGTTTCGCTCTTTTTAGATGATTGGGGCTATCTGTGGATAGGTACTTTTGATAATGGATTATTTCGATTAAACACTTACAATAATGAAATAAAAAAGTTCGGATCTGCAGATGGATTAAAAAATGCGAACATTGTTTCAATTCAAGGAAAAGATAATAAAATATGGCTGGCGACATTAGGTGGTGTTGCCGAATGTACAATCAATGAGGCTAAAAATAGGCCCGGTAGTTTAACCTATACCTTTAAAAGTTTTAATGGCGCAAATAGTCCAGGAGAAATATTTGTGTATGATGTTTTTGTTGATTCAAAAAACAGAGTCTGGTTTGGTACTGACGGTAAAGGATTAAGTTGTCTTGAAAATGGGAACTATAAAAGTTTTAATAAGATAAAGGATTTAAACAATATTGTTGTTTATTCTATTACAGAGGATAAGAAGGGAAATATCTGGTTCAGTACGCTTAACCATGGGCTATACCGTTTTGATGGATCGCAATTTTATCATATCGGAATCAAAGAAGGATTGCGTGATAATGAGATAACAGGAATTACCACCGATTGGCAAGGAAATATTGTTGTTGTTCATTCAAAGGGCATTGATAAAATTAATCCAGGTACTTTTGAAATTGATTATATTGGAGTTGAGTCTGGAATAGAAAATTTAAATTGCAACTTAAATGCGCTCTGCAAAGATGCAAATGGAAATATCTGGATTGGAAAGCAAGATGGTTTGATTCGTTTAATTAAATCGCGCTATTCTGAGGTGACAAAACCACTGACTTCTATTCGTCGTATTTATGCATTTATGAAGCATGGTTTAAGTGCGAGAGACAGTGTTTTCGAATACAATCAAAATCAAATTTCATTAGAGTTTATCGGGCTATGGTATGCTAATCCGGATGCTGTTCATTATCGTTATCGTTTGGTAGGTTTTTCAAATCAATGGATACCAACTAAAGATAAAATTGTAACGTTCCCTAATCTTCCTCCTGGTAAATATACTTTCGAATTAGAAGCCTCTGTAAATAATCGATTTATTAAT
>CANGJU010000199.1 GCA_947453935.1 Bacteroidota bacterium | reverse complement strand
TCGATAGGTATTTCTAATGATCCTGTGGCAGTCTGACGAATAATTTTAATATTCGTCCTGTCAGCATAATTACCTAAATCACCCGCTAAAGCTAATCCTTCAATTAATGTGATTTTTTCATTCGGCACATAATACAAACCTGGTTTTTGTACCTCACCTACGATAGAAACTTTAAAACTTAACTTCTTAACTACTATTACAGGCTCATCTAAAAATGCTTTAAATTTTTGCGTTATTAAATTACGAGCATCTGGCACGGATAATCCTTGTAAAAGCACTTCCCCTATATACGGCAATATCACCTTCCCAGATTTATCTATCGTAAATCCTTTTTCATAAGCTGATCGATTGTCAACTATTGTTGCTCTATCCTTACTAATGCCAATTCCAGGAAAGGCATCAGGATTTATTGTATATAAGTCAACTGTGATAATATCGCCAATTGCGAGCTTCATTTCAAAAGCAGAGGTGTCCGACGTATTACCAGCATTATTCTGAAAATAAACAATCTTCTTTTGAGGAGTACAAGAAAACAAGAATCCAAAAAGGACTACAACTACAATACTACGGAAGATATTTTTAATTTTCATTTGAGTTAATTATTGTAAAACACTTCTTGCTATTACAATTCGTTGAACCTCTGATGTACCTTCATAGATCTGCGTAATTTTCGCGTCACGCATTAAACGTTCAACATGAAATTCCTTCACAAATCCGTACCCACCATGAATCTGAACCGCTTCAACAGTAGTTTTCATAGCTACTTCTGAAGAAAACAATTTAGCCATTGAACTAGATTGATTGTAATCAACCTTGTTATCTTTTTGCCAAGCAGCTTTCAAGCATAATAAACGTGCAGCCTCAATCTCGGTTGCCATATCCGCTAATTTAAATTGAATAGCCTGATGATTTGAAATTTCTGTTCCAAATGCTTTACGTTCTTTTGAATATTTAAGCGCTAATTCATAAGCACCACTCGCAATACCTAATGCTTGTGCTGCAATACCGATACGTCCGCCTGTTAATGTTTTCATTGCGAACTTAAATCCGAAACCATCTTCACCTATTCTGTTTTCCTTTGGTACTTTCACATCCTGAAACATCAATGAATGCGTATCTGATCCGCGAATACCTAATTTATTTTCTTTTGGTCCAACTGTAAAACCAGGCATTCCCTTTTCCACAATTAGACAATTAATTCCCTTATGTCCTTTAGAAACATCTGTTTGCGCCATCACTAAAAACACACTTGCAGAATTACCATTAGTAATCCAGTTTTTAGTTCCGTTCAACAAATAATGATCGCCCATATCGATAGCTGTTGTGCGTTGCGAAGTAGCATCTGATCCTGCTTCTGGCTCCGACAAACAAAAACCACCAATGATTTCTCCTTTTGCAAGAGGCACTAAATATTTTTGCTTTTGTTCTTCGTTTCCGAATGTTTCCAAGCCCCAGCAAACTAGTGAATTATTTACTGACATTACTACTGATGCAGATGCATCAACTTTAGAAATTTCTTCCATAGCCAACACATATGAAATAGTATCTAAACCACTTCCGCCATACTGAGGAGAAACCATCATTCCCATGAAACCAAGTTCACCTAATCGCTTAATTTGTTCCGCAGGGAATTTTTGATGCTCATCACGCTCAATTACTCCTGGCAATAGTTCTTGCTGTGCGAAGTCGCGCGCAGCTTGTTGAATCATTAAATGTTCTTCACTTAATTGAAATAGCATAGCTCTTACTTTTAAAGGTGCAAAAATAAGTTATTTAAGGCTAATTTTCGATTATTTCGTTGCATATTTGGAATTATTTTCACGCTATGGAAAGGATGGATAATGCATTAGTAATAGGACTTATGTCGGGAACCTCATTAGATGGTCTTGACCTATGCGCCTGTGAGTTTAAAAACATCGGGACTTCCATTGAATTTAATATTATCATAACTGAAACAATTCCTTACTCGGAAGAATGGAGAAAAACGCTTAATAATGCCGTTCATTTATCAGGTGAAAAATTAACGAAATTGCATCACGATCTTGGTGAATATTTCGGAAAGGCAACCTTAGATTTTATTCGGCGTAATCAACTGGCACCTGCATTAATTTCTTCACACGGACATACCGTTTTTCATCAGCCGCACAAGGGATTTACATTACAAATTGGCGCTGGTGCTAACATAGCTGCAATTACTGGAATCGATACAGTTTGTGATTTTAGAACAAAAGATATTGCTCTTGGTGGACAAGGCGCACCATTAGTTCCGATAGGCGATCAATATTTATTTAGCAATTATGAAGCATGTTTAAACCTAGGTGGAATAGCTAATATTTCCTATTCCCAGAATCAAAAACGGATAGCTTTCGATATCTGCCCCGTGAATATGGCTTTGAATTATTACGCAGAAAAATTAAATCTTTCTTACGACAACAAAGGACAAATTGCAGCATCAGGAAAAGTAAAGGAAGATCTGTTAAATCAACTTAATCATTTAAACTTTTACTTAGAAACAGGACCAAAATCACTAGGCAAAGAATGGTTTGAAAAATATTTCTTACCTATTGTTACTGATTATGAAAATGAAAACAATGCAGAAATTGCCGATATTTTATGTACACTAGTTGAACATATCGCGATTCAACATAGTCTTATATTTTCAAGTTCAAAAATAAAAGGCCCCGTCCTGGTTACAGGTGGTGGAGCCTTGAATGATTTTTTAATCAGTCGAATTATTTCGAATTCCGAAACCAAAATTTATATTCCCGATGTAGATGTAATCAACTATAAAGAAGCATTAATTTTCGCATTTTTAGGTTGGCTATATTGCGAAAACAAAACCAATACTTTATCGAGTGCAACAGGAGCCCAAAAAGACAGTATCGGTGGAGCTTTGTACAAAGGCCTTTAATTACTCGTCATCTTCGTCGTCGTCAAAAAAATCATCAAATGATTCGAGATTACCAACAGGCATATCATCTGGATCCATGTCTTCATCGTCATCATCAAAATCATCGAACTTTTTATTTTTTAGTTCTTTCGATTTCAAAGGCTCCATCTTACGGCCTTTTGC
>CANGJU010000198.1 GCA_947453935.1 Bacteroidota bacterium | reverse complement strand
GCCGTTCAAAATCATGCTGATAAATCAAGTTACGATACAATAATTCTTCCTTTAGACGACTCGCCAGAATCGAGACAAAAAGTTCCATTTGCTATGGAGATTGCGAAAAAGTATAATGCAAAAGTTGTTATAGTCGGATTAATGGAAAGTAACAATGATGATTACGTTCGTAAATTTTATTTAAAAATTAATCAGGTTCAAGATTACTTAGCAGATAATGGTTGTGATAGTATCTCGGCTGTTTATCAGGGTGATTTATTTAAAAACACACTTAAAGCCTGTGATGAGCACAATGGCGATTTATTAGTTATTATGACGGAGCAGGAACCAGGAATTACAGGACTACTAATGGGGACTTATGCCAACAAAGTAATCAATAGTTCTCGTATACCGGTTATGACTATCCGTCCTGCAGAAATAGATCCAGACAGAATAACTGTAACTTTCTAGTTTTACATATGAGCGATATTCATCAATTGCTTAAAAAACATTTTGGCTATGATGCATTTCGTCCATTGCAAGAAGAAATCATTCAATCTGTACTTGCTAAAAAAGACACGCTCGCTATCTTACCAACTGGCGGTGGTAAATCAGTTTGCTTTCAAATCCCTGCGCTTTCACTAGGAGGTCTATGCCTTGTAGTTTCTCCTTTGATTGCCTTAATGAAAGATCAAGAAGAGCATTTATTAGAAAAAGGGATTCGTAGTGCTGCGCTTGTTTCAGGAACATCACGAAGAGAGTCAGAAATAATAATAGGTAATTGCATACATGGTGATTATCGTTTTTTATATGTATCACCTGAACGTTTAAGTAGCGAAACTTTTTTGATGCAATTGTCGAACATGCCAGTAAGCATGATAGCCATAGATGAAGCACATTGTATTTCGCAATGGGGATATGACTTTCGACCACCCTATTTAAATATTTCGAAAGTGCGTGAATTATTTCCTGATGCACCTGTAATTGCATTAACAGCATCAGCAACTCCTGAAGTACAAAATGATATTTGCGCAAAATTAAATTTCAAAAAAGGATATCAGCGATTTTTAAAAAGTTTTAGTCGACCGAATTTAAATTACATAATACGCAAAGAAGAAAACAAATACGAAAAGGTTTTACAGGTTTTAAAATCTGTTAATGGTACATCAATCATTTATGTTCGCAACAGAAATAAAACGCAAGACATCTCGGCCTGGCTTAACAGCAATCAAATTTCAGCCGACTACTATCATGCGGGATTAGATAATCAGACGCGAATGGAGAAGCAAAGTAAATGGATGAATAATCAAACCAGAGTAATTGTTGCTACTAATGCTTTTGGAATGGGAATTAACAAAGAGAATGTTCGATCCGTAATTCATTTCGATTTGCCAGACGATTTGGAGAGTTATTATCAAGAAGCGGGTCGCGGTGGACGAGATGAAAAACAAGCTTTTGGTATTTTGATTTATACGGATAATGACATTGCGCAACTGGAAGAAAAAAAGGAAAAGAATTTCCCTTCAATAAGTGAAGTTAAAAGAGTTTATAATGCATTATGTAATCATTTAAATATTCCAATTGAATCGGGACAAAATCAGACCTACCCTTTTGATGTTTATCAGTTTTGTAACACTTATCAATTTAGCAATTCGCTTGCGATTAACTGTTTGAAAGAATTAGAGCATGCAGGATTTATCGTAATGAGTGAAGCTGTTTATGTTCCATCAAAAATGAAAATCCTGTTTGACAAAATGGAACTTTATAATTTCCAAGTGAAATATCAACGCTTTGATAATTTGCTGAAAGTAGTTTTAAGAAGTTATGGTGGACTATTCGATTATTTTGTAAAGATTAATGAGTTTCAATTATCGAGGCATTTGAAGACAGACAAAAACATCGTAATTGGATTACTAAATGAATTAAACAAATTAAAAGTAATTGACTATTTACCAGCAAGCGATACCCCTAGGATAACCTTCATACATGCTAGGGAATCGACAGAAGCGATGTACATCGACCCGAAGAGTTTAAAGGACAGAAAGAATCGATTTCAGGTCAGAGCAGATGCATTTATAAATTATGTTACAAATACAACAAGTTGTAGAAGCATGATGATTTCCTCCTACTTCGGAGAAGAAAATCTGACACCATGTGGGGCTTGTGATTATTGTAGAAATGTAAAGAAAGTAATGGCAAGTGAAGAAGAAGAAAATAAAATCAAACAATTTATTTTAGATCAACTAGCGAATTCAACTTTATTACAAATTGAAATTTATAATATGTCGCCGGATAATTACAAATCAAAGATTGCATCCATCATTCAAAAATTACTAGAAATAGAAATATTAATTATTGACTCTGATGAAAAGCTATCCCTAAATAACAAAGCGAAATAACAAATCAATTTATTTTAATAAATTCGTAACTATGGAATTATTTCATCTTGGATTTTTATCAGTAAGACTACTAGATTTATTGGATATACTGATTGTATCTTTTTTACTATACAAAGCTTATCAATTATTAAAAGGCGGTACTGCAATCAATATTTTTATTGGCATTGTATCGATGTACATGCTTTGGTTTTTATTTGTTAAGATTTTTGAAATGCAATTGCTAGGTGCGATACTCGGGCAGTTTATGAGCGTTGGTGTATTAGCATTGATTATCGTATTTCAACAAGAAGTAAGAAGATTTTTAGTGATATTAGGTTCGAGCTCATTTACAGGAAAAGACAGTTTCACTCGTAAAATATTACCATGGAACTGGAAAGAAGAACAAGTCATTACTGCCGATTTAATTCCTGTGATTAAAGCATGCGAGAGTATGTCGAACTCAAAAACAGGAGCAATTTTAGTTTTATCAAGAACTACAGATTTGAAATTTTTCGAAAACTCTGGTGATGCAATGGATGCTGATTTATCAAAACGATTAATAGAAAGTATTTTTTTTAAAAACAGTCCTTTGCATGATGGTGCTGCAATTATCCGTAACAATAAAATAAAAGCCGCACGATGTGTTTTACCTGTCACAGACAACAATGACCTGCCAGCACATTTAGGAATGCGCCATAGAGCGGCATTAGGCATTACAGAACAGAGTGATGCAATATCGATT
>CANGJU010000197.1 GCA_947453935.1 Bacteroidota bacterium | reverse complement strand
GCAATTATAATGGATAGTAGCGCTTACGCTAAAAGTGCGCCTGACGAAAAAGGGACTAACTTGTTTTTATTGCATAATGGAACTAAGGTAGAAGTAATTGAAGAGCAAGAGGGCTGGAAGAAAATTAAAATTGCCAATGGCAATACAGGCTGGATGGCGAATGCTGCATTGGAGAATATTTAAGGATGAAGAAAATCCTTTTACTTTCTGATACACATGGGTACATCGATGAAGCTATTCTTACCCACGTAGCTAACGCTGATGAAGTTTGGCATGCCGGCGATATAGGAACCATTGAATTAACCGATCGCATTGCTAAATTAAAACCTTTACGTGCGGTATATGGCAATATTGACGGTCATGTTTTGCGTTCAGCATTTCCGTTGGATTTGTTTTTTAATTGCGAAGGATTAAAAGTATTTATTACGCATATTGGCGGATATCCTACCCGTTATTCTAAAGGAATCAAAGAGAAATTAGTGATGAATAGACCTGATTTATTCATTTGCGGACATAGCCATATTTTGAAAGTAATCAGAGATCAGCAATTAGGATTATTGCATATTAATCCGGGTGCAGCTGGTGTACATGGTTTTCATAAAATGAGAACCATGATACGCTTTGAAATCAATAAGGGTAAAATGGAAAATGTAGAAGTAATCGAACTTGGACTAAGAGGCTCTTTAACGTAAACGATCTGCAGAACGCACTAACTCATCATCCTTTTTAATTCCACGAAGTGCAAGGACAATAAACAACGGAACAAGTACAACAATTGCTGTGAATGGATAAAGTTTAAATTGGTATCCTGCTCCTGATAGTGCCCTCAATGTATTTACTCCGGATAAGAAAAATCCAACCCAAGCGAGCGATAATAATAGCATTATTTTACAAAGGCCCATTTGCTTTTTTCTTGCTTTATACATCCAAGCAGTAATCAGCGAAAGAAATCCGACCAACAAAAGTATCAATCCAAGATAAGGCGCATTTGAAATAACTGTATCCTGGCCATTTTCAGTCCCCATTATTTTCCATACGGTAACCGTATAGGCTTTGGTATTTACAGCAGTTTCGCCAGGGGTTAATTCATACAATTTCACAGAGGCTACAGTAAAGCAAATAGCAGCTATCAGAGCAAGATATAGGGTTTGAATGCGTTGTATCATAGGGGCTAAATTATCTAAAATCGATAAATCTACTGCATAAGGATTCATGTCTTGTTAATAAAAAAATGGTAATTGGAAGATAATACTTGACATTATATGATAAAAAGCCGTATTATTGTAGTGTAATTGCTTGTCTAGCGATTTTGTTCTGTTACCTCTTCGAATTGTCGAAGAAATCACAACTCCCACCTACTCTCATTTAAAAATTGTAACGCTGAAGAGCGTATATGTTTTTACAAACCCTTAAAGAAATATTATGTTTGACATCATTCAATTGAATGAAAAGCTATTGCCTGAACTTAAAGATTTGGCAAAAAAATTAAAAATTGAAGCTTTTGAAAATCTAAAAAAACAAGATTTAGTTTACAAAATTCTCGACCATCAAGCCCTGCATCCAGATATCGATTATGCTGGATTAGGTATTGACGCTCCTGCTAAGGTAGAATCGTCGAAGCCAGCTCGTGCTAAAAAGACAGCTCCGAAACAAGAAGAGCAAGAAGTTAAAAAAGCAAAGCCTGCGAAAGAAGAAAAAGTAGAAGTTGTTTCTGAAAACAAGATTGCAGCTGCTCCACGTGTGCATACCGATAATAATGATGGTCGACCAAAACGTATGCGAATTATTCCTGGTAAGCCTGAAGGAGAAGAACGTACACCTGCACCATTAAAACAAGAGATGGCAGAAACAGTGGCGACTCCTGCACCAAAATCTACTCCTGCTCCAGTTGTTGCTGAATCAGCTGCACCGGCGCCAGTGCAAGAATTTAAAGAGGCAACACCTGCACGACCAGCGCAAGAAAACCAAAATCAAAAACCTGCTTATCCACAACGCGAATTTCAAAACAGACGCCCGGTGCAAAACCAAGAGCCTGCATTTGATTTCGGAGGTAACGTGCAAACAGAAGGGGTTTTGGAATTAATGCCCGAAGGATTTGGATTTTTACGTTCATCAGACTACAACTACTTACCATCGCCAGACGATGTTTTTGTAGCACAAAATCATATTAAGCAATACGGCTTAAAAACAGGTGATACTATTCGTTGTGCGGTAAGGCCTCCCCGTGAGGGCGAAAAATATTTTCCATTAGTGAAAATTGAAACTATCAACGGACAAGCCCCTGAAATTATTCGTGATCGTGTGCCGTTTGATTTCTTAACGCCATTATTTGCGCATGAGAAGTTCAATCTCATTCATGGTCCTTCGAATTATTCGACTCGTGTAATGGATTTATTCACTCCTATTGGAAAAGGACAACGTGGATTAATTGTAGCACAGCCTAAGACTGGTAAAACAGTTTTATTAAAAGAAGTAGCGAATGCGATTGCATCAAACCATCCTGAAGTTTATTTAATTATTTTATTAATTGATGAACGCCCTGAAGAGGTTACCGACATGGCGCGTAGTGTAAAAGCAGAAGTTATTTCATCAACGTTTGATGAGCCTGCTGACAGACACGTTAAAATTGCGAATATCGTTTTAGAGAAAGCGAAACGAATGGTTGAGTGCGGACATGATGTTTGTATCCTATTAGATTCGATTACGCGTTTAGCGCGTGCTTATAACACCGTAGCGCCTGCATCAGGCAAAGTTTTATCGGGTGGTGTGGAAGCAAATGCATTACAAAAGCCAAAGCGTTTCTTTGGAGCTGCTCGTAAGATTGAGAATGGTGGATCATTAACCATACTTGCAACAGCATTAACAGATACAGGATCGAAGATGGATGAAGTAATCTTTGAAGAGTTCAAAGGAACGGGTAATATGGAATTGCAGTTAGATCGTAAGTTAGCGAACAAGCGTGTATTCCCTGCGATTGACTTAGTTGCTTCGAGTACAAGAAGAGATGATTTATTATTAGACCGTGAGATGTTACAGAAGATGTGGATTTTAAGAAATCACTTAGCGGATATGAATCCGATTGAAGCGATGGATTTCCTACTCGACCG
>CANGJU010000196.1 GCA_947453935.1 Bacteroidota bacterium | reverse complement strand
TTCTAAAAACTTCGCTAATAAAATCATGACTACCAATACGAGAATAAAAACAAGAATGAAAGTAATCCAAGGTAAAACTCGCTCTGGACTATCCGTCATTTTTTTTACCATCCCTTCAAATAATCCAGAGAATTTAATTGCAACATATAATCCGAGCACGAGCCCAATCATCATTGCTATTTCGAATATGATTCCTCGTTTCCAGCCTTTGTACAAGCCCCACGCAATTGGTAATGCAATTAGTATATCCAGGTAGTTCATGTTAAAACATTGTTTTTGCTAATATAGTATTCTGGCCTTGGTTCAAATCAAGCACGATCCATCATTCATTAACAATAAAAAGTCTAAAAAAGTTAATAAGCTTCCACTACCATTTTTACGCCCGGAAGTTCTTTGCCTTCGATGTATTCAAGCAAAGCACCACCACCAGTCGATACGTAGCTAACTTGACTTGCCAATGAAAACTGATTAATCGCAGCAGCAGAATCGCCACCGCCAATTAAAGAAAATGCTCCTTTTGCAGTTGCTGCTACAATGGCATCGGCTACGGTCTTGGTTCCATTTTCAAATTTCTTCATTTCAAAAACTCCCATTGGGCCGTTCCATAAAATGGTTTTACTTTCAGCAATCACTTTTGCAAATGCTGTTGCTGAATCAGGACCAATATCAAGTCCTAACCAGCCTACTTCAATATGACGGATATCCGTAGTGTTAGTATTCGCATCTTTGTCGAATTTATCACCATTAACAGAGTCGGTTGGTAAATGAATTTCTACGCCTTTTACTTTTGCTTTTTCCAAAATAGAAAGTGCTAAGTCTAATTTATCTTCTTCACAAAGTGAATTGCCTATTTCGCCACCCATAGCTTTGATAAATGTGTATGCCATTCCACCACCAATAATCAAATGGTTGACTTTGTTCATCAACTGATCGATGATTAAAATTTTATCAGAAACTTTTGCGCCGCCCATGATTGCTGTAAAAGGAGTAGCGGCATTATTCAATACTTTTTCGGCATTGTTTAATTCGTTCGCCATCACGTAGCCAAACATACTATTGCCCTTGAAATATTGGGCAATGACTGCCGTACTTGCATGTGCGCGATGTGCTGTTCCAAAAGCATCATTTACATAAACATCTCCTAATGCAGCGAGCTTTTGTGCAAATTCAGGATTGCCTTTTTCTTCTTCTTTATAAAAACGTAAATTTTCTAACAAAAGCACTTCGCCATTTTGTAACGATGCAGCTGCTTCTTCTGCGGGAGCATTGATACAATCAACTGCAAACTTTACAGGGCGATTTAATAATTCGGATAAGGTAGCCACCGTATGCTTCAACGAATATTTCTCTGACGGTCCTTCTTTCGGTCTTCCTAAATGCGACATTAAAATCACGCTCCCGCCATCCTTCAATATTTTTTCGATGGTAGGAATTGCAGCTTTGATACGCGTTGGGTCTGTAACCTGAAAATCGCTATTAAGAGGTACGTTAAAGTCAACACGAATAAGGGCTTTTTTACCAGCAAAGTTGAATTGATCGATGGTTTTGATTTGCATAAGATTGAATTTTAAGTGCGCAAAAATAGGTGTTCTGAAGCTAAAAAAAACTTTTCCACCAATGTGGTTGGATAAATTCTATTAAAAAATTAGAAACCCAATTACATAAAAGCAATTTCGAAAGGTCATTCCGTGTATTTTTGCAACAATGCAATTTAAAGATGTAATAGGTCAGGATGCTGTAAAGGCGCGTCTGCGTGCTTCGCGAAAAGAAGGACGTATAAGTCATGCGCAATTATTTTTTGGTCCTTCGGGATCAGGGGTATTGCCAATGGCTATGGCTTATGCACAATTTCTGATTTGTCAGCAGCCAACCGACAACGATAGTTGCGGAACTTGTCCATCTTGTCAGAAGTGTAACAAAATGGTGCATCCGGATATTTATTTCAGCTTTCCTGTTATTACGCTGGCAAAGCAAAAAATCGACAAGCCCGTCTCTAACGATTTTATCACCGATTTCAGAAAAATGGTTTTATCGCATCCATACATGGATTACAATGATTGGATGTCGGATATTAGTGATACAGAGAATAAGCAAGGACGAATCTACGTGCACGAAGGACCGGAAATTATCAAGCGGATAAATCTGAAAGCCTTTGAAGCGCCTTTCAAAATTGTGTTGATGTGGCTGCCTGAAAAGATGTGGCCGGATCTGGCAAATAAGCTATTGAAAAGTCTGGAAGAGCCTCCTGATAATACTGTTTTCTTATTAGCCTCTGAACAGCGTGATGCGTTGCTTCAAACAATATTATCGAGAACGCAATCGATTAAATTAACACGATTGAATGATCAGCAGGTAATAAACTCCTTGTTGCTTAGCAAAGAAATGGAGATGCAAAAAGCAGGTGAAATTGCGCGATTGGCAGATGGCGATTATCACTTAGCAGAAGAGTTGTCAGAACAGCTTTCGGGTAATGACACCTTCGATAAGTCCTTTTTAGCCTGGATGCGATTATGTTTCAATCCAGCGAAAAATATGGAAGCGCTAATGGCCTGGGTAGATCAGATAGCGTCATATAAGCGTGAAGAGCAAAAGCAGTTTTTGTATGCTTCTATTCAGATGGTTAGAGAATGTATGATGGTTAATCTGGCAGATCCATCCCTTGTAAAATTAGAAAATCAGCAGGTGAAAACATTGGAGAAATTTCTGCCATTTGTGAATGCTAAAAACATGACACCGTTTGTGGAGGAGCTATCGAAAGCCCATTATCACATCGAACGAAATGCGCATGCAAAAATATTATTCCTCGATTTGTCACTTAAATTGGGTAACATCCTTCAGATTAAAGCTTAGAAAAGTTAACTTTACGGCAATTAAATAAAATAATCATAGTGGTCAACGAACTAAAAATAGTAGCATATGGGATGTAGTACATGTTCAACCACCGACTCAACAAATGGAACTCCTGCCGGTTGTAAAAGCAACGGAACATGTGGCACCGGCGGCTGCAATAAATTGAATGTATATAACTGGCTATCCGATATGGTATTGCCAGAAGGTCATAAACCTTTTGATGTTTTAGAAGTACGATTCAAAGGTAGCAGAAAAGAG
>CANGJU010000195.1 GCA_947453935.1 Bacteroidota bacterium | reverse complement strand
GCATTTTATGTTTTTCCTGATGTGACTTATTTCTTTGGAAAATCAGATGGAACAACAACCATTAATACAGCCAGCGATCTTTGTATGTATCTGTTGAAAGAAGCGAAAGTTTCGTTGGTTACAGGAGAAGCATTTGGCGATGATCGTTGTATTCGTATTTCGTATGCAACATCTGAAGAAATTCTTACTGAAGCATTAAACAGAATAAAATCAGCATTAGCCAAACTTCAATAATTAAATTTATTATCAGTGAATAATATTCAACAACTATTCGATTCTTTTAATAATCTAAAAGTACTCATCATTGGTGATGTGATGGTTGATGCTTACCTATGGGGAAGTGTTGATCGTATTTCGCCTGAGGCTCCTGTGCCTATTGTTGCAGTGAAGAAAAGAGAAAGTCGTTTAGGCGGTGCTGCAAATGTTGCTATTAATATTCAATCGATGGGAGCAATACCTATACTTTGTTCGGTTATTGGAAACGATAGAAATGGAGAGGAATTAATTGCATTGATGAAGGAATTAAATATGTCGACGGATGGAATGATTCAATCATCAGAACGAGTTACAACCGTTAAGACACGCGTAATTGGAAACAATCATCAATTACTGCGAGTAGATGATGAAGTAATGCATGATTTATCATCGAAAGAGCAATCAGCGATTTTACACGTCATTAATCAATTAATTGTAAGAGAAAAACCAGCAGTTGTTATTTTTGAAGATTACGACAAAGGTGTTCTAAATGCTGATTTAATAAAAGAAGTAGTTGCGCTTTGTCAAAAATCAAATATCCCAACCGCAGTCGACCCGAAGAAGAAAAACTTTAATGCCTATATCGGTGTTGATTTATTCAAACCAAATCTGATCGAATTAAAACAAGGCGTTAAAGTGGATTTCAAAAAACCAGATTTAGAAACATTGAGTGCTATCTGCGAACCATTCAGAAATGCTCAACAAATAAAAACGATGATGGTGACATTGTCAGAATACGGAGTATATATTGGTAATGATTCCTCAAAAAATATTATTCCAGCACATGTAAGAAACATTTCAGATGTTTCGGGTGCAGGCGATACCGTTATAAGTGTTGCTGCTTTGTGTTTAGGTTTAGGTTTAAATGAAACAATGATTGCCTCGTTAGCTAATCTGGCTGGTGGACTCGTATGTGAACAAGTAGGCGTTGTTCCTATCAACAAAGATTTATTAAAGAAAGAAGCCGAGCAATTATTAGCATGACAGTCATCCCACAAAACTATAAAGGATCATCGAAGCGCGAACGCGTTGAAGATATGTTCGACCGAATTGCACCTAAGTATGATTTACTGAACAAAGTTTTGTCGGTAGGTATTGATAAAGGCTGGAGAAAAAAAATGGTGGCTGAATTAAAACCAATTCAACCAAAAACAATGCTTGATATTGCTACTGGCACTGCAGATGTTGCTATTGCATGCATGAAATTAGATCCTGAACAAATTACGGGTATCGATATTTCAGCATTGATGTTAGCAGAAGGACAAAAGAAAATTGAAGGACTTGGTTTTGCAAAACAGATCACATTACAACAAGCCGACTCAGAGAGTTTACCGTTTGCAGATAATACTTTTGATGCCATCACTGTGGCATTTGGAGTGCGAAATTTTCAAAACTTAGATAAAGGATTAAGTGAAATGTTGAGAGTACTAAAACCTAATGGTAAAGTAGTTATTCTTGAATTTTCACAACCAGAAAAATTCCCAATAAAACAGTTTTACAACTTCTATTCGAAATACATATTGCCAACTGTTGGTCAATTGGTATCAAAAGAAAGAGCCGCCTATGAGTACCTGCCGGAATCAGTTGCAGCATTTCCATACGGACAAGAATTTGTTAAAATTATGAATCGAAATAATTTTGTTAACTCTAAATGCGTTCCACTTACATTCGGAATTGCAAGCATCTACGTAGGAAGTAAAAATTAAATGAAAAAAGCTGCATTATTCTTTTTGATTTTTTTATTCATTACTGCTTCGTTTGAAACAGTCAATGCGCAGCGAATCATTGTAAAAAATCAAGAGAAATACGATAAGCAATGGATTCATTTTGGTTTCTTATTAGGAACAAACAAAACTAACTTTAAAGTATCAAGAGCTGAAAATTTATTACAAAACGATAGCGTGCTTTTTCTCTCCGCAGATGGACAAACCGGATTTGATTTAGGGATAATTTCCAACTTGCGGATTGCAGAAAATTTTGATGTAAGATTTACTCCAATGCTTGCATTTTCGCAACGCAACATGAACTACAACATGACATTGAAAGTAGCTGGAACAAATAAAGTAACGAAGAAAATCGAATCGACGTTTATACAGTTTCCTTTGCTTTTAAAATTTAAATCAAATCGTGTAAACAATTATCGTTTTTATGTTTTAGGTGGAGCTAAGTATATGATCGATTTAGTATCGCAAGCAGCTGTAGAAAACGATGAGCAATTAGTTAAATTGAAAAAATACGACTACGGTTATGAAATAGGATTTGGAATTGACTTATACCTTCCTCTTTTCAAATTTGCACCTGAAATAAAAATGTATCAAGGCATACCAAACATATTGGCTAACGACAATGCCGTTTATACAACTTCACTGAGTGGACTAAAAACTAGAATTTGGTCTATCTCGTTTACCTTCGAATAAATGATAAAAAGAATTGAACTTGTTTTGCTGCCAGAAGAGGCTGCCAACGAGGACCAATACAAAAGTAAAATCTCCAATTTCCTATCGTGTTCAAACGATGAGATTTCCGATTTCCGTTTGATTAAAAAATCCATTGATGCACGCTCACGACAAGTTAAATATCGTTTGTTTTTTGATGTTGCAGTAGGAGAAAAATTACCAGTTCCCGAAGGCATTGAACGCAATTATAAAAATGTTACAAATAGCAAACCCGTACACATTATTGGCTTTGGTCCTGCTGGAATGTTTGCTGCATTACGATTGATTGAATTAGGTTACAAGCCTATTGTTTTTGAGAGAGGAAAAGATGTTCGAAGTCGTAGAAGAGATTTAGCGGCTATCAATAAACAAGGAATCGTAAACGAAAATTCGAACTATTGTTTTGGTGAAGGTGGAGCTGGTACTTATTCAGACGGAAAACTATATACACGCTC
>CANGJU010000194.1 GCA_947453935.1 Bacteroidota bacterium | reverse complement strand
CAGCGACCTGATACGATCGTATTTGATGAACCTCTTTACGGATATTATCTTGAGCAAACAAAAGCAAAAGAGTATCATCCAGGAGCAGAAGAAGTACTCAGAAAAATGGAATGCGATGGAGAAAAAGTTGTTGAGTTTATGATGGGTAATTTTCCGTCGGAAGTGGTGTTTTTTAAAAACATGTGTCACCATTTGCTTGATCTCGATAGGTCATTCATGAAGGATACAATCAACCTTATTTTGACTCGTCATCCTGCGCAAGTGATTACCTCGTTTTCCAAAGAAATTCCTAATCCAACTTTATTGGATATTGGCATTAAAACGCAAGCTGAATTATTAAATGATTTACATAATCGTAATTCAAATATTCTGGTAATCGATTCGAATGAACTTTTAAAATCTCCAGAGCAAAACCTTAAATTATTGTGCGAAAAATTAGATATTCCCTTTTCTGAAAAGATGCTTTCATGGGATAAAGGTCCTAAAGAGTACGACGGTTGCTGGGCTCCTCATTGGTACAACAATGTTCATCAATCAACAGGCTTTCAGCCGTATGAAGAAAAGACGTTGAACGTGCCCAATCATTTAACTGATTTACTCAATGAAGCAATGCCTTATTACAATGAATTGTCCTTGTATACTCTAAAGCTGAACGACAACTAATATTCTTAGTTTGGTTTTTCTACTTCAAGTCAATTAGCTCGTATCGCATGTAGGTGCTTGAACTAGTTACATTGTTATAATCTATTATTGGCATTAAAAAAGAACCATTAATTGTAAGGAAATTATCAATTACAAAAAGGCTCTCTTTTTTTAGAGTAGTCGACGTTCCAAAATAAACTGTATTGATTCCTTTTTCATTCATCTCAATAAACGAAATATCATTTCCTTTTTGTTTTGCTTCATCAAATTTTGCTTTAAACGGATTTAAAGAACTTGATTCAATGTTTTTAGAGTCAGGTACACCTAAACGTAAATAGGTACTATTGTTTTTATGATATTTCTGAATGCTGATTTTTGATGCTCCAACATTGCGCGAGTTATCAATAAAAAAATGAGTATTTGAAATTTCATTGTTTACAATATTAAACGCGATAGTTCCTACGTTGTCAGATAAAATAGACATTTCAGGACTATAACCAACCACCTTAAATGCATTAAAGAAAAACAATAATGAGTTTCCATTTCGCTCGATAGAATTAAATCCATAATCACACTCAATAGGACTCTTACCTTTGTTACTTGATTTGATTTGCTCATTAACTTGATCACTTAAGTATTGCTCTTTTTGTGAAGTTGTTTTCAAATCATTAGCAGTAATATTCCAAGTAAAAAATCCACATTTCTTTTGTTTGAAATCTTTGAAAATACCACCTAAACAAATTTTGTTGTTAGGTAAAATCTGATAGGAAAGTTCGTTGGCATTTTCAATATATGCTATTCCAGCGCTTGAAAGATTATATTCTTTTATTTTAAAGTACAATGCACTATTCACAATAGCCTGATTGCTCAATGCAATTGGTAAAATTTGTGGTTCAGTTGCGGATGGTTTTAATGCACAAAAATTATTATTTACAATTTCACCTGTTTGGTACGATGCGAGATAATAGATAGTGCCATCATTATCGACCTGATAATTGTAAGTTAATATTGGACTATTATTGTATTTGTTCAGAATCATTTTTTCTGATACTTTTTTAAAATCATTCGAGTTTAAAATAGCAACAGTAGCTTCTTCATTTTTCTTTTTATCAATAAATTTATTCGTTACTAGAATTTTAGAATTGTCGGATGAAAATGAAAAATAAAAATTACGATTCGCAAAGTCAAAAATGCCCGTTTTTATTCTTACTTCTTTGTTTGGTGAATCTTTGATTTCTCCCTTCGATGAAATCGTTTTAATGTTTAGTGTTTTTGTTTTATCTGATTTTTCCCAGGTAGAATAAAATAAAACTATTTCATGATTGACATAAAAAATTTCCTCTACAGGTTCTGAAGAGACATTCAATGAAATTTCTTTTGACCATAATTTATTTAGTGACGTATTATCAAATTTTTGAATGGTGAATTTTTTCATCATGCTCGATCCAGTTCCTTGATTGGTGGATAAAACATAAAATCCTTCATCGTCTGCTCCAAGGACTTGGGTTACATATTCAGCTGTTGCAAGTTTATTCTCTCCACTCGATTTACTTACGAAAGCTGTCTGAGCAACACAATCGCGAATTGTTGGTATGAAAAATAATAAGGCTAAAGAAATAACAAGTGTTTTCATGGTAAATGTTGATTGGGATTTTCGGATTTAAAACACTTGATCTATGTAATTAAAACAGGTGTGTTTTGATGGAGCCAAAAATAAATAAATTAATGGAGCGAAAATTTTTATTTATTGGAATTTGGTCCTGGTTGTTTAAGAAATTATTACCATAAATTTTCCTAACTTTAACGCACATTATTTAGCTATGCGTCGTTTATTATTTTTATTCGTTTTATTCTCGGTTTCTTTTGCTTCTTTTGGAAAAGCATTGCAGGCAAAGTTCTCCTGGTGTTCCTTTTATTCGCCAGAAAATGGACCTTATGTGGAAACTTATTTAGAAGTCACTGGACAATCCTGTCATTTTGCAAAAACAGCCGCTGGGAAATTTTCAGCTTCAATTGAAGTAACGCAAGTGTTTTATCTAGGTGATTCAATCAAAGCATTTAATAAATACAATTTGTTGAGTCCTGAAACGGATGATACCAATCGACTTGTTTTTGATTTTACTGATCAGCAACGTGTATCATTGTCGAATAGTAATTACATCATAGAGCTTACTATTAGAGATAAAAATAATCCAACAGCAAAACCATATGTTTTAAAGGATAAATTAAAAGTAGATTATTACCCTGCCATTGTTGCACTTTCTGATATTGAATTATTAACGGAATATATCGCAAGTTCTAATCCCTCAAAGCTGAATAAAAACGGATTCGATCTTTATCCTCAGGTTAGTAATTTCTTCGATAAGAATCAAAATTCTTTAAAGTTCTATGCGGAAGTATACAATACATCAGCTGTTCTAAATAATGATGCGTATTTACTAAGCTATCGTGTAGAGACACATGAGTCACATCAGGTGCTTGATAGTTATTCTAAGATTTATCGTCAGTCTGCTCGTCCTGTTAATGTTATTATGTCGGACTT
>CANGJU010000193.1 GCA_947453935.1 Bacteroidota bacterium | reverse complement strand
TCAATTGATACTCCTGCAGAATCCCATGTTTCAAAGCCCAATGATTTTTTAGGAAACATTTGTGAAGAAGAACCTCTTACCTCAACGCCGATATTTCCTTCGTATGCATAAACAGTATCCGTAATATAATTTCGTATACCCACACCGTTATCAATAATTTGCATGGTTGCCATTACCTTGGGTTCATCAACAATAGGTTGTCCCATAGTATTAATTTTAATGATGGGTAAATTACTTGATGAAAAAGGAAATGGTTGTCCGGTATTCGGACCAAAAGTAATCGACCAGCTATTTAAAATGCCGGCATCTTGCGGGTAAGTATCAAGAATATATAACTGCCAGGTGCCATTGGGATTTAATCCGTTGTTGACAACATACAGTGGACTTTCAGGTCGGAAACTTCCAGTAAAAGGAGCTGTACCGTTAGAAATTATATTAGGCGATAGATCTGTTAAGCAAGTATTCGAATAGTTTTGTCCGCCACCACCATTACCCGTAGTCAATTCTATATAGGTATTGTCGGGCGCAATCAATAAAATATTTAAATCGCCAACATACGAATGTGTAATATCTATGCAAACAGATTCAATTCCGAAAGTGTTGCTCATAGCTGTTTGGGGTACACCCGTGACCGTTAGTGGAAAAATTATTGCTGTTTGATTATCAGGAATGGGTCCGCCACCGCCAATGAATGTTTGAGCGAATGAGGTTTGAAATATTAAACACAGAAGGAATGGGAGTACGTATTTTTTCATCGGGTAACTGGCGAAGGATAAAAATACAAAAAAAGCACTGCGTTTAACAGTGCTTGAAGTTTTTAATCGAGTTTTAATACTGCGAGAAAGGCTTGTTGCGGAATCTCTACACTACCAACCTGACGCATACGTTTCTTACCCTCTTTCTGCTTCTCTAATAATTTACGTTTACGAGAGATATCACCACCATAACATTTTGCAGTTACATCTTTACGTAATGCTTTAATAGTTTCACGAGCAATAATTTTTGCTCCGATGGCAGCTTGAATAGCAATTTCAAATTGCTGACGGGTAATCAGCTCTTTTAATTTTTCGCAAATCTTTTTACCAAAGTTAAAGGCGTTATCACGGTGAATCAATGCCGATAAAGCATCGACTGGCTCTCCATTTAATTTGATATCGATACGTACTAAATCACTCGGCTGATAACCGATCTGATGATAATCGAAGGATGCATATCCTTTTGAAATCGATTTTAATTTATCGTAAAAGTCGAATACAATTTCTGCCATTGGCATTTCAAAAATCAACTCTACACGATCGGTAGTTAAATAACTCTGATTTTTAATGATGCCTCGTTTATTAATACAAAGCGACATAATTGGTCCGATGAATTCCGACTTAGTAATAATGGTGGCTTTGATAAAAGGTTCTTCAATACGATCCATTCTACTTGGATCTGGGAAGTCGCTTGGATTGTTTACCACATAGTCGGTTCCGTTAGAAAGGTATGCATGATACGATACGTTGGGAACCGTAGTAATAACCGTCATGTTAAACTCACGCTCTAAACGCTCCTGGATAATTTCCATGTGCAACATACCTAAGAATCCGCAACGGAATCCAAAGCCTAATGCTGCAGATGATTCTGGTTCGAAAACCAAGGAAGCATCATTCAATTGAAGCTTTTCAATACTCGCGCGAAGTTCTTCGTAATCTTCTGTATCTACAGGATAAATTCCGGCGAATACCATTGGCTTCACATCTTCAAAACCGGCAACCGCATCTAAACAAGGATTGCTAACGGTAGTTATGGTATCACCAACTTTTACCTCTTTCGCATCTTTGATACCTGATATGATATAACCTACATCGCCTGTTTTTACAACATCGCGAGGCGACTTATCTAACTTTAAAATTCCGATTTCGTCAGCTTTATAATCACTCTTCGTAGCTACGAATTTTACGTGGTCGTTTTTGCGGATTTCTCCATCAATAACTTTATAATAAGCAATGATTCCTCGGAAGCTATTAAATACAGAATCGAAGATTAATGCTTTTAGTGGTGCATTCGGATTTCCTTTAGGAGCTGGAACGCGATCAATGATTGCTTTTAAAATATCGAGCACGCCCATTCCTGTTTTACCAGATGCAGGGATAATCTCGTCACGGTCGCAACCTAATAAGTCAACAATCTGATCTTTTACTACTTCCGGCTCTGCACTAGGCAAATCGATTTTATTCATTACCGGAATGATGGTTAAATCATTCTCAAGTGCCAGATATAAGTTGGAAATTGTTTGCGCCTGAATTCCCTGAGCAGCATCAACAATCAATAAAGCGCCTTCGCAGGCTGCGATTGAACGAGATACTTCGTAAGAAAAGTCAACGTGACCAGGGGTATCAATTAAATTTAAAACATATTTTTTTCCATCCAATTCATAGTTCATTTGAATCGCATGACTCTTAATGGTAATTCCACGTTCGCGCTCAAGGTCCATATCGTCAAGTACTTGCGCTTGCAAATCTTTCTTAGAAACCGTTTGTGTGTATTCTAACAGGCGGTCGGCTAATGTCGACTTACCGTGGTCGATATGGGCAATAATGCAGAAATTACGAATGTTTTCCATGGGGCTGCAAAGGTAGGAGTTTAGGACTGAATAATCTAATATCCTTTACTAAGTAATGGCAATCCGTTGGGAAATATGAGGGCAATTGCAATTGAAGTATCATAATGAATTAAAAATTTTCAAATCGTAGAGAAAACCAAACGGGTTATTTGGTGTTAATGAAATACGCATCTATCTTTGCCGCATGAACCAAGAAGCACAAGCATCCGAAGTTGTAAAAAAACAGCACTGGAAAACCCGATTAAAGCAAATTGGGTGGATTGGTTTCTTCTTTTTTTTGATTAAAGGCCTGATTTGGTTAGGTCTTGCAGCCTGGCTTTTTAAAGATTGATAAATTTAACTACCTGATTTTTAGCGATAAGTAAAAAGTTGGATGGGGCATGCAACCATTCCAGCTAAAATTGCATCTATGTCTTTACAACCGCCCTTAACAATGACCGATGAGCAAATCGCTTCAGGATGTAAAGTGTCAGACGCGTTAGCTCAGAAAGCATTGTACGATAAGTTTTCGAGGAAGATGTTTGGGGTGTGTTTGCGATACGCGAAGGGAAGGGAAGAAGCAGAAGATTTTTTGCAAGAGGGGATGATAACTGTATT
>CANGJU010000192.1 GCA_947453935.1 Bacteroidota bacterium | reverse complement strand
TTAACCGTGATTCGGTCGGTTACTTCATAGCCATTATCCTTACGGAGATTTTGAATACGATTAATCACTTCACGAGCTAACCCTTTCTCTTTCAAGTCTTCTGTGATTGTAATATCTAATGCAACGGTCAAACGGCCTTGATTAGCTACTTGCCATCCTGGGATATCTTCGCTTAAAACTTCCACATCCGATAACAATAAATCAAAGATAACTTCACCGAAATGTAAAGGCAACATCCCTTCTCTTTCCAAGTGTGCTATTTGCTCTTGACTAAGTTCTGCTACCGTTACTGCCAACTGCTTCATAAGTCCTCCGATTTTTGGTCCAAGTGCCTTGAAGTTTGGTTTTACCTTTTTTACCAAAATTGAATTATCATCCGACATGTATTCCAACTGCTCTACATTCACCTCGCCTAACACTAAGTCGCGAATTGCTTCAATACGGTTTTTATAATCTTGATCACTTACAGGAATCATAATTCGGTGTAATGGCTGACGCACTCTAATATTGACTTTCTTTCTTAAAGCTAATACCATCGAAGAGATATCCTGCGCTAATTGCATTCGTGCTTCTAGTTCTTTATTAATTATAGAAGAGTTGCTCACAGGAAAATCAGCTAGGTGAACACTCTCATTTTTATCCTTTCCCGAAGTAAAGTTTAAATCACGGAATAAACGATCAGCATAAAACGGTGCAACAGGAGCCATCAAACGTGCAATTGTATCTAAACATGTATACAGCGTTTGATAAGCTGCAATTTTATCTGAGGTGTAGTCACCTTTCCAGAAACGGCGTCGACCTAAACGTACATACCAATTACTTAAATGCTCTGTGACAAAATCAGTAATCAATCGCGTTGCTTTCGTAGGTTCGTAGTCGCTATAACATTCATCTACTTCGGCAATTAACGAATTCAACAATGATAACACCCAACGATCCAATTCAGTGCGTTCTTCCAGCGGGACTTCTTTCTCCGAAAAATTAAATCCATCAATATTAGCATAAAGCGCAAAGAAAGAATAAGTGTTATGAAGTGTGCCAAAGAACTTTCGTTGCACCTCTCCTATTCCATCCGTATTAAACTTTAAATTATCCCATGGTTGCGCATTGCTGATCATATACCAGCGCGTAGCATCAGGACCATATGTTTCTAATGTTTCAAATGGATCTGCGGCATTGCCTAAACGCTTCGACATTTTATTGCCGTTTTTGTCAAGCACTAATCCGTTGGATACAACATTTTTAAATGCAACGCTATCGAATAACATTACAGCAATTGCATGCAAAGTAAAAAACCAACCTCTTGTTTGATCTACACCTTCAGCAATAAAATCTGCTGGAAAAGCTTTCTCAAAAATCTCTTTATTCTCGAATGGGAAATGCCATTGAGCATACGGCATTGCTCCACTATCAAACCACACATCAATCAAATCAGTCTCACGATGCATTGGTAAACCTGTAGAAGACACCAATACTGCATGATCTACATATGGTCGGTGTAAATCGAATTCAGGGCTATCAGGATTTAAAATTTTCATTTTCTCAGCATCCATCACCCCTGCTGCAACGGCTTTATCTAATTCACTTTTTAGTTCTGCAATTGAGCCAATACATTTTTCTTCTCCATCTTCGCTACGCCAGATTGGCAAAGGAATTCCCCAGTATCGCGAGCGGGATAAATTCCAATCAACGAGATTATCTAACCAATTACCAAAACGACCAGTACCTGTACTTTCGGGTTTCCAGTTGATGGTATTATTTAATTCAATCATTCGCTCTTTACAAGCTGTAGTTTTAATAAACCATGAATCGAGCGGATAATACAATATCGGCTTATCCGTCCTCCAGCAATGTGGGTATGTATGCTCGTAACGCTCTACTTTGAACGCTTTATTTTCTCCTTTCAGTTTGATGGAGATACGTTCATCAACAGATAAATATTTATCACGTCCTTGTTTCTGACGAGCTTCTTCTTTTTCTGTTTCGTTAAGATATTCTTCTTTCACATATTCCAATGCAAAGTCCAATACCTCTTCAACAAAACGACCTTGCTTATCTACTAACGGAACTGGCTTACCGTTCTCATCCTGCACCATGATTGCTGGAACATTATGCTGTTTTGCTACGCGAAAATCGTCGGCACCAAAGGTAGGCGCAATATGTACGATACCTGTTCCATCTTCGGTAGAAACGAAGTCGCCTGTAATTATACGAAAAGCATTTCCTTCTGGCTGCACATAGGCCATTAACTGTTCGTAAGAAATATCCTGAAGGGCCTTCCCTTTAAACTCATCAATCACTTTAAACGGAATCGCTTTATTACCTTGCTGATATTCTTCAAGCGTTAATTCCGTATTATTCGGATTAAAATGTTTCGAGAGTAAATCTTTTGCTAACACTACACAAATAGGCTCGAAAGTATATGGGTTAAAAGTTTGAACTAAAACATAATTGATTTCAGGGCCTACAGCTAATGCAGCATTTGAAGGAAGCGTCCAAGGAGTGGTTGTCCAAGCAAGGAAATAAACCGGAGCATTTGCCTTCTCAAATAAAAACTTACTCGTATCATTTTCGATGGCTTTAAACTGCGCAACCACCGTCGTGTCTTTTACAATTTTGTAAGTGCCCGGTTGATTTAATTCATGCGAACTTAATCCTGTACCAGCAGCTGGCGAATAAGGCTGGATTGTATAACCCTTGTAGAGTAAATCTTTTTTGTAAAGCTCATTCAGTAAATGCCAGCAAGTTTCGATGTAATTATTTTCGAATGTGATGTACGGAGATTCAAGATCTACCCAATACCCCATTTTACGGGTAAGGTCATCCCATACCGACTTATACTTCATTACCTCTTTGCGGCAGGCTTTGTTATAATCCTCGATAGAAATTTTCTTACCGATATCTTCCTTAGTAATTCCTAGTGTTTTCTCAACACTGATTTCAATTGGTAGTCCGTGGGTATCCCAACCGCCTTTACGTTTTACCTGAAAACCTTTTTGTGTTTTATAGCGACAAAAAATATCTTTTATGCTACGAGCCATTACGTGGTGAATACCAGGTAATCCGTTTGCAGATGGTGGTCCTTCGTAAAAGGTATAAGCAGGTTTACCTTCGCGCTCCGATACAGAGCGTTCAAAAATGCTTTTATCTTGCCAATACTGAAGCACATCATCAGCTACAGCAGGCAAATTTAGTTGTTTGTGTTCGGGATATTTAGCCATGATACAG
>CANGJU010000191.1 GCA_947453935.1 Bacteroidota bacterium | reverse complement strand
TGGCCTTCGAAGAAAGTGCATCGCTGATTATTAGTCACGTTTCACTCGGAATAAAAAAAGCTAAAAAGTATAACTTGCCTGATGTGATCATTGATTTTATCAGGACTCATCATGGTACAACCGTTGTGCAATATTTCTATCAGTCGTTTTTAAAAAACAACCCTGATGAAAATGCTGATGAAGCCGATTTCTCTTACCCAGGTCCAAAGCCTTTTTCAAAAGAGACTGCCGTACTCATGATGGCCGACTCTGTTGAAGCTGCTGCACGCAGTTTGTCGGTACATGATGCACAATCAATTGAACGATTAGTAGATGTTATTATTAACCATCAGATTAATGCAGGGCAGTTTGAGAATTGTGATATTACTTACAAGGATATCACGTCCATTAAAAAGATTTTCAAGAAGATGCTAAACAGTATTTACCATGTGCGTGTGGCTTATCCTTCAGCCTCTTAAAGATTTAGTTGTTTTTATTTTTCGAGCGTTTTCTTCACTATTTTTGTAGTCATTATGTCTGATATTATTCGTTTGTTACCTGATGCTGTTGCTAATCAGATTGCCGCTGGAGAAGTTATTCAGCGCCCAGCTTCTGCTGTGAAAGAGTTAATGGAAAATGCCATTGATGCAGGAGCCACAAAAGTTCAATTAATCTTGCGCGATGCAGGAAAATCGCTTATTCAAGTGGTTGATGATGGTAATGGTATGTCTGATACGGATGCCCGCCTATGTTTTGAACGTCATGCAACATCCAAGATTAGGAAGTCGGACGATTTGTATACGTTGCGCACCATGGGATTCCGTGGCGAAGCCCTAGCATCAATTGCCGCAGTTGCGCAGGTAGAATTAAAAACGCGTTTAGTTAATACTGAAATCGGAACGAAAATCCACATCGAAGGAAGTGAAGTGAAAGTACAAGAGCCAGTTGCTTCACCAGAAGGAACTTCCTTCGCTATTAAGAACCTATTTTATAATGTTCCTGCCCGTAAAAATTTTCTTAAGTCAGATCCTGTTGAGTCGCGTCATATCAACGAAGAGTTTATACGTGTTGCTTTGGCCAATCCTGAAATCGCATTTACCATGCATCAAAACGGACATCTAGTTTATGATTTAAAGAAAGGAAATTTCAAACAACGTATTGCGGCCATCTTTGGAAATAATTATTCAGAACGTATGGTTCCTATCGAAGAGGAAACAACAATCGTTAATATCGAAGGATTTGTAGGGAAGCCTGAGTTTTCTAAGAAGTCACGAGGTGAGCAGTACTTTTTTGTGAATGGACGTTTTATAAAAGATAATTATTTACACCATGCCGTTTCCGCAGCATTCGAATCGTTAATTCCTAAAGATGCTTATCCTTCTTATTGGTTAAACATCTCAATTGATCCTGCATCCATCGATGTAAATATTCATCCAACAAAAACAGAAATAAAATTTCTGGATGATAAAAATGTGTATGCTATTCTTCGTGCTTCAGTAAAGCGTGCATTAGGAAAGTTTAGTGTAATGCCATCACTCGACTTTGAACAGGAGTCTACTTTCAATTTACCAATTGAGAAAATGAATTCTATTCCAGTTCAACCAACTATCAAAGTGAACCCTAATTATAATCCGTTTAAAACAGAAACGAACGATGGTTCCGCAAATAAATTTAGAACACAGTGGAATAATGCAGAGCCTGCCAGAACGCAGGAATGGCTGAAAGCACACGAAGATTTAAAAAAGCAAAATCCTGCTGTGCAACAGCAAATCGGTAGCACTTCCCATGAAAAATCGTTAAGTGATATTCTCGAAGAGCTCGACGATTTTCGTTTTGTACACGTTAGTCCAAAGCATTTTACTGCCGCCAGCGAAAACGGATTACTGCTAATTGATATGATGGGTGCATATGAACGTATCCATTATGAAAGATATTTACATGCCCTCGAAAAGAAACCTGCTGCGGCCCAGCAGCAATTGTTTCCACCTCAAATTCATTTGTCGCCCGCTGATGCGCAGATGGTGAAAGAGCTCGAAGAAGATTTAAGAAAGCTTGGTTTTGATTTATCTGATTTTGGAAATAATACCATTGTAGTTAATGGAATTCCAGCAGAATTAGACGCTGGTAATGAAGAACAATTCTTGCATCATATATTTGAACAATACCGAAACAACAAAGATCAAATTCGATTAAGCTCACATGAAAACTTAGCGCGTGCAATGGCTAAAAGTTTATTGAGTCGTGTGAATAGAAAGTTTGCTGCCCGTGAGCTGAAACAAATAGCTATCGACTTATTGCAATGTGAGAATCCGAATTATAATATAACAGGTAAGCCTATCCTAAAATGGCTTAATGAAAGCGATTTACAATCTTTATTTTAGTTTATGAACGATTACCACCGACCATCCGGATTTCAAGTATTACCACCTGTTGTAAAAAACTTGTTGATTCTGAATGTTCTTATATTTTTACTGACTTATGTGTTGGAACTTAAAACCGGTTTCGATTTAAATGAATATTTAGGATTGCATTGGGTTACATCCAATGCGTTTTTGCCTATTCAGTTTATATCCTACATGTTCTTGCATGGTGGTTTCATGCATATCTTCTTTAATATGTTTGCCCTATGGACCTTCGGGACAGTTCTTGAAAATACATGGGGTGCAAAACGATTTATTATTTTTTATGCTGTATGTGGGATAGGCGCTGCCGTTACACAAACAGCCGTTGTAGGTTGGGATATTAAAACATCACAGGAGGCTGCGGATAAATACTACGCTGATAAGTCACCTGATGCGTTTTTGGTTTTTGTAAAAGAGCGAGGTATAGTAGGTGATCAAGGTGGTATTGTAATGCGATTCTTAAATTACCTTTCCGATACTAAACCCCGTCAGGATATAATTGAATTCATAGATGCTTGGAGTTCCAATAAAAGTGATGCTGGATATCAATCTGAAGCAACAGGGTTTGTCGATTCCTATATGCGTCATAAAATTGACCAAACAACAGTTGGTGCATCAGGAGCTGTATATGGACTATTGCTTGCCTTTGGAATGTTATTTCCGAATGCACTCTTGTATTTGTATTTTGCAATTCCTATCCGTGCAAAATATGCAGTAGCTTTATTTGGATTACTTGAATTGTATTCAGGTGCTCAAAATAGTGGTAGTGATAATGTAGCTCATTTCGCGCATTTAGGCGGAATGATATTCGGCTATTTTTTGATTGTAGCCTGGAAGAAAAAATCGTT
>CANGJU010000190.1 GCA_947453935.1 Bacteroidota bacterium | reverse complement strand
TCGAAAAAAACATTTTCTTCTTGCTGGTGTTTATCATCAAGTGCTAAAGTAAATAGCCCATCATCATCCATCGTTAAAGTAATTGCATACTTTAGCAAAATCTGTTTTAGCTTGGTGGTATTTCGCATGACTAAAAATAATAATTAATATAACATACAATCACCATGAAAAATATTTTTATCTCTGGTTTCTCCGGATTTATCGGAACGCATATTACTATTGAAGGTATTAGAAGAGGATATCATATTACAGGAACTACGCGTTCTCAAAAGAAAGAAGAAGAGGTTAAGAAAATAATTGCCAATACACTTGGTGAAGAAGCATTAAAATCGCTGACTGTTTTTCATTGCGAATTAAACTCACCTAACGGCTGGGCAGAGGCGATGAAAGGATGTGATGCTGTATTACACGTTGCTTCTCCCTTCCCGATGGGATTACCGAAGCATGAAAATGATTTGATTCATCCTGCTCGCAATGGAGTAAAGCATGTATTTGAAGCAGCTTTACAAAATAAAATTTATCGTATTGTACAAACATCTTCTATTGCGGCAATCATGTACGGACATGAACCTGGCAAGACGCATTTTACAGAGGAAGATTTTACCAATATTAATGGTGCCATGATTTCGCCTTACACGAAAAGTAAAGCGATGGCTGAGCAAGATGTGTGGAATTATGCAAAGCAACATTCTGAATTAAAAGTAAGCGTAATCAATCCCGGATTTGTATTAGGTCCGTTATTGAATAAAGAAATTGGTACCAGTGGAGGTGTGATTTTAAAATTGATGAAAGGTGAATTTCCAGGCGTACCTAAGTTAGGCTTCCCTATAGTTGATGTACGTGATGTAGCTGCGGCGCATTATAATGCATTAGAAAACGATTCAAGTATTGGTGAGCGTTATGCAGTAGTGTCTGAATCTTTTTGGTTTAAAGAATTAGCGCAAGCTATTCTCGATGCTTATCCAGCGTACAACAAAAAAGTAAAAGCACGAGAATTACCAAATTGGTTTTTGAAAATTTTCTCACTGTTTGATAAGCCTACACGAATGATAATTGACGAACTTGGATTTTGCGCAATCATCAGCAACGATAAATTAAAACGTGATTTAAAAATTCAACCTATCTCTGCTAAAGATGCCATACAAGCAACTGCAAAGTCGCTGGTTGATTTAAAACTCGTTTAAGTTTATTACTCATCAAAAAAATTACCTTTGCAAAAAATTAAAATGATGAGTTGTGAACTATGTGGTTCATCGGAGAACCTAACCCAATATGCTATCGCACCAGAAGGCGCTAAATCAATTACTGTATGTGATAAGTGCAGCAAACAAATTGAGAAGAAAGAAGAGTTAGATGCTAATCACTGGACCTGCTTAAAAGACAGCATGTGGAGTGAGAATCCGAATGTGCAGGTGGTAGCATGGAGAATGTTGAATCGTTTGAAAAACGAAACATGGGCAGCAGATGCTATTGACATGATGTATCTGGATGAAGACTTATTAGCATGGGCACAAGCAACCAACGATCATTTAGAGAGTGATGGCAACGATATGCATCGCGATTGCAACGGTGCTATTTTATTAGCAGGTGATTCTGTAACGTTGATTAAATCGTTGGATGTAAAAGGATCATCGGTACAAGCTAAAATAGGAACAGCTGTTCGTAATATTAAATTAGTTCACGATAACACGGAGCAGATAGAGGGAAAAATTGACGGACAACAGATTGTTATCCTGACCAAGTACGTGAAGAAGTCGTAAGGTTACGCTTTTGCTGCTTTACGATTAACGTTTATGTTTGATAAACGATACATCATAATTTCCGCGCGACTATTTTTCAATTTAAATGAAAACAACTGTTTTGCACTTTTAATAATTGACTTTAGAATAATCATAATTGGTTAGTTTAGTCTTAACTATTTATTAAGTAAATAAACTATAAACTAACATTTTCATCAAGCTATTTTACCTGAACAAGTAAATTATAAGGTTAAAAGGGGCAAATTGTAAGTTGTAATTAAATAGGTCTAATAGCGAACATCTTGTTTTCTGTTCAACTATATTTTTTTCCTGTTTATCATCTATTATGACATATTAAGACAATATTGTTTCCATTTCCCTCTAGTGTAAGATATCTTGAAAAAAATTCAATTATGAAAATTGGATGCCATTTAATTTGTAAAACCAAATTTAAAAACGCTTATATGAAAAAACTATCATTTGTAATTACATTATTAGCCTTTATGGCGTGTTCTAAAGAGGAGACAATTAGTCCAACAGAAATTAATAGTAAAATAAATTCAAATGCTGTTGCAATTGTTACTACTAAAAAAGGAATTGGCTTAACAGAATCAGTTTATGGTAATACGCAATTGAGTGCATTAAATGTATCATGGTATTATAGCTGGGGATATAACACAACATTGGTAAATCCTCCTGCACAATTTACGCCTATGGTTTTCTCGTTAAATACGCTTCCAAGTGTAACAACCAAACCAACAATATTAGGATTTAATGAACCTGATAATTCATCACAATCAAATATGTCGGCTGCTACAGCCATTGCTAATTGGCCAACACTAGTTAGTAAGTCTACCCGTATTGGATCTCCTGCTACTGCTGGTAACCCACTAACATCAGGAAGCTGGTTAACACAATTCATGAATTCTACTCCGAAACCTAAAGTAGATTTCGTTTGTGTGCATTGGTATAAAGGATGCAATGTTGCAAAGTTTAAATCAGATATGACTGCAATAATTAATTTATATGGGAAGCCAATATGGATTACTGAATTTGCTCCGCAAACAGTTTCATCTGCTCAAGCATCGCCAACTAAATACACGCAAACTGAGATAAATACTTTTTTAAATCAAGTTATACCTTGGATGGAAGCAAATCCGATGATTGAAAAGTATGCTTATCATAATCCGAAATATGGCAATGCCGCAACCTTTACTAGCACTGGCGCATTAACGGCAACAGGTATAACTTATAGAGACGCACACTAAAAGATAATTAAATACAAAAAAGAAGGACACAATAAAATGTGTCCTTCTTTTTTTATCGATATTTTTTATGGATGAGCAGACATCACAAAGTTAACATTGTTTAATTCAAATACTGGATAATCGTATGGATCAACAAATCCATCTCCATTTAAATCTGTAATTAAATAACCTATAGCAAAAGTTACATTGTCAAATTCAAATGAAGGATAATCATATGGATCAATAAATTCATCTTGATTG
>CANGJU010000189.1 GCA_947453935.1 Bacteroidota bacterium | reverse complement strand
CGTTAGAAGCACTTTCAAAAATGAAAATGTCGCCAAAGAAATGCAAAGCGGCTGTTCAAGGATTTGGTAACGTAGGTTCAATCACAGCAAAGCATTTTTCTATGCACGGAATTAAAGTGGTTGCGATTTCAGATCATACAGCAGCATTCTACGATCCAAAAGGAATTGACATTGAAAAAGCTATGGCCTATCGTGATAGCAACAAAGGAGTTTTAAAAGGATACAAAGGCGGTAAATTAATTACTAACGTTGAGTTGTTAGAATTGCCAGTGGAAATTTTAGCTCCATGTGCATTAGAAAATCAAATCACAGCTTCAAATGCAAGCAATATAAAAGCGAAGCTAATTGTAGAAGGTGCAAACGGACCAACAACGGCTGGTGCTGATGAAATCTTAAATAAGAAAGGTACGATTGTAATACCAGATATTCTTGCTAACGGTGGTGGAGTAACGGTATCTTACTTTGAGTGGGTACAAAACAGAACAGGATATTATTACAGCGAAGAAGAGATTAATAAGCGTGCTGATCGTTGGATGAAACAAGCATTTGCTAATGTTTGGAGCGTATCAACAAAGCATAAAATTTCAATGCGTATTGCAGCTTATGTATTCGCATTAGAGAAAGTGGCGAAAGCGATTCGCTCAAGAGGAAGCTATTAATAATAAAAAAACTATAAGCGCAGGTTGAGTAAAAATCGGCCTGCGTTTTTAATAAAACCAAACTATGACTATTCACCGCGAAGGATATACCATTTTAAGTGTATCAGCAATTATTATGATTGCACTTAATGCAATAACTTATTACGCGCTTGGCAGTAACCACTGGTTATTTATTAGCCAATTTGTAATATGCGTTATATTATATCTTTTATTTCTTCAGTTTTTTCGTTATCCAAAGCGTGATTTAACACTAGGAAGTAATTTAGTAGTTGCTCCTGCTGATGGAAAAGTTGTAGTTATTGAAGAAGTTTACGAAGGTGAGTACTTCAAAGACAAGCGTCTTCAGGTTTCCATTTTTATGTCGCCAATAAACGTACACGCAAACTGGTATCCTATTGCAGGACTAATTAAATATGTTGCTTATCATAAAGGAAAATATTTAGTGGCATGGCATCCGAAGGCGAGTACTGAAAACGAAAGAAGCACCATCGTTATTCAAAAAGATGATGGCCGTGAAATTTTATTACGTCAGATAGCGGGGGCATTAGCAAAACGAATTGTTTACTATCCGCATGAGAATGATAAAATTCGCCAATGTGGTGAAATGGGCTTTATTAAATTTGGTTCGCGAGTAGATTTATACTTTCCATTAGGAACCAAAATCACAGCGCAAATTGGACAAAAAACTACTGGTGGAGTTACAACTATTGCAGAAATGTAATTAAAACTTATTCCAGTATTGAATTGCTGTTTGTAAAACTACACGATGAAAGATTCCTTCATCCTTAAAATCTGGATTTGAGTACAGATTCAGCAATTCAACCACTCCTGCCTCTCCTACTGCATTTTTCATTATCTGAAACTTTCTGTTACGCTCATCACGCATACGATATGCACGTTGATCAAATGTAGAAAGCGAATCAACATTTACATCGTATTTTAATTTCGCAAAATAATCGCAGTATTTTATACTTCTGATAAAGTGAACAGAAGACTTATAATACAATCGGTGAAAATAAGTACTTGATCCAGCTTCAAAAGCACCAGAGTCGCAAGAAACCATCGATTTACGACCCATAGCACTATCGGCACCACTCCATTGAAGATCATTGTAAATAATTTTGTTCGACTTAACCAATTCATCTAAATTAGATTCCCAAAAACTCAATGGGTCTTTTTTATTTACTGTGATCTCTGTTTGAATACCACCTGTAATTGCTGCGATTCTTTTCCAACCTGCAATATCTGTAATATTATTCGCAGACTTTGTAACAAATAAAGAATGAACAATTATTTTCCTCTCAACAGCTTCTTCGCAAATTTTCACATATTCATAACCGTTAGAAGACACTGAGCCATTCCCGACAATATAAACTAATTTCAAGGCATTGTCTTTCTTCGACCATGAAATATCGCTTACGGCTTTTGAAAGTGCGGCACTAACAATCTGATCACCTTTTTCGATTGATGGCTTTAAACGGTATAATTCTGCAACAATGTAATCGAGATTATACGACAAATCAGAAAATACTTTTACATAACCATTTTCTTTACCAAAACTTGGGCGAGAAAAACAAATTACTCCTAATCGAAAATCAGGCTTAGGCTGCATTGCATTTAGTTCATTTGCTATTAGCCAAAGGTTATCTCGAACATCATTTACCAAGCCGTTCGTACTTCCACTAAGATCTAAACAAAAAACAATATCCAAAGGTCTATTACCATTTGATTGTGCAGATAATCGAGTCTGCACCAAAAAGAATATAAAAACAAACAGGATGAATATTTTTTTCATAATAACCAATCAAAAATATCGGACTTATTAATAATAATTCCAACGAATAAAAAATGCTATCAACAAGAGAATGTAAATTACTATTGTGATTCTAACATTGGTTTAACAACTATTGAAAGTGCTTTCAATGACTCTTGAATCTTCCAGTTTTCTCTGTTTCGAGGCTCTACGTAATTACTGATTGTCCGAATTTGAGCAGCTGGAATATTAAATTGATTCGCCACATAAAACACGGCAGCTCCTTCCATCGATTCCACATCGGCGTGATAGTTCTCTTGAATTAACTTAATTGACTTTAAAGAACCAGTGACAGTTTGAACTGTTAGTCCTGATACAATTTGGATTGCAGGTAAATTAAAATCATTTTTCAGAGGAACTATCTTCTCATTCAAAAATGGGAATTCGTTTGCATTTTGAAGTCCTGTTTTAAAAACCGACAAAAAATGGTCATTATCCTCCGAGCCCCAAAATGCAAACTCATCAGAAATGATATTAACTGTCTCGCCAAGTGAAAGCGATTTATTAATTGCTCCTGCGAGTCCGACGTTTAAAACAAATCGAAAATTGTTAGTACAAAGCGCCTTTGTTAAATGAAAAACAGTTGGAACGATACCTACGCCTGTTACAAGGACAGACCAATTTTCATTGATTTCAGTTATCTGATAAGGCTGAATTTGTCCGCAGATATCGATAATCTCAGCAGAAGTAGCAGCTACCAATAAATTCTTAGGCTTCATGTGGCAAATTTATAACATAGTTTGTAGGTATTTACAATGATTTACTTTAAAATAAACTAATTTTGTACAT
>CANGJU010000188.1 GCA_947453935.1 Bacteroidota bacterium | reverse complement strand
GAGCGACTTTTGGATTAAGTCCTAACCCATTAAAAAATATTCTGGGTTCGTTTCTACAATTAGGTGTATCAAATGTTGTTACAAAAAAATCAGGCGGAATAAAATCGTTTTTATTGGGATTAGCAAGAAAATTTTCAAGCAAAAGAAAGGTTAATGGCGACTACCAATTTCGATAATAGGGTGGATGGGTAGAGATGTTTTAAAATCCTAGAATAAGCAATTGATTTTTTATATTCTAAATAGGAATAATCTATTACTCTTTTATGAATTAATTCTGATAGTATCACTCATTTTTGCTTTCATTCTTTTTGTACCAGTTATTAATTTTATTGATGAAATTAATAGCTGGTTTTTTATTTTCAATTTCACCGATCAAGAATCCGTATGGCCTTAATGGTTCTATATGGTCACAAACAATTTTGAACATGGCCATTAAAGGAATCGCAAGGAAAATCCCAGGAATTCCCCACATAATTTTACCAATAACTAATGCAATAATGGTAAACAAAGGATTTATTTTTACTTGCGATCCAACAATCAACGGTTCTAATACCCATCCTTGAATGAATTGAATAATTCCATAGCTTCCTATAATACCAGTTAACACAAGTAAACTACCTCCTTGTACTCCAGCTACTAAAACGGTTATTGTTGTGCCAGTAATGTTTCCAATAAACGGGACAATTTCAAGCAATCCACACAAAAAGGCAAAGAATAAAGCATTTTTAACTCCTAATATTGAAAAGGCAATGCCATACATGACCCATAAACAAACGATCATTTTTGAGAGGCCAAATAAATATTGTTGTGATACTTTTCCAACATTATCAATTACTTTATTCATCTCATTTTGTTGAGATGAAGGTGATAACATAAGAAGGAATTGTTTAATGTGGCTCCGATAATATAATAGGAACAAGATATAAACTGATGTCAAAATAAAACTTCCAAAAATGGAAGGAAGTGAGATAACAATATCTTTCAAATATTGAGTGATAATAGGTTGCTGTTTACTTAATTCCTGATTTTGTTTTTCAATAGAAATTCCTAAATGTGCGAATATGTATCTCTGAATATTGTCGATAATATCAATAGATTTTTCTCTTAAAAGAGAAAAATCATTAGTAAGCACTGATATTTGAAAACTTAATAGAATTCCGATTCCTGTTATCGCTAAAAGTAATATTAAGAGACAAATCATAACTGCTACCCCTCTGGGTATCTTTCTTTTTTCAAGCCATCTGCTAATTGGCAAAAACAAGGTGGCGAGTACGCCACCTACAGCCAATGGAATTAAAAATTCTTTCGCAAAGTATAAACCTGCAAGGAGTAGTAATAAAAGGAATGTTTTTTTTATAGCCGAAGCAGAACTTATTGTCATTTTAATCTATAATTGCATGAGAGGTGTTTATATCAAGATAGAAAAAGGAAATAACAATAGAATGATTGTTATTTTGACTTTCTGCCTTGAATAATACCAAGCAACACTGATATCAATGCAATAATAAGAAGAATATGTATTAAACCACCTACGCTGTAACCAATAAATCCAATGGCCCAGGCAATGATTACAATTACCGCTAATGCATATAATAGATTTCCCATGATTTGTCTTTTTTATTGAAGGATTAAATTTTCATATATGATTATAACTTTTGATTACTTAACATTTTTAACAGTTAGGTCTTTGAAAGCTTTACCCAATTCATCCATATCATGATTAAATTCTTTCTTGAATATTTCCCAATTCTCTTTTCCATTGGCTTTGTAATCATTCATTTTTTGCATTAGCTCTATATTTTTCTGTTCTAGCTCATTAATTTTCTTTTCGTTAGCTATTTTAACATCTTTCTTCTCATCTTTTATTTTTAGCTTATAATCTGCGATGATTTTATCGTTGTCTGATATTTTAGTTAGTGTCTCTTTACGATATTTTTCAATTTCATTCTGGTATACTTCATTAGCTAAGTCGAGATCTTTTTCGGCTTCTATAACATCTTTTTTAGCATCTTCTACTTTAGTGTTAGAAGTATTGCAATTTGTTAATGATGAACTTGCTATAAATGCATTGCTGAGAGGGTGATTGCATTTTTTTTCATTTCTTTATTTATTAAAAAGGTTAGTAAAAGTAGAATCCAACTGATTGTTAAAATTAAAAACCAGTATCAGATTTTGATTTCATTCCAAATGTCGCTGTATTTTTATTCTTTCATAATGTAAATAATCATATCCATGCATGACCATTGTCAGACCTATTGCAAAATGATTTTTCGTTGGATAAGAAGTAATAAGTTAATTCGGTATTCTGGCTGTGCCCTTCAGAAAGTTGCGATTGATTTAAAATAGTGCAACATGTAATTTGAAATGTAAATTAATTTTGTAAAGATTTTTTAATTCTATTTGTAGCAGTATGTTTATCATTAAATTGTTCTTCAATCAATTTAGTAGATATGGTGTTAAACTGTTTTTCTTCCTTCTCTTTTAATTTTAGAATATGCTTTGATGATGTTATAGGGAGTTTTATGCGTGACAAATAAGTAATCGTAGCATAGTTGTCGTGCCAATCGCCAAGTTGCTCTTGTTGCCTTTTAATTTTTACTTTATTGAACTCAATTTCTTTTTGTGTTTTTTTAGGCAAGAAATTATACACATACATTAGTTTCTTGATTTTGATTCTGTATTTATGAAGTTCATCTCTATCAACTTTTTTAATTTTGTTAGTTGCCGACTTTTTTTCTACATTAAAATATTTGATAATTACTTTTTGATTTGGAAGTTTGTCGGGAAGACAACTTTGTTCACGAAAATTATTTATTGATTTAATATTTCGATTACAATTTTTAGTAAACTGTTGGATTAAAATATCTTCTTTCTGTTTTAATTCTTTGATTATTTTCTTCGGATGATTTGGAAATAATTCCAGTAAGTGAATATGAATTTGAAGCTCCCGAATTTTTCCAGCCTTATTAAATAATGATTTAAGTTCAGCTATACTATGATTCTCTTTGAAAATATCTTCAGCAAAGGAAATTATTGCTTTAATTCTTTTTATGCTAATTCTTAATTGATGTAGACATTCAGGTTTCTTAACCTTGTTAAATTGATTTAGATTCTGCTCAATGTAGTTAAGCTGATTGTTCACATAATGATTTAATAGGTTTTTTTTCATCAACTTGTTCTAGTGTTATAAAAAATACTTTTGATGGTATCACCTTATTTTAATTATTGCTTTTGCTTTTAAAAATTGCGTTAAAGCGCTATTTGGATTATTCAACCACTGTTTTGAAACTGAGGCTTAAAATGTTTTATACGATTCCTTCTATAAAT
>CANGJU010000187.1 GCA_947453935.1 Bacteroidota bacterium | reverse complement strand
GGCAATCGATAATTATTTTCCATTGCTAGAAGGTGTGAGTGAGTCGCTGGATGTTTTAGAAGATAATTTGTTTGATCAGCCAACAAGAAGTTTATTACAGCAGATACAAAAATTCAAGCGTGAATTAATCGCTATACGAAGAGCTGTATTTGCCGAGCGCGATAAGATTAATGATTTGCTTCGTACAGATACGGATTTATTTTCGGCGCAAACAAAAGTTTATTTAAAGGATACCTACGATCACGCAATACAGGTGCTCGATATTGTTGATTCCTACAAAGAGATTACTGCATCGTTAATGGATATTTATTTATCCAATGTCAGCAACCGAATGAATCAAATCATGAAAGTATTGGCGATTATTTCTACCGTATTTATTCCCCTTACGTTCGTAGTTGGTGTTTACGGAATGAACTTCGATTATTTGCCGGAACTGCATTGGCGTTATGGTTATCCAATTGTGATGATTGGAATGGGAGTGTTAGTTGTTTTACAATTTTTATTTTTCTGGAGGAAGGGTTGGCTCGATAAATCATGAGTGAGAAAATTTTATTTGCAGATGTAATTCTTCCTTTACCATTGCCTGATACGTTTACTTATCAGGTACCGCCTTCGTTGCAGGAAGCTGTTGCGGTCGGACATCGAGTAGTAGTGCAATTTGGAAAGCAACGCGTATATGCAGCCATCGTAACACGATTACATGATAAGCAACCGGAAGGGTATATTACCAAGGATGTGTTAGATGTTATTGATGAAACACCAATTGTTACAGCTTCGCAGTTTAAGTTATGGCAATGGATGAGTAATTATTACATGGCTTTCCCTGGTGAAATTATGTCGGCGGCTTTACCAGTTGCATTACGATTACAAAGTGAATCGGTAATTGTGATTAACGATGATTTTAATGGCGATACTTCTATTTTAACAGATAAAGAATTTCTCGTGTGGGAAGCCTTACAGATACAGCAGGAGTTAACCTTGAATGAGATTGGTAAAATTCTTTCAGTACGACAAGTAATGCCTATCATTCGCGCAATGGTGAAGAAGAAGGTGATTCTTGTTTTAGAAGAAATAGAAGAGCGCTACAAACCAAAGATGATTGATATTGTCGATTTTCATGAGTCGATTGATTTATCATCGCATGAGTTCAGTGCAACGCTTGCTACCATTGAGAAGAAAGCTCCCAAGCAATTAGATGTTATTCTTGCTTTGATGAAATTAAAGAGAGAGCAGGGAGAAGAAGCTGTGCTAAAATCGATTTTATTAAAGGAGTCCAACGCTACAACTGCCATTGTTACCACCTTGGTAAAGAAAAATATGTTGGTAGTTCAGACAATCAAAGCCGATCGGATTACACCGTATAACGGGGAGGTAGTACCGCCAAAGAAATTGAATGAGATTCAGGAGGTAGCATTGAAAGATATTCAATTGGCATTTGAGAATAACAAAGTAACATTATTGCATGGTGTTACTTCATCTGGTAAGACGGAGATTTATATTCATCTGATTGAAGAGCAGCTTAAAAAAAACAAACAGGTTTTATATTTACTTCCTGAAATTGCATTAACCTCTCAGATTATTCACCGACTGCAAAAGCATTTTGGTCAGCAGGTGTTAATTTATCATAGTCGTTTTAACGAACATGAAAGGGTAGAGGTGTGGAATAAAATTCTGGATGATAACTTGAATCAAACAACATCGAGAATAGTTATTGGTGCACGTTCCTCTGTATTTCTACCATTTGAAAAACTAGGATTAGTCATAGTTGATGAGGAACACGATCCAAGTTATAAGCAAACAGATCCTTCACCAAGATACAACGGTCGCGATGTAGGAATTGTAATGGCTGCTCAGCAAGGTGCTGATGTTTTATTAGGCTCAGCAACTCCAAGCATGGAAACTTATTTTAATGCAATCACGGGTAAGTATGCATTGGTGAATTTAAAAAAGCGTTACGCTGGAATTGAAATGCCTGATGTTGTATTGGTGAACGTTCAGCATGCACGACAAAGTAAATCGATGAAAGGTAATTTTTCGAGTAAGTTAATTGAAGAAATTGAAGAAACACTGGCAAAGAATCATCAGGTAATATTATTTCAGAATCGTAGAGGCTTCGCACCTTTTCTTGAATGCGGTGCGTGTTCGTGGGTTCCTGTTTGTACTAATTGTGATGTTTCGTTTACCTATCATAAAAATCGTAATGAGTTAAAATGTCATTACTGCGGACAAACAATGATTAAACCTGTTGAATGTAGCAGTTGTCATAGTTATGATTTGCAGATGCGCGGATTCGGAACTGAACGCATCGAAGAGGATTTGAAATTAATTCTTCCAGATGTAAAAGTAGCGCGATTAGATCATGATACTACGCGAACTAAAAATGGTTATCAATCGATCTTATCTGATTTTGAAGCTGGCAATATTGATATTTTAGTCGGTACGCAAATGGTAACAAAAGGACTCGACTTCGATCGTGTGCATGTTGTTGGAATTTTAAATGCCGATTCGATGTTGCACTATCCTGATTTTCGCTCGAACGAACGAGGTTATCAATTGCTTTCTCAGGTGAGTGGTCGTGCAGGAAGAAAAAATCAGAAGGGTAAAGTAATTATTCAAACGTATAGTCCTGATCATGCGGTTTTGCATGATGTGATTAATCATGACTTCGAATCGTTTTATAAACGTGAATTAACGGAGCGCTATAATTTTGGTTATCCTCCTTATTCCCGCTTGATTGAAATTCGTTTGAAGCATCAGGATTACACGCAAGTGGATACTGCGGCCAACGATTTAACGTTATTGCTAAAACGAAAATTTGGAAAGCGTGTGCTAGGTCCGAATCAACCTTCTATCAATAGAATTCGTAATTATTTTATTCGTACGGTATTATTGAAGATTGAGAAAACACTTAACGCATCAGAGGTAAAAAAGATGATGGGTGAAGTGATTCATACTTTTAAGACAAATTCTAAAGTACAACAGCTCGTTATTCAAATTGATGTCGATCCTATTTAGTCAGATCAACAGACAGTTGAATGTATAGCATTCTTCCGATTAATGGTCCACCGAAAACTTCGTAGTGTTTATTATTCAGAATATTGGTAGCGCCAATTTTGAAAGTTGTTTTTGTTATATCAATTTTCTTATTCACCTGAATGTCTAACAAGCCGTAGCTATCAATATTTCCTGTAAACTGTGGAGAGCCTTCAAATAAAAATCCTTCTACCCATTTGTAATTGATAGCAAAGCCCCAGTCTTTACCTAATTTATTGTTGATATTACTTCCGCCAATTCCAACGTTGAATTTGTTTCGCGGAGTGTTATAAGCAGGAATTAATGGATCGTCGGAT
>CANGJU010000186.1 GCA_947453935.1 Bacteroidota bacterium | reverse complement strand
CGTGTATTCCCTGCGATTGACTTAGTTGCTTCGAGTACAAGAAGAGATGATTTATTATTAGACCGTGAGATGTTACAGAAGATGTGGATTTTAAGAAATCACTTAGCGGATATGAATCCGATTGAAGCGATGGATTTCCTACTCGACCGCATGCGTGGTACTAAATCGAATGAAGAGTTTTTAGTCTCGATGAATTCGTAATAATAATTGAATAGCAAAAAAAGGCCGTCGTGAGATGGCCTTTTTTGTTTTTGAAGAATTTATTGAAATCAGTCCTTCACACAACGAACGGACATACCTGTCCGAATAGGATGATTTGTTTCACTAAGCATATTCCAACTATGCTCTATGATTATTGAATAACTATTTGCTGAATTTTTATTTGTAGATGTCCAAAACTCTCCACGATATTTTATATCCCAATAAGTTCCATCGAAATTAGCACGCATTCCTCCCGGCAGAGCAGTAAATCCAGAACTATTGGTAACAACTGACATTGGAATACCTGGAGGAAGCCAATGAGAAAAACCGACTTCCTTTAATGAAATTCCTAAAACCGGACTCACCATACTGATGAGCTCCATCGTATCAGACATCGGATCAAGGTACGCTTCTAAACGCTTCCAATCGGAACGCGAAGAAGGATGCCAACCAACGGGACATAATCCAGAGGTATCACTTACCGCATACCAATTATACAATTTACCATACACGGAAGTGTTTGTAGGATTATTATCACAATCAGCACAAGCAGCACTTAACGTATTTGCCCATTGCGTATTAGTTAGTGTGCTCGGTATGATAACTCCATTATTAAAATGAGTAGTTTTTAAATTTTCTTTTAACCAGCATTGATCACCAATTGCAATCACATTGTATAAATTGCCATCTACATCGGTAACTGTAGTAGGACAAACAACTGAATGTACAGTATAATTGATACTATCGATTGAATTTAAAGTATAATGTTGTGGACCAATTCCTTTGAAAACAATATTCGTTAATGATTGAGCCATTAAGAAATGCGTCATTAAAACGAAAGCACTCATTAAACATTTTTTTTTCATAACTACACATCATTAATTTTTTACACAACGAATGGAATAACCTGCTTTATAATCATAAGTATTCCACATAACAATTGTTGACTTATTATGATAAAGTTCTTTGTAAAAGCCACCGTCATAATAGTCAAGAGTCGATGTCCAAAAATCACCTATATTCCCTAATCCACTATAATAGCCGATATTATTTCTTGTCCCTCCTGGCAATGCAGAAAAATTCCAATAATTAGTAGCACCTAAATTAGGACTTGCCCAATGTGAAATACCTGCTTCTTTAATACCAGATGCTATCAAAGATCCATAATCACCCGTTCTGTTTGAAACATCTGGAAAAGTATCAATATAGCTATAAAGTATTCCCCAATCGGCATTTGAAGGAACATGCCAGCCAACAGGACACAGGTTCAATGTGGTGGCAGCATAACCATTATATAATCTGCCATAAGTAAGGGCTAAGATAGAATCATTATTATATTCTGCGCAGGCAGGATAAGACGCATTTCCCCAAGCTGTATTTGTTAATCCTGATGGTATAGGAGTACCGTTATTATTATGTTTAGTTCTTAAATTTTCCTTCATCCAACATTGAGTGCCGATTTGAATAACATTATAAATATTACCATCAGTATCATTTACAACTGAAGGACAAATGGCTTGATTTATACTATACGTTATTGTATCAATTGAATTAATCGGATATTGAACAGCAGGCCTATTATTGAAATAAACATTCATGGTGGTATAGGTATTTGTAAAAGTTTGAGCATGCAAACATTTAGTAAAAATCAATATTAAACAAAGTAAATAATTTTTCATTTCTTCTAATTAATTTTAATTATCAATCCTTCACGCAGCGAACGGACATCCCATATTTTCCATTAGTACCATTTCCTCTTATAAGTTCACTATTTATATACCATAGCATTCTTGCAAAAGGATACGACCCAGGAATTTTAGTCGAAGTCCAGTAATGAGCATACTGATGTAAATTATTAAAAGGACCTTGACCAGTTCGCCATCCGCCGGGAAGCAATGTCAAGTGACTAATATTTGTTGCGCTTGCATTAGGACTTAACCAATGACCCAAACCATTTTCTTTAAGCGCAGCACCAACTATTGGGCTTTGAACACAATTTACACAATTTGTATCTGCATTAGGATCATATCTTTTAACAACATAATTCCATTCTGCATCGGTAGAAACATGCCAGCCAACAGGACAAAGTCCTTGCGTATCTGCAACTGCAAAATAATTATACAACTTGCCATAAACATTAGAAATTGTCGTGTCGTAATTATAGTCGGCGCAAGCAGCCGTTACAGTGACATTCCATTGCGCATCATTAATAGGCACTGTTATAACTGCACCGTTGTTAAAATGCGCAGCTTTAAAATTTTCTTTCATCCAACATTGAGTGCCGATAGCTACAACATTATAAATATTACCATCTACATCCATTACTGTTATTGGACAGTTACTTGTATTAACAGTATAATTGATACTATCAATGTCTGTTAATGGAATGGATTGTAAGCCACCATTTGTATATTGGATATTTAAATTAACTTGGGATAATGAGTGAAAAACAAAACCGTGAATAAGGATAAGAATTGCGACTATTTTTTTCATGTAAACATCGATTAATCTTTAATACATCTTACAGAGAATCCGGTACCATAAAGCAAGTTATAACTTCTAACTTCGGCACTATTAGTTAAAAAAGAATGATAGAAAGAAGAATTATTTGAATAAGGAGTTACTGTCCAAAAATAGGCATAGTTTCCAAGTTGACTATAATAACCATTCGAAGAACTTCGCATTCCAGCAGGTAAAGCATTAAAACCACTACTATTTGTAGCTCCGGTATTAGGACTTAACCAATGTGAATTCCCAGTTTCTTTTAGTAGACCACCAGCAATTAAACTTGATATACAGGACACACAACTAGTATCTGCATTAGGGTCTAATGTTTTAATTAAATAATTCCATTCGGAGTTTTTTGGTTCGTGCCAACCAACAGGACATAAACCAGCAGGATCGATAACAGCATACCAGTTATATAATTTTCCATATATCGCAGTATTGGAAGTATCGTTATTATAATCTGAACAAGCACCACTTGTTGTATTACTCCATTGTGAATTATTCAATCCTGTTAGTATTGAACCTCCATTGTTAAAGTGCTTTGTTTTCAAATTTTCTTTCATCCAACATTGGGTTCCAATTTCAACAGTATTATAAATATTACCATCTATATCAGTTAATGTTGGAGGGCATACATTTGATATATTAACGTA
>CANGJU010000185.1 GCA_947453935.1 Bacteroidota bacterium | reverse complement strand
CCGTCGTTGAAGGAAAGCAAACCGGGTGATTATTTTCAGTTTATACGCAAAGGATATTTTTGTCCTGATACCGAGAGCAGCACTGACAAACTTGTTTTTAACAGAACAGTTACGCTAAAGGATGCTTGGGCTAAAGAACAAAAGAAAGATTAAGATGCGTTTATCAGTTTGTGATATTGAATGTTATGCCTTTCATGGTTGCATGGAGGAAGAGGGAAAAATCGGACAACGATTTTCGGTAGATGTAATTATTGATTTTGATTTTTCTGAATCAGTGAGCAGTGATGAATTGGGAGATACTGCGGACTATGTGGTATTACATAATTTGGTTCGAAAAGAAATGGCCATCCGAAGTAAATTAATAGAACATGCAGCCGGCCGAATATTGAATAGTGTAAAGGAATATTTGCGCGATGCCAGAGCAATAAAAGTATTACTCACAAAGTATAACCCTCCTGTAAACGGCAGAATAGGAAAAGCAGTAGTAGAAGTTGGATACAACAGAAATTAAAAAAGAAAAAATCGCCCATGTCTGATAACGAGATAAACGATCAGGTTTTTATTGAAAAGTTTAAAGAGGCGATGCTGGTTATCTACAAGCAAAATCCTGGTAAGTGGTATAACTATAAACAAGTTTTCAGAAGAGTTTATCAGGATCCTTTTAATGAAGACCTAAGTAAGTATCTTGAAAATTATTCCGAAAAAGAATTAAAGTATTTATGTATTGATGTGCTCGAAGGCTTAGCAAAAGAAGGCGTTTTAGAAGATGGGATGAAAGGTAAGTTTCGAATACTCCCTACTAAACGTTACGTATATGGGAAGTTGGAGTTTAATTATCAGGGAGCGGCCTTCGTTTTTGATACAGAAAACAACCTTCCAATATTTTTAGTAAAGAACAAAACACATAATGCACTTCGTGGCGATACAATAAAAGTGTCGGCTTATCCGTCTTACTCACCTGATAAAGCAGAAGGAGAATTAATCGAAGTGATTGAAAGAAATAAAAAAGAATTTTCAGGCAGAATTCAGATAAGCGAGAAGTTCGCATTTTTAAGTAGTGATAATAATAAATACGGTATTGATATTTTTATTCCTTTGAATAAACTCAACGGAGCTAAAAACGGACAAAAAGCAGTTGCGAAAATTACGCGCTGGGAAATAGACGATAAAAATCCGATAGGAGAAATTACGCAAGTATTAGGTAATGCTGGCGAGAACAACACAGAGATGAATTCACTCTTGGTAGAATATGGTTTTCCATTATTTTTTCCTTCGGAAGTAGAAGACGAAGCAGATCAGATAAAAGAAGAGATCACGGCGAGTGAAATAAAAAAGAGAAAAGATTACAGAGGCATAACCACCTTCACAATTGACCCTGTTGATGCAAAAGATTTTGATGATGCATTATCGATACGGTTTTTACCAAATGGAAATTATGAAATAGGAATTCATATTGCGGATGTATCGCATTATGTGAAAGAGGGAAGTGCGCTTGAAGAGGAAGCATATTTTCGTGCAACTTCTGTTTACCTTGTAGATAGAGTAATTCCGATGTTGCCCGAGAAACTAAGCAACAAGGTTTGTTCATTACGACCAGGAGAAGACAAGCTCTGTTATGCTGCCATTTTTGAAATGGATAATAACGCAAAAGTAGTTTCAGAATGGTTCGGAAGAACAGTGATTCATTCGGACAGACGATTTACTTATGAAGAGGCGCAACAAGTAATAGAAACAGGAGAAGGAGATTTAAAAGAAGAGATTAAATTGATGCATTCGCTTGCGCAAAAAATGCGACAAGAACGATTCAGTCATGGTGCTATAACATTTGATAAAGTAGAAGTCAAATTTAAACTTGATGAAAACGGAATGCCCGTTGATGTTTATCTGAAAGAAAACAAAGACAGCAATAAACTAATTGAAGAATTTATGTTGCTTGCAAATAAAAAAGTAGCAGCATTTGTAGGACAAAAATTATCCGAAGAAAAAGGCCATGAACAAACTTTTGTATATCGTATACACGATAAGCCTGTGCCAGAAAAGCTAGAAAACTTTTCATTCTTCGCTGCGAAATTCGGGCATAAAATAAAAATCAATTCAGAGAAAGCGATTGCTCAATCGTTGAATCAATTGATGAAAGATATTAAAGGCAAGCGAGAAGAAAACGTCCTCGAGCAATTAGCTATTCGCACAATGGCCAAGGCTGTTTATACAACGCAGAATATCGGTCACTACGGATTAGCATTTGATTTTTATACGCATTTTACTTCGCCCATTCGTCGTTATCCGGATGTGATGGTTCATCGATTGTTGACACATTATTTGAATAATGGGAAATCGGTAGAAAGAGAAGGATTAGAAGAGCGCTGCAAGCACAGCACCGACATGGAGATTAAAGCTTCTGAAGCAGAACGTTCTTCCGTGAAATTTAAGCAAGCCCAATATTTAATGGGACGTGAAGGAGAGATATTTGACGGAATGATTTCAGGTGTTACCGAATGGGGGCTTTATGTAGAATTAGTAGACAGTAAATGTGAAGGATTAATTCGCGTTCGTGATTTGAAAGATGACTATTACGATTTAGACGAAGCAAATTATTGTTTAGTCGGAAGAAGAACCAATCGTCGTTTTCAGCTAGGCGACCCCGTTAGAGTTAAATTAAAATCGGCCGATTTATTAAAGAAGCAGATAGACTTTATCATGTGGGATTTTAACTCAGCAGATAATGCGGATGTGAAAGAAAGAAGAGTTTCAAAAAAGAAAGATAAGCCCCGCGGATTTGCAAAGCCAGCAACCAAGAAAGGAAAGAGAAGAAGATAATTTATCTCGAAAGCAAAATCTCTTTTAAAGTTATAAAATCGTTTTCCATTAATACACTCACTTTCTGAGCATGTTCAATTTTTTTCAACGCTTCTGGAAGCTCTGGAGTGAAATGTAACGTATCTGTTACTACATCGATGAATTTTGTTGGGTGCGCCGTTTCTAATATAATTCCTTGAATATTATTTTTTCCTTCCGAAAATTCTTTCCAACCCAACAAACCAACAGCACCATGAGGATCTAGAATGTACTTTTTATGTTGATAAACATCCACCATCATTTTACGTGTTTCCTCGTCGGAATACTTATAACCCGTGACGTCTTCCGACATAGCTAAATGACTTTTGTAAAAATCATTCATGCGTGCGAAGTTACTTGGGTTACCAACATCCATTGCATTTGAAATGGTAGCTACGGTTTCTTGTGCAGAATAACTTCCACTCTTGAGATAATTCGGAATAGTATCGTTTTCATTTGTTGCAGCAATAAATCCACTAACAGGAAGCCCCATTTTTTTAGCAATTAATCCAGCAGTCAAGTTTCCAAAATTTCCACT
>CANGJU010000184.1 GCA_947453935.1 Bacteroidota bacterium | reverse complement strand
GAAATTAAATTAGTTTATATCTTAGTGCTGTAAAATATAAATGCAGGGACTTATTGTCTCTCAAAACATAGCGTTTACTGTCTCGCGACTGAAACTTAGGACACTTCAATCACGGCTGGATAGAAATAACGCTCACGTATGGCGTGGGTTGTTACTTTCATCTGTCGTGTGGGCTGTCCTAAGGCCTCAGTCGTGGATAAGGTATATCTTCCCACGCTATTTTATTATACTAACCCATCTTAGGGAAGAGGGTGGCAAAAAACTTATTTTAAATGAAAACAAAAGTTTTAATGATTGCCCTAGCGGTTATTTTATTTAGTAACGCTCAGGCACAAGTGCCGTCGTATGTACCAACAAACGGTCTCGTAGGTTGGTGGCCCTTTAACGGAAATGCCAATGATGAAAGTGGCAATGGGAATAATGGGACGGTAAATGGCGCCGCTTTGACAAATGATCGTTTCAATAATGGAAATAGTTCGTATAATTTTAACGGTACAACAAATTTTATTGAAGTAAACGATAATAATACATTAGACTTTAGTAATATGTATTCAATATCTGTTTGGGTTAAAATCCCCGATTATTCCTTCAATCAAAATTCAGTATACCCTCAACGAACTATGATTGGCAAGCCTAGACCTAGCTTGCCTAATGTAACCACAGGTATAGCTTTTAGAGTATTAGAGGGTGTTCCATTTTATAATAATAATAGTAAATCATATGTTTCTGCGTGGACTAATACAACTATAAATTCTGGTATTGGAACATCAGATTCTGTTACTTTAAATCTATGGTGTCATTTAGTTTTTACATATGATGGATCTGTAGTAAAATTGTATAAAAATGGCATGATGATGAATTCGATTAACGCTAGTTACACTTTGTTAAACACTCCCGAATCATTGTTTTTTGGGAAAGAACATTCATCAAATAATAATAATGCTAGATGGTTTAAGGGTCAGCTTGACGACATCGGTATATGGGACCGTGCACTAACCCAACAAGAAATTACAAACCTTTATAACAGTAGCGCCTATGTGCCATGTGCCTCTCCAGCTTTTCCTGCAAACCTTGCTAATGGCTTAGTGGGTTACTGGCCATTCTGTGGAGATGCTAACGATGAAAGCGGAAACGGAAACAATGGAACTGTAAACGGTGCCACCTTAACCAGCGATCGTTTCGGTAATCCGAATAGTGCGTTTGAGTTTGATGGCACAAGTAATTATATTTCTATTCCCGCAGGAAGTAATAGTAGTTTAAATTTAACAAGTGATTTGACACTCTCATTTTGGATTAAAAGTCAATCTCAAAACAACTCAGGAATAGTTTCTTTTGGTGATAATGTTGGCGGCACGGGTGGTTATAATGTTGCCCATTTAGCTACTTCAAATTTAAATAACCTTTCATTTATCAACAATCACTTGCCTAACTCGTGGATTCAAACCAACTTACAACTAAATAACAATGCTTGGAATAATTTTATTATTTCACAGCATTTAGACACTGTAAGGATTTTTAAAAACGGAACTCTCCAGTTTTTTCAAACAGGATATCTTTCTCCTGTTTCATATGGTGGGAATAGAATTATTGGAGCGGGTTCACAATTGGCTGGTTTTTTCCAGGGTCAACTCGACGACATCAGTATGTGGAGTCGTGCATTAAGTGCATCCGAAGTTCAACAACTTTATAATACAGGTATTTATTTTCAAACAGTAACTGGAAGTTGTGATACTTTACAATTCAATGCAAATATTACTGGCTTTAATCCTGTCACTTATCAAAATCAGGTAAAGGTATTTCCTAATCCTGCGAAAGATAATTTAGTAATCGATTGCGGCGCTAACTTTAATACTCTAACGGGATTTAGCATTAAAATCCTAAATACGATGGGTCAATCTGTTTACAATAGTTTAATCACACAACAAATCACAAATATTCAACTAATCGCACCAACATGGTCAAACGGTGCTTATGTAGTACAATTTATTAACCCAAGCGGAACTGTGATTGAAGCAAAACAAATCATCATTCAATAAAAAAAATTAAAATACTTTAAGCGGATATGCATAAAACCATGTCCGCTTTTTTATTTTTAGTTAGGTACTGCAATCCTATTTATGGTCTCTGTAACTCTCCCAATTAAAGAGGGATTGAAAATTAAAGTCTCTCCTTTGGAGAGATTTAGAGAGGTCTCAAATTAGTAAATCGCGAAGCCCTTCGAGCACCTCAGGGACCTCCTCGCGATCAAATTAATTAACACATCACCAATTTTTCAAATTAGCACATTAGCAAATTAAATTGGTCTTACCGCCTCCCCCTTCATCATCGACCTAGGCAATACCGTTTTAATTTTTTCTTCTATCTCGCTTTTCAAGAGTTCTAATACTTTCTTCTTTACAAAATGTCGGTGAACTACCAAGCCTATTGTTCGGATAGGCACCGGCGTTATAAAGCTGCGGATGTGCTTGGCATCACGAGCAGGTAAATGAATAGTAGATAAATAAGGTAATAGCGTTGATGCTTCGTTGGCATTTACAAATCGTATCAGACTATCTATAGAACCCGCTTTAAAATCGATGTTTTCTATTCGTGAAGGTTGCGATTTTTTCATGTTACATATCTGTAATGCTTGTGTACGCATGCAATGCCCCTCTTCTAGCAACCATAAATTGCTGGTATCAATACTTTTTACTGAAACTCTTTTGTTGGAAGTGTTTTGTTTGTCGTACAACACAAAGGGCTCACAATACAATTCTGTTTCTATTAACATAGAGTCACTTAATGGTGTTGATATAATTCCTATATCAAGGTCGCGCGATTTTAACTGACGAATAATTTCTTCTGTGGTTTGCTCTCTGACTTCCAACTTTAACAAGGGGTGTTTCCTTGCAAAATCATGTAAAAACAAAGGCAACAAATATGGCGACACTGTTGGAATAACCGAAATAGAAATTCGACCTTTAATTTCTCCCTTGATTTCTTTTACCAATTCTTTTAGTTGTCCAATCTGCGTATTAACCTCCTTTAACTTATCAATGATTATTGCTCCTTCCGCTGTTACATGGACGGGCTTCTTTTTTCTATCAAATAATTTTACCCCTATCTCATCTTCAAATTTTGATATCATGGTGCTTAACGTACTCTGAGATATAAAACATTTCTGGGCCGCTAATTCAAAGTGTTTGTACTCTGCTACCGCAAGGATATACTGAAACTGCTGTATGTTCATCTATTTTATGAATAATATCATCTAAAATATCATTTCTATCAAACAAAAATAAACAGTAATATTGCAATTCAAACACTCAACACACTAATTTTTAGATTATGGAATCAACAGGAAAATGTCCTTTTAATCATGGTACTGGTCATGTAGGATCAGTAGGGACAACT
>CANGJU010000183.1 GCA_947453935.1 Bacteroidota bacterium | reverse complement strand
TGTGGTGGTTACTGGTACAACGACTCACTAATTTACGGTTTCTCGCATACTCATTTGAGTGGTACAGGTTGCAGCGATTATGGCGATGTGTTATTGATGCCTGGTACAGATAAAATTTCATTCGATCCGATTGTTTACGGATCTCCATTCAATCATGCAACAGAGAAAGCTTCGCCAGGATATTATTCTGTGGTGTTGAATGATAGTCGTATTAAATGTGAGATGACAGCATCAACACGAGTTGGTGTGCAGAAATATACTTATCCTGCCATTTTTTCGCCATCTGTATTACTCGACTTAATGCATCGTGATAAAGTTCTGGGTTCTTCGGTAAAAATTGTTAATGATCATACAATAGAAGGATATCGTCATAGTGAAGCTTGGGCAAAGAATCAGTATGTTTATTTTTCGATGGAATTTTCTCAGCCATTTTCAGAAATAAAAATGATGGGAAGAACCAATCAATTGAAAGTGGGAGACAGTATTGTGAGTGATTCAATCCGTATTGCTTTTGTATTTAAAAAGTCTGCGAATAATATTGTTGAAGTAAGAACAGGTATCTCGTCTGTGTCTACAGCAGGTGCAAGAAACAATCGTGTTGCTGAAATTGGCAAAAAAACTTTTATGCAAATTCAATCAGATGCAAGAGCATATTGGAATAAAGAGTTAAGTCGCATAGCTGTTTATGATGCATCACAGCGTAATCTTACAAATTTTTATACATCACTTTATCATATGATGATTGTTCCGAATGTATATTCAGATCTTGATGGTAAGTATCGTGGCAGAGATAATAAGATTCATATCGCTAAGGGCTATACGCAATATTCTGTTTTTAGTTTGTGGGATACATTCCGAGCCGCACATCCTATGTATGCATTAATTGACAAGAAACGTTCACTCGACTTTATCAAAACATTTTTAGCGCAATATGAACAAGGCGGGCGACTGCCAGTTTGGGAGCTTGGTGCAAATGAAACAGATTGTATGATTGGTTATCATTCTGTATCTGTGATTGCAGATGCACTATCAAAAGATATCACAAGCTTTAATATTCCATTAGCCTTTGAAGCAGCTAAGAAAAGTGCTAACTGGAATCATTTAGGATTGCCTGCTTTTAATGCGAACAATTATTTGCAGATTGATGATGAATCGGAATCAGTTTCTAAAACATTAGAGTATTCTTACGATGCATGGTGTGTTGCGCAAATTGCAAAATACGCTGGTAAAAACGAGGAAGCTTTGTATTATAATCGTCTTGCATTTTCATATCGTAATTTGTATGATCATTCTACTGGCTTCATGCGTCCTCGTAGAAATGGTAATTGGTTATCTCCGTTTGACCCATTAGAAGTTAACAATCATTATACAGAAGCAAATAGTTATCAGTATTCGTTCTTTGTTCCGCAAGATATTCCGGGCATGATTGATATGATGGGTGGAATTGATCTTTTTGATAAAAAGTTAGATGGGTTATTTAATGCACCAACTTCTACTACTGGTCGACAGCAAGCAGATATCACAGGGTTAATCGGACAATATGCACACGGTAACGAGCCTAGTCATCATATGGCGTATCTGTATAATTACATTGGTAAGCCATGGAAGACACAAGAGATTGTTCATCGTGTAGTTGATAGTTTGTATAACACAACGTTTGATGGATTGCCAGGTAATGAAGACTGCGGACAAATGTCGGCGTGGTATGTATGGAGTGCTCTTGGATTGTATCCAGTTACGCCAGGAAGTACACAGTACGCAATTGGTACGCCTCTATTTGACCATGCTGTTATCAATTTAGAAAATGGAAAGAAAATCGACATCACTGCTAAAAAGCAAAATCCGAAATCTTTTTATATCGAATCGTTGCGTTATAACGGTGCTGTTTATGATAACAATTTAATTTCTTATGATAGAATTAAAAACGGTTGTTATTTCGATGTTGTATTAAAAGATTATCCGAATAAAGGTCGTGGATTAAATCCTGAAAAGTCGGGAAGATTATTGCCAGCTGGATTTATCAATGCGCCCTTTATTATCACTAACAAACGAAATTTTGCTGACAGTCTTTTAGTCACTATTTCTAATCCCGATTCGTTGCCAATGCGTTATTGGATAAATAACGATACAACTTTTATTCAACCATATACCAAACCGTTTTATATTTATTACACATCATCTGTTAGTGCATATTCGTATTCAATGAATGTGAAGAGTGGTAGAGCAACAGGTTTCTTTAATAAACTTCCTCATCCGAACTGGCAAGTAAATTTAATCAGCAAGCCGGGACGTCAGTATGCTGCTGAAGGTCCGCAGAGTTTGATAGATGGAGTGAATGGAAGTGTAGAATGGCGCAAGGGCGACTGGCACGGATATCAGGATCAAGATATGGAAGTTGTATTTACCTTTGATAAAGAAGAAACGATTGGTCGTGTGATACCCGGATTCTTGCAGGATACACGCGCATGGATTTTAATGCCAACAAAGTTTGAAGTTTATTTATCGAATGACGGTATTACGTGGATGTTAGCGGGACAAACGGATATAACAGTCGATGCCAAAGATTATACACCACAAGTAGCACATCCGCAACTGGTGTTTGCACCACAAAAGGCAAAGTACATGAAAGTAAAAGCATACAATTTCGGGCAATTACCTTCGTGGCATTTAGGGGCAGGGGGCGAAGCTTATATTTTCTGCGATGAAATAAAAGTATCTGAAAGATAAAATTATGCAAAGACGACAATTTATTTTTAAATCGCTTTTGGCATCTAGTGGTTTAATGTTATTAAGGAAATCGGCAGTAGCTGAAAATAAATCTGCTGATGAATCACGAGCAGGATTCCCCTTGGTGATTTCAACATGGGCACCAAATGTAAAGGCTAACGCAGCTGCTTGGGAAGTCCTTTCAAAAGGTGGTAAAGCATTAGATGCAGTAGAAGCTGGTGTGCGTGTTCCTGAAGCAGACCCAGATGATACAAGTGTAGGTTACGGTGGTTTGCCTGATCGTGATGGAAATGTAACACTCGATGCTTGCATCATGGATGAAAAGGGTAACTGCGGTTCCGTTATGTTCCTTCAAAATATTATGCACCCGATTTCTGTTGCACGTATGGTGATGGAAAAAACACCTCATGTAATTTTAGTAGGCGATGGTGCTTTACAGTTTGCACTTCAAAACGGATTCAAGCAAGAGAATTTGTTGACTCCAAAGAGTGAGCAGATATGGAAGGAATGGTTAAAGACGCATAATTATAATCCGATGGATACCATCAAGTATATGCGTGATCAAAAAGAAGAGAAAGGGAAAGGCGGACAAGGTAATCATGATACGATTGGTATGATAGCAATGGATGCTAATGGTGATTTTAGTGGAGCCTGTACTACGAGCGGAATGGC
>CANGJU010000182.1 GCA_947453935.1 Bacteroidota bacterium | reverse complement strand
GCAAGGCTAAACGTATGTGAGAAATAAACGGACTAATATCTCTGATATCATGTACTTCTATAGAGCTCCATCCAAGGTAAATACCCCAACTAATAAGTGTTGAGATTAAAACAGAAACCGTGAAAAAATGAAATAAATAATTTCTTGTTTTAATAGCTAATGGCCGCATCGACAAAATCAAAACAGGCATTAACAACAGTGGTAATTTTATTCTAATATCATTAAAGGCATACTGAAAATCGCTAGTGTGAATTAAACCAATAAGATGAATAACAAACAATGCAATCAATAACAGCACAACTGTTTTATTTGATTTTAGTTGTTGCCATTTATCTGAAAAATTTTCACTCAGCAACCAGCCACCAAAAATAAAAAATTGTCCGAGGCTCATTCCAAATTTAGACAGAGCCATGGAACAGGCAACCATAAATAGTCCTGCAACATAGGCTTTGTTTCCGAAAGAAATGATTTTATTATTCAAAAGAAATTACTCTTTATAGGTTCTGTTTAAAACAGCCGAATAGATTCCAGGAGTAGTAAGCGCCTTAATCGCCATTTTAATTTCTGGGTCACTGCTAAAACTGTTTTCTGTTCTACCATTCTGATAATAGTAACGCGAAACAATTTCATTTTCGAGCAACCATTTTATTTCTTGCTCATGTAGTTTTAAGTCGGACGCTTTATCACTTTTAATTTTCGCTTTCACCGCATTGTATTCTTCTTGAATACTTCCGAAATAATTTTCTTTTTCTGCTTTTTCTTTTAATGCTTCAAGCTTCTCTTCACTTTCAGTTACATAATCGTATTCTTTGTTTGTAAGCCACGAAATAAAATCAGCATACTCATTATCGCTTAGATGAAAACTCTTAGCATCAGCAATTGAAGGATGTTTAATTTTATATTGCGTTGCATAATCGAATAATAAATACTTTGCAGAAAGTGTTTGTGCAATGCTGCTAAAAGTTAACGTTGATGTTGTATAATCAGGATTTACCCCACCACCATCATAGACCTTTCTTCCACCTTTGGTTTTAAATTCCGACATTAATGAATCAGGAACTTTTCCTACACTTCCATCTGCATTGCGATGCGTATAGTCGAGTGCTTGAATACATCTCCCGCTTGGAATATAATATTTAGCGGTTGTAACTTTCAATTGCGTGTTATAAGCCAGCGGACGAGTTGTTTGTACCAATCCTTTTCCGAAGGTACGTTGACCAATTACAATCCCGCGATCAAAGTCTTGTAAGGAGCCACTCACAATTTCAGCTGCTGAAGCAGAGCCGCTATTCACTAAAATGGCTAATGGTGTTTTTGTATCAACAGGACTTTTAAAGGTTTTATAAATCTTATCCCAGTCTTTTACTTTACCTCGGGTGCTCACCACTTCTTGTCCTTTATCAATAAACACATTTACGATGTTAACCGCTTCGTTTAATAGTCCACCTGGGTTACCACGTAAATCAAGAATTAACCCCGACACCTTTTTTTTCTGAATCAAATCTTTAACGGCTGTTTCTACTTCAAGCCCTGCATTATCGGTAAAACCAGATAAGCGGATATACCCAACGTTACCTTCAATTACTCCATAGTACGGAACATTCTTAATTTGAATTTCAGCACGCGTAATCGTTTTGTTAACTGTTTCAAATCCGTTAGAAGAAGGACGGTCAACTACGATTGTAATATTTGTATTGGGAGTCCCCTTTAACATTTTACTTACATCGTCATACTCTAAACCCTTTGTTGTTTTGCCATCAATAGAGCGAATAATATCACCAGCCATCAAACCAAATTTCTGTGCAGGAAACCCTTCGTAAGGGTCGGTAATTACTACTTGATTATTTCTTTGACCGATAAGCGCACCAATACCACCATACTGACCAGTTGTCATGAAACGATAGTCATCGGCATCTGCTTCGGTAATAAACGTTGTGTATGGATCAAGACTTTCCAGCATCTCATCGATACCTGCTGTGACCATTTCTTCTGAATTGACAGGATCAACATAAAAAACGGATAGCTCGCGAAAAATGGTTGTGAACACATCGAGGTTTTTATTCAATTCGAAGTAATTATCATTAGCCACCTTAAACGATAAGAAAACGATTACCGTAGCGATAACAAAAACAGGAAGCTTTATAATTCGAATAAATTTCTTCATAGTTAAATATACTTATTTTTCTGGTACTGGATCATAACCATGTCCGCCCCATGGATTACACGATAAAATTCTTTTGAACGTTAGCCAACCACCTTTCAGCGCACCATGTTTGGTTATTGCTTCTACTCCGTATTGCGAACAAGTGGGAGTATAACGGCAGGCCTTACCTAAATGTGGCGATATAGCTCCTTTGTAGAACTGTATCAATAAGATCATCAGCTTAGCCGGCAGTTTGCGCATGTTCTATGGTTAAACGCTGTAAAAGTAACTTTATTTTCTCTTGCGTTTTTGGGTAATCAACAGTGGAATTACACTGAGAAATGAACAATACAATTAATCCTTTGCGCTGCATCAAACAGGTATTTAAAAGTTCATTTTTATTCAGTCGGAAGCTCTCACGCATCAGGCGTTTCATGCGGTTACGGTCGGTGGCCTTTTTCAATTTTCGCTTTGGAGCAGCAAAGCCTATTTGCAATGGACGCTCCTCATCAAAAGGAATTTCTAATGCAATAGCTTCAAATGGAGAGGCCCAGTGGCGTTTACCTTTTGAAAAAAGCAGGTCGAAGGCCTTCACACTTTTCAGACGCATAGAAGCGGGAAAAGTAAAATCGTGCGATGCTGGCAGGTGCATTTCCATTGGTGGGTTAAAAATACAAAAGCCTCAACAATTTCGTTAAGGCTTTATGGTTGTTCGTAGCTTGTTTAATTAACAAGGTTATTTATTTTTCTTGATATAGTTTTCGATGCTCATCGTCATAGAAGGCGACTGAGGAATAGGTGCCTGAATATCTAATCGAAGACCCGCATCTAACACCGCTTGAGAAGTTGTTTGTCCGAATGCAGCAATAAGCGTTGTGTTTTGTTTGAAGTCGGGGAAGTTTTTGAAAAGAGAAGTAATTCCTGCAGGACTAAAGAATACCAGCATATCATATTTTACATCTGCAAGATCGCTTAGGTCGCTGCAAACAGTTTTATAGATAGTTGCTTTCGTAAAATCGAAATTATGCGCTGCTAATGTATCTGCAATTTCTTGCTTCGCGATATCAGAACAAGGAACTAAAAACTTTTCCTTTTTGTGCTTCTTCAATACTTCGAGTAAGTCGTTGATGTTTTGTTTTCCGAAGAAAATTTTACGCTTACGGTAAGTAATATATTTCTGAAGGTAGTGTGCTGTTGACTCAGAGATACAGAAGTATTTTAACTCTTCCATATTGGTCACGCGCATCTCTTGACAGATACGGAAAAAGTGATCCGCTGCATGACG
>CANGJU010000181.1 GCA_947453935.1 Bacteroidota bacterium | reverse complement strand
GTGAATATGCCTGGCTCAGTAAACATTGCTTTTTATGTTGAAACGAAACTGGTAATCTCACCTGCAATCACAAACAACAGCTCACCTAATTTACTTCAACCTCCAATTGATAATGGTGCGGTAGGACAAATCTTCTTGCATAATCCAAATGCTTTCGATCCAGATGGCGATAGCTTATCGTATGAATTAGTAAAGTGTAAAGGTTTAGGAGGACAAGTAATACCTACATTCTCTTATCCTGCAGCGAATAATTCGTTTACATTGGATAGCATTACTGGTGATCTGATTTGGGATAGTCCACTTACTATTGGAGAATACAACGTTGCAATGATCATTCGTGAGTGGCGAAACATACCCGGTATTGGAACTTTCAACATTGGATATGTAACACGTGATATGCAAATCACAATTTACCCACCAGTGAACCAACCTCCTATTATTGCAACGGTTAATGATACATGTGTTGAAGCAGGAACCGTATTGAATTTCGTGGTGAATGTTGGTGAGCCGAATAATGAACTTATTACGTTAACCGCATCAGGCGGACCTTTCGTTACGGCAAATAATCCTGCAACATTTACTTCGACTCCTGCTGTTGGAATCAATAACGGAGTTTTTAACTGGAATACCGACTGCTCGCATGTGCGAAAATCAAAATACACTGTAGTTTTTAAAGCCATTGACAACAATACTAATGTTCAATTGGTGGATTTAGAAACCATGTTCATTACTGTTGTAGGGCCTTCACCTAAAAACCCATATGCCACACCGTTAGGAAATAGTTTAGTGCTGAATTGGGACACAAGCTTGTGTTCGCAAGCGATAGGATATAAAATTTACCGTCGCCAAGGGTCTTATGGATTTACGCCTTCGCAATGTGAAACGGGCGTACCTGCTTATACGGGTTATAGCTTTATTGGACAAACCAATGGGCTATACAATACAACTTTTACGGATGATAATAACGGAACAGGTTTAGCTCCAGCTGTGCAATATTGCTATATGGTAATTGCTATTTATCCTGATGGTGCTGAGAGTTATGCATCGATAGAATTTTGTGGAACGCTTATCAGAGATCTACCGATAATTACTAACGTTGATGTCAATACGACCTCAAACAACAGCGGCGAAATATATGTTGCATGGGGCAAGCCAACCAATCTGGATTTCACACAAACACCAGGGCCATTTAAATATGTGTTACAAAGAAAATCAGGCAGCGGTGCTTTTACTGATATAGTTTCAAAAACAGATTTGAACGATACAACATTTACTGATAATGGTTTAAACACCTTAGACTCATCCTACACCTATCGCATTGCATTTTCAAACGAAACGCCAGGCAATACCTTCTTAATTGGAAACACACAACAGGCGACTAGCATGTATTTACGTGTTACACCATCCGACGAACAAAACACTCTTAACTGGAATGTTAACGTGCCTTGGAACAACTCGAATTATGAAATTTACAGAGAGGTAAGTCCCGGAATTTTTAATTTAATTGGAAGCAGCACAACAAACGCTTATACGGACGACAGTCTGACCAATGGAACAGAATATTGCTACTATGTGAAATCGTATGGCAGTTATTTAGATACAGGATTAGTAAATCCAATAATCAACAAATCACAAATCGGATGTGCAACACCGTTAGATAATGTAGATCCTTGTCCACCAGCGATTACATTAAACGGAAACTGTTTAAATTTAACAGATACGATTAGCTGGAATTATGATGCAACTTGCGGAAGCGATATCGAAAAAGTGAATTTGTATTTTAAAAGTGCGTTAGATAATAGCTACGCTATAATTGCATCTGAAACTGGGTTGACTGGTAGTTATATTTACAATAATCCTGTTTCGATAGCAGGCTGTTATTACCTTTCGGCCATCGATTCTACAGGCAATATAAGTCTGACCTCAGATACTTTATGCATTGATCCTTGTCCGACGTATGAACTACCAAATGTATTCACTCCGAACTCAGATAACATCAACGATTTATATCATCCTATTTTACCTTATCGTGATGTGCAGGATATTACATTTAAAGTGTTTAATCGTTGGGGCGCATTAATGTTTGAAACAACTGATATCGACATCAACTGGAATGGAAAGAAAAACAATAATGGCGAAGAAGCCCCTGCCGGTGTTTACTTTTTCATTTGTACGGTATATGAAACGTTATCCAATGGCGAACTTCTTCCACGCAATATCAACGGAACAATTGAATTAATCCGATAAAAAAATGATTTTAGGAATTATTCCTGCGCGCTACGCATCTACTCGTTTCCCTGGCAAACCATTAGTAATGATTGATGGAAAGCCTATGATTCAACGTGTTTATGAGCAAGCGTTAAAATCTGAATTAGATGCTGTTGTTGTTGCAACGGACGATGTTCGTATTGCCGATGCCGTTAGAAGCTTTGGCGGAAACGTTGTGATGACTTCCGAAAACCATCCAAGTGGAACAGATCGTTGTGCAGAGGCATTAGAAAATTTCAAAGGAGACTGGGAAGCCGTTGTGAATATCCAAGGTGATGAACCTTACATCCAACCAAGTCAGATTAATGCAATTGCTTCACTTTTAAAAAGCGGGGCTCCTATCGCAACGCTGGTAAAAAAAATTGATAGTGTTGAAGAGCTCACCAATATTAACTCACCGAAAGTGGTAATAAGCTCCAACGGGGACGCACTTTATTTTAGTCGACAGCCAATACCTTTTCAAAAAGGAATTGAAATAAACAATTGGCTAAACCATGGTACCTATTACAAGCATATTGGAATTTATGGATATCAGTCGACTGTGTTACCCAAACTCACCCAATTAAAACAAGGCGTATTGGAGACGGCGGAATCGCTTGAACAGCTAAGATGGCTGGAGAATGGATACAGCATTATGACAGCAGAAACCACCGAAAATACGGTTGCAATAGACACTCCTGAGGACTTATCACGACTAAAAAGTCTTTAATTTCTAGCACTTTACAAGTTTGATTGTTAATAACCCTTGTTCATAGGGAACTTTCTGCTATCTTCGTAATTCAATTGCTAACCCATGGTAAGACCTGACCAATACATTTGTGAACTTTTATTTACCAATGATTGTGTAATCATTCCAGGATTAGGAGGTTTCGTATCGAATACGAGAACTACATTTTTAAATCCTTCTCAGCATACGTTTACACCGCCATCAAAGAAAGTTGCATTCAATTCAAGTTTGCGTACTAACGATGGATTATTGGCGCACTATATTAGCCAGGAAGAAAATATTACCTATCATGAAGCAAATGAAGTTATCAGTGCTTATGTAGATGATGTTTTCAGAAAATTAGCACTAGGAGAACAAATCAGTATTGAAGAAGTCGGAACACTTTCTATGGATTTAGAAAGAAACCTTCAATTTGAACCAGAACAGAATGCTAATTT
>CANGJU010000180.1 GCA_947453935.1 Bacteroidota bacterium | reverse complement strand
CTGACGTTGAACATTTACTACACCAAATTCTGGACGCTTATTATAATCAACTGAATCAGGTAAAGATGTAACAACTAAAATGGATTCGTCTAGTTTATCCGTTAGGGTTAATGCCTTCCCGTTATCATATCCCATTTGGAATTTTAATAACGCATAGCTTAATAATTTGAAACGTTCTACTTTTTCTTTTTCAACTTTAAGGTTGTTCAAGGTAAGTTCTAAACGATCCACATCAATTTTCTCTACCAGTCCGTTATCGTTAAGTGCTTTGGTGTCGTTGTACAATTTAGTTACACGCTCGATGTTTGCATCAATGATTAATAAGCGAGCATCAGCTACTAACGCACCATAATAAGCCTTGCTAACATTCACAGCAGTTTCTGTTTTTGTTTGAATGGTCGATTTACGACTTAGCTCTGTATACGTTTTTGTAGCTTGAAGTCCTACGAGATAAGACCCATCAAATAACAATTGCGTTGCAGTTATTCCCGCGCTTGCAGTATAAGGTTGTCCGAATTGAACACCGAAATATTCACCAGCATTCCCTCCAAAGAATTCAGCAGGTACAAACGAAGTTGGGATCTCGATGAATTTGTTTAGGTCTGCGCTTGCATTAATCTGTGGCGTTCCAATACCCGTGATTTCATCTACTTTCTTTTTCGCGATTGCTTCATCCAGTTGAGCGTTCTTTACGTTAGGCTGATTGCTCATTGCAAACTCAATGGCTTGCTTTAGTGAAAATGAACTGTTGGCATCCTGTGCATGCACTTGTGTAATGCCTGCAAATGCAACGAGTAGTAACAGGAATTTTTTCATAGTATAGTATTTAGTGTGATTATTCTTCATCGATTTGACGATATTTATTAATTAGTTTATGTCCTTTAAGTGTAGCAATGCCATGTAAGAAATGATCCAGTAGCTGAATCTGCACTTCCACATGATGGAACTGCTCAGGAGGGAAGATGCCAGGATTCATAGCCATTTCTACTTGCTCGAGGCGAAGGCGTGCGAGCGTTTTGTTATTTATGTCTGCGCGATAGAGGCCTTCTGATTTTCCTTTCTCGAGGTTACGGATGACATACTTCATCAGGTAATCCTCTTTAAAAGCTTTAAATTGATTCCACGAATCATGATGATACTTATGCATATCATAGAAAAGGTTGGGGTTGATGCGCGAGAACGTTTTACCCATGAACTGCATCGCATTTAGGATTTCTTCGATAGCATTCTTAGAGTTTTTAGAAATATTCTCCATCATGCTTATTTGCTCTTGCTTTTCCTTATCGAGGTAAGCGTGCACGAGTTTGTCCTTATCGGCATATTGCTGATAAATGGTTTTTTTCGACATGCCAATTTCTCTGGCGATATCATCCATGGTGACGCTTTTCAGTCCAAAGCGACTAAACAGCTTTTGCGCACATTCCAGAATTCTACAGTCGTTGGACACCTTGTTAAATTTAAAAATTACGATTCATCGGAAGCTACTTCACTTCCGGCCGCAAAACTACAGAAACTTTAAACACAAAAAAAGTTTCCTGTAAAAATATTTTTAGGGGGTAGGAGAAAGATTCTATTTTTAATCGTGATTTATTAGTCTTGCAAAACTTTGCATAATTCATTATTTTTGTTTTAAATCATACTAGAATGTCAACCGCGGAACTCAATAAAATGAAACTAGATTTGATAGCTTGGATAAATAAGCTGTCAGATGAAAATTTAATTGAGTTTTTAGATGGATTAAAAAGGTCAAAATCGAATTCTGATTGGTGGGATAGTCTTTCTGAAAGTCAAAAAAAGATGGTGCAAAATGGACTTGATGATATTGAAAAAGGGGATATTATTTCTTCTAATCAATTTTGGAAAGAATTAAAAAATGGCTGAAAAATCTAATTTTGTTGTTGAATATTCAAAGCAATCTTTAATAAACGCGAAGGATATAGTCTTTTATTTAAGAATCAAGTTTTCAGAAAAAGAGGTTAACAATTTTTATTTAGCGATTAGTGATTTTGAAAAAATTATAACAGTTTATCCTATTCTATATCCTGAGTCTTCCAAAAAAGGAATTAGAAGAGCGGTGCTAAGCAAGGTGCTTATAGTATATTATTCAGTTAAAAAGAATAAAATTTTAATTATTGCAATTTTTGATAATCGTTGGGATGAAAATATGAAATTATAAAACAAGAAAATCAAATTTTATCCTTCTTTCCCCTCAGCGTTATCTTCTTTAACTTCCACCTTCTCCTCACTCGCCAGCATCTTCACCGTACTTGATTTGGGTTGTGCTAGGGGTTCGCTCTCGAGTGTGTATTTAACGATGTCGTTCGTGTCGGGTAGGTCTTTTGTGACGTCGCCTTTAATTTTATTGATCTCTTTTTCTGCTTCGCGTAAACCACCTTTTAATTCGTCCTGCACGCCGTTCATCGCATCCTTGACTTCACGGATGCCCTTGCCTAAGCCACGTGCGATATCAGGAATTTTCTCAGAGCCGAAAAACATCAAGACAAATAACAAAATGACCATTACTTCTCCACCTCCAAGACTTTCCAGAAATAAATTAATTGAGAGATTCATACGGCAAAGATAGAGAGATGTAATTTACAACGTTTATTATTTTGTTAATTCTGTAATTGGTGTTCCCTTGCAGGCATTCGGTAAGTTGGTATGTAATAAAAAGGAAAGGGTAGGAGCAATGTCCGTGATGTTTATGTTTCGTGTAGTTAAGCCCTCGCATATTCCAGCGCCCATCCATAACAAAGGCACATGGGTATCATACGCGTAAGGCGAGCCATGCGTCGTGCCTTGCTTTCCATTGCCTCCGTATAAGTTTTCTATCCAACCTGGTGCATAGACAACAATCACATCGCCCGAACGCTCTGGATGGTAACCGTTCTTAATTCTTGTCATCAATGGATCACTAGATGCATCTGTTTTTATTTTTTCGCCTGCTATGCAAGTGTAAATTCCTTCTACTACATTCGATAAGTACAAAGCAATCTTTGTCTGCACTTCTTCTAAATTTAGTTTATCCTCAGCAATCGCCTTGCGGTTTAAATACACCTGGTTGTTATCGTAACAACTGAAATATTTGGCAGATCCATATTGCTGTTTCAAAAAGTCAATTACGGTATCGTTAATGACTCTTGCATTGATAAACCCCGCGTTTAGCTTGGTGTCTATCAACGACTGCGGATTTTGTATCGCTGCATGATCAGCCGTTAAAAATACGAGGTAATTGTCTTTGCCCAACTTGTTATCTAAGAAGGAAAATAAATCGCCAAGGTCTTTGTCTAAGCGGATATAGGTATCTTCTAATTCAATGGCATTCGTTCCGAATTGGTGTCCTACATAGTCAGTGGCAGAAAAACTTACACATAAAAAGTCGGTCACTTCATCTTCGCCCATATGCTCAGCCGTTATAGCTTCTACTGCTAAGTCTTTTGTCATGGTGTTGCCAAAAGGTGTACG
>CANGJU010000179.1 GCA_947453935.1 Bacteroidota bacterium | reverse complement strand
ATTATTTTAAATAAAGACGACTTGTTAGGTTGTGCGCAAACAGGAACCGGCAAGACAGCTGCTTTCTCTATTCCGCTATTACAGCTGATGCATCAGCAAGGTCGTAAGAAAGGAATTACCTGTCTGATATTAACACCAACAAGAGAATTAGCCATACAGATCAACGATAGTATTGCAGCTTATGGAAGACATTTAGCAATACGCCATACTGTAATTTTCGGAGGTGTATCACAGCTTCCTCAAACGCAAGCATTACGCAATGGCATTGATATCTTAACGGCTACGCCTGGCCGTTTGTTAGATTTGATGAATCAACGCATCATCTCTTTAAACGATGTTCAGTTTTTTGTTTTGGATGAAGCCGACAGAATGCTGGATATGGGATTTATTCATGATGTTAAAAAGGTGGTTGCCAAGCTTCCTGAAAAGCGTCAGACTTTATTTTTCTCCGCTACGATGCCCTTAGAAATTGCTGAGTTAGCCAAGCGTATTTTGAACAATCCCAAATATGTAGAAGTAACTCCTGTGTCATCGACAGCAGAGCTGGTAAAACAAGAATTGTATTTCGTAAACAAAAGTGATAAGCGTGATTTTCTTTCTGATTTGTTATTAGAACAGCCTATCACCAGTGCGATTGTATTTACGCGTACCAAGCATGGAGCAGATCGCGTTGCAAGACACTTGCAAAAGAAAGGCATTAAAGCCGATGCTATTCACGGAGACAAATCGCAGAACCAGCGACAAAATGCATTGAACAGTTTCAAGAGCGGTCAGTCGCGGGTGTTAGTAGCAACTGATATTGCAGCAAGAGGAATTGACATTGATAATTTAAGCCATGTAATTAATTTCGATATTCCGAATGTGGCTGAAACCTATGTCCATAGAATTGGAAGAACAGGTCGTGCAGGCGCTGCTGGAATAGCTATCAGTCTTTGTGATTACGAAGAGCAGGCTTACCTTCGGGATATTGAAAAACTGATTGGAAAAAAGATTGAATACAAAAATCCTTCTACGCACTTAAAGAAAGCGGAAGCACCACCTGAAGGGGCTAAAAAAGATTTCCGTCATCAGAAGAAAAAACAAGCCCCAAAAAGAAAATAATACGCATAAGACTATTAGTTTTGTCGTAGCTCAGTAAATGAATATGGAAAGTATCAGTGCCTTTGAAATGATTAAAATCGGAATTGGTCCGTCGAGTTCTCATACGATGGGACCATGGATTGCTTCCGGTATGTTCATCCGAAGAATACAACAATTTAGTCCACTGGAGGAAGTAGTAAATGTGAAAGCTCATCTGTATGGGTCGCTTGCTAAAACGGGCAAAGGACATGGAACGGATGTAGCATTGTTAATGGGATTAAGCGGCGAAGATTATACGACCATCGATACCAACACGATTACTGAGAAGTTTGAAAAATTACAAAATGGTAATACATTAAACCTAAACAATACTAATACGGTCGACTTTTCGTATACGCGTGACGTTATATTTCACAAAGATAAGAGTATGCCTCAACATCCGAACACCTTGGTGTTTGAAGCAACATTAAAATCAGGAGAAGTAATAACAAGAAATTATTATTCTGTTGGAGGTGGATTTGTGGCAACTGACGAGGCGAACACCATCAATAAAAGTGCAATTGTTACTCCCTACCCCTGCCATATGGCTAATTCAATTTTGAGTTACTGCGAGGAGTTGAATGTATCGGTTAGCGACTTGATATTTTTAAATGAACAAGCGTGGAGAAGCAAAGAAGAAATTATTGAAAAAGCATTACATATCTGGAAAGAGATAAAAGACTGCATTTATCGTGGTGTGCACAAAAACGGCATTTTACCTGGAGGTTTACAAGTGAAGCGAAGAGCGGCTGAGATTAATACAAAGCTGTTAACCGATTGCAAGTATCAAAACGTTGATGAATGGATAGAGTGTATTCGCAGTAGTCACCGTGATTTCAATTCGGTAAATAAATGGATTAGTTGTTTTGCATTAGCTGTGAATGAAGAGAATGCATCCTTCGGAAGAATCATCACTGCTCCTACTAACGGTGCCGCAGGTGTGATACCCGCGGTATTGATGTATGCATACTGTTTTGAAAAAGATTTTACAGAAGATAAAATAGTTCGCTTTATCATAACTGCCGGAGAGATTGGTACCTTATTCAAGAAGAATGCAACGATTAGCGCAGCAATGGGCGGTTGTCAGGCAGAAATTGGTGTAAGCAGTGCAATGGCTGCAGCGGCATTAGCTGAATGTTTAGGTGCTAATCCAGGACAAGTTTTAATGGCTGCTGAGATTGCGATGGAACATCATTTAGGTTTAACCTGTGATCCAATTGGAGGATTAGTTCAAATTCCATGTATTGAAAGAAACAGCATGGGTGCAATAAAAGCGATTACAGCTTCAAACATTGCATTAGAAAGTGATCCGAAATCAGCACGAGTTTCCTTAGAAGATGTTATTAAAAGTATGTGGGAAACGGCGAAAGATATGAGTGCGAAATATAAGGAAACATCCGAAGGCGGACTCGCAACTAATATTTCGGTGAACGTACCAGAGTGCTAATTAAGGAAGCAACAAAGAACTATCACCATAACTTAAAAATCGATAGTCGTTTTCAAGTGCATGTTGGTAGACTTTTCTCCAATTGTCGCCAATCAACGCCGATACCAATAACAACAATGTACTTTGTGGCTGATGAAAATTGGTGATTAATCCATCAATGATTTTAAACTGATAACCAGGTGCGATTATTATTTGAGTAAATCCCTCTACAAAATCTAAATCATTTGCCTTTGCATAATTGATCAATGCAGTTAATGATTCATCAACAGAATAATTATTTTTCGATTCATAAGGTTCCCACTGACTAATAGAAAAATCGCCGGTAACATGACGATGTTCTATAATCTGAACACCCATCCAATATAAACTTTCGAGCGTACGCGTGGAAGTAGTTCCAACAGGAATTATTATACGAGATAGCTTTTGTTGTTGAAGCTGCTCGATTGTTTCAACACTTACTTTAATTCGTTCGGCATGCATGATATGGTCTTGCATTGACGCTGTTTTAACTGGTTTAAAAGTACCAGCACCTACATGTAAGAGCACATTGAGCATTTCTGCGCCGTTCGATTTTAAATTTTCTATTATGTCGCTAGTAAAATGCAATCCAGCAGTTGGAGCAGCTACAGACCCTTCATGAACTGCGTAAACCGTATTATAACGGATATGGTCATCCGCTGTTGCTGTGCGATTCATGTAAGGCGGCAATGGCAATTCACCAACTATTTCCAATAACTCACTAAAAGAAAAATCTGCATTGTTCCATGTAAATCGAATCAAGGATTCCTGACCATAATTTTCTAATCGCTGTGCAGACAAAACAACTTCGATATTGGCAACAACAACTTTTAAATTCAAAATTTCTTCTCTCCACTTTTTTGAGTTACCAATCATGCATATCCAATTAGTAGTTTGGCGTTGT
>CANGJU010000178.1 GCA_947453935.1 Bacteroidota bacterium | reverse complement strand
ACACTGTTCCACTCAATTCGGGCATGCGCTGCAATTACCATCTGGGCAATTCTTTCCCCGTCTTTAATTTCAAAATCTTCAGCACCATGATTAATCAACAATACTTTTACTTCTCCTCTGTAATCGGCATCAATTGTTCCTGGACTATTCAAAACAGTAATGCCATGCTTAAAGGCTAATCCGCTGCGTGGTCTTATTTGCGCTTCATATCCTTCGGGAAGCGCAATAAAAAGTCCTGTTGGAACCAATAAACGCTCTCCTGATTTTAATAAAAGGCCTTCTGATAAGTTGGCTCTTAAGTCCATACCCGCCGATGCGATTGTTTCGTAGGCTGGCAATGGATGCTTCGATTGATTAATAATATTGATCTTCATTCGCTAAATCAATTGCGAAAATACTTTATAAATCAATAAAATTTACCTTTTATAATTACTATTTTAACCGATGATGTGTTGATATCATGGCTAATTTTTTCGAAAGTTTGTAAGGAATTAAATAAATCCGCGACTAAACATTAAAAAGCACTGATTGTTATACAACGCAGGCTACATGTTAAACCTCTTAAAAACAAACATTATGAAAACACGAAGCGCCTTTCTTACCTTGCTGATTGCATCTTTATTATGCTTCGGATGCAGTTCTCAAGCACAAAAAACAACCTCTCAAAATCAAAACAAAAATCATATGGACACAACGAATTTAAAAAACCCTTACTATTCTAGAACCGATACTACGGTATTGAATGTATCCGACGAAGAGTGGAAAAAAGTATTACCCGAAGATGTGTACTACATCGCACGAAACAAAGGAACAGAACGTGCATTTACAGGAAAATACTGGGATTTTGAAGGTAACGGAACTTATTATTGTGCTTGCTGTGGCAATGCCCTTTTTAAGTCAGATGCTAAATTCGGAAGTTCTTGCGGATGGCCTAGCTTTTACGAATCAATTCGCCCCAACAGCGTAATTTATAAGCAAGACAATTCCTACGGAATGAGCAGAGTAGAAGTGCTTTGCGGTAGATGCAATGGTCACTTAGGACATATTTTTGATGATGGTCCTGCGCCAACCTACAAACGTTTTTGCATGAATTCGTTGGTGCTCGACTTTGAACCAGATACGAAATAGTACATATGCTCAATCATTTAGCAAGTCCCGGGAATTATTCTCGGGACTTTTTTATTGGCTTTCGGGCAACCTTTTAAAATCAGAGTAGTATAACGGCCCTAGTGAATTAGATAAAATCGATAGCGTTATGTTAATATCAGGAAAAACACTTATTAAAATTGGAATAGTTGTATTAATCGCATTAATCATATTACTCCTCTTAAATCCTTAAGCGAATAACAAAAATTGTTATGAAAACCATAAGAAACTATTGGAAGGCAATCTCAGCAAAATGGCATTGGCTTTTATTTACAACGATAATTGTCTGCGTAGTTGCAGGCTTTTATGTTTTTGTAAAGCCAACTGTTTATCAGTCAACAGCTGTTGTAAAAATCGATTTAATAAATCAGTCGATTAATAACACAGCGAATGAAAAAGATATTGCAGCCGAAGTAGAAACCATCAAGTCGAAATCGTTGTTTGAAAAAGCGCTTGCCACAACCGATTTTAATGTTGCTTATTTCATCAAAGGTAATTTTCGCAACACAGAAATTTATAATCATGCACCGTTCACCGTAGATAGCTTTATTAGTAAGCCTGGCTTTGATAAACGTGCGTATTATTTTCAATATTTAGATGCTAATCATTTTTCCATTAATTATTCTACACCAACAACCGATAAAACGATTGTTGCAACATTTGGAAAGATAATTAAAGATGATGGATGTTCATTCATGATCAATAAATCGAAAAATAAAAATTACTTCAACGAATACGAATGGGGATTTAATCTTTATTCTTCAGCAGCATTAACCAAGGAGCTTTACAATGCTAATTATAAAGTCATCACAACCAATGATCGTCCTAATGCCAATGTAGTAAAAGTAAGTTATACCCATCCGGTGCCTGAAAAAGCAAGCGTATTGGTGAATGCCATCGTTAATACTTACATCGATCAGATAAACAACGATAATCATTCATATGCTAATAACACTAACGAATACTTAGATGATCAGCTGGCAGATTACGCAGAGAAATTACATCATTCAACAAAAGAAATAAATGAGTTTAAGTCGAATAATGATTTTATGGACTTGTATCAATCATCCGATGCAACCTATAAAACATTAGGACAACTAGAAGTTCAAAATGTAGATATTAACTTAAAACTTACTTCACTTGATCGCTTGAGTGAATATTTGCGTCATTCTTCTTCGGATAGTTACATTGCTCCTGATTTAGAAGAGATAAAAAACAATGCATTCGGCGAAGCGATTAATCGTTTTAATCAGAATTTAAGAGAGAAGAAAAAACTAACAGCATCCGGCAATACGGATCAATTAGCACAAGTGCAAACGGATATTGATGCGGAAAGAGCATTTTTAGTAGAGTGCGTAAACAATACAAGAAAGAAACTGATTCTGCAAAAGCAATCATTAACTACTTCCATCAATTCTGAAAGAGCATCGGTTGGTGATTTGCCAAATAAGCAAAATAAATTACAGTCGCTAAGCCGCGATTACTATTTAAATGAGCGCATCTATAATTTCTTAGCAGATAAAAAAGCACAACTGGTAGTACTGCAAAATCCTTTTGAGCAAACTAATAAGTTCATTGAAAATGCAGAACCAGCATTTTATCCAGAAGAAAAAACATCACCCTTATTTTTCATCTTAGTATTGGTTGCAGCCTTGGTATTAGGTTCAGTAGCTACGATGGTAGCTTATGCAAAACGCAAGATTCATTCGCCAGCCGATTTACGTGATCAGAAGTCGATACCATTTATCGGGCAGGTAGAAATTTTACAGGATATTCAAGGAGCTTATCAATCATTTACTGCATTATCAACAAAGATACAATGCAATTTAGAGGCTGGTAAAAATCAGATTATAACGGTAACCAGTAGCCGTAAAGGAGAAGGAAAAACATTTATTGCTTCTCATATTGCGCGCACATTGGCTGCTCAAAATAAAAAGGTATTGTTGATAGATGCCAATACGTTTAATCCGAAGTTACACGAATTATTTTCGATGGAACAGGAAAAAGGATTAACAGATTATTACAGTAACAAAGCCGCTATTAGCGACTGTGTACATACAACAACGATTGATCGGTTAGATATTTTACCAGCAGGACTAGATACTAATCCTGTTAGTCATTTGATCTCTTCAGATAAAACGAAATCGTTATTAGATCAATTGTCGCCTCAATACGATGCGATTGTAATTGATACGCCGGAGGTGGAGGAGCATATAGATGCAATTCCGTTTATGAAATGGAGCGATTTAAATTTATTTGTTGTGAAATCAGATACGCAACGCGCTGAACTAATTCAGCATGCTGAAATTCTAAAAGAAGAATACCGTTTGAAGGAAGTAAACTTCTT
>CANGJU010000177.1 GCA_947453935.1 Bacteroidota bacterium | reverse complement strand
TTTTACAATACACCAATGCAAATGCACAGGCAAAATCAAATCAAAATAAAAACATATAAAAACAAATACCCCAGTAAACACGTGTTTACTGGGGTATAATTAATTAAATTTGTCCTTATTAATCTGTATCGGTTATTTAGGACTAGTCACTAGATTATTATTCTTTCTTCTTATCGAAGTCGATTACAATTGGAGAAGCGATACACAATGAAGAGTATGTTCCTACAACGATACCAACTAATAATGCGAATGAGAATCCACGTATTACATCACCACCAAAAATAAAGATTGCTAATAATACGAAGAAGGTAATTAATGATGTATTCATTGTTCTGCTCAATGTTGCATTCAAGGCATTATTGATTACTTCTTTCTGATTTAAGTTTGGATGAATTCCAACATATTCACGGATACGATCAAATACCACGACAGTATCTGTCATAGAGTAACCCATTACCGTTAACAACGCTGCAATAAAGTCCTGATTAATTTCAAGTGTGAAAGGTAAAATTCCATTGAAGATTGAATAGATTGATAAGATCATCAAAACGTCATGGAATAAGGCTGCTGTTGCACCTAAACCATATTGCCATTTTTTGAATCGTAATAAGATGTAAACAAACATCAACACACAAGCAAATAAGATAGCCCATACAGCAGAAGTTTTGATATCATCTGCCACTGTTGCACCTACTTTTTGTGAGTTAATGATATTATCCGACTTAAACTTTTCAATTGTTAAACCCGCAGGATAAAATCCTTTTACTCCTTCAAATAATGCAGCAGTTACTTTTGTTTCAGCCTCTGCGTTATTATCATCATTGATTAAATAATCAGTTGTGATTTTATAACGGTTATCAGTACCGAAAGTTTTAACATCAGGAGCTTCTCCAAAATTCTTAGCTAAAGAAGTTCTGATTTCTTCAGTAGTTAATGATTTATCAAACTGAACTACATACGTACGACCTCCATCGAAATCAACACCAAAGTTAAATCCTTTAGTAGCGATAGATGCAATACCAGCAGCGATAACTAAACCTGAAACAGTATAATAAATTTTACGTTTTTCAATGAAAGGCAAATTGATATTTTGGAAAGCATTTTTAGAGAATTCATTCCAGAATTTAATGTCTTTACCTTTATCTAACATTCCTTCGAATATTAAACGAGTAATAAAGATGGCAGAGAACATTGAGCAAAGGATACCGATAATTAATGTTGTTGCGAAACCTTGAACCGGACCGCTACCGAATGCATAAAGGATGATACCTAAGATTAATGTTGTAAAGTTAGAGTCGATGATAGAAGACATCGCATGCTTATAACCATCTGTTACTGCAAGACGTAATCCTTTTCCAGCTCTTAATTCTTCACGAATACGTTCGAAGATTAGGACGTTCGCATCGACAGATAACCCGATGATTAGGACGATACCTGCAATACCAGGAAGTGTTAATACTGCACCTAATGATGCCAAAACACCCATGATGAAGAACATATTACAGATAAGTGCGATATCAGCTACTAGACCTGCAGTGCTATAATAGAAGTAAACGAATATGAATACAATAAGTAATGCAACAACAAATGAAATTAAACCATTGTTGATTGCTTCTTTTCCTAATGACGGACCAACAACTGCTTCTTCAACAATTCTTGCCGGAGCAGGTAATTTACCAGCCTTTAAAATATTTGCTAAATCTTTCGCTTCGTTGATAGAAAAGTTTCCTGTTATACTTGAACTTCCATTTGGAATTTCTCCTTGTACGTTAGGGAAAGAGTAAACATAATCATCTAATACGATTGCGATTTGCTTTCCTACGTTTTCAGCAGTTAAGCGCTTCCAGATTTTAGCACCTTCCAAATTCATCTTCATGCTAATCTCAGGCTTGTTGTTAAACTGACTGAAATCCTGACGAGCATCTGAAATAGCACCCCCATCTAAAGGAGCAGCACCATCGCGGCTAGAAACTTTGATTGCAATTAATTGTAATGTTTTTGCTTCTGGGCTGATTGACTTAACAGACCATAACAATCTTAAGTTACGAGGTAAAAGTTGCTTCACATCTTCACGTGATAACAATGCATTTAATCGAGCTGTATCTTTAATTGCACAATATCCAACAATCGCTTGCTTGTCGACAGCGTTCTTGTCTTCTTGCGTTTTTACCTGACCGTCAGCTGGGAATAACAATGCGAATAACGGATTCTCTTTAGAGAACTGTTCGAAAGTTTGTTTTGAAGTATCTTTCTTAGCAGAATCTGTTTTAGTAGAAATTGTTCCTGCTTTTTTAGTTGTATCTTTTGATGCATCAGCCGTAGTTGCTTTTGAAGAATCATTTGCAATACCTGCAGAATCTTTAGCTACACCTTGAAGCGCTAAAGCAGATGTATCTTTTTTATCTGTACTTGATGCAGATAACATTTTATTTACTGCAACTAAGCTTGGAGCCACTTCACCAAATGTGTATGTTTCCCAGAACTCTAACTTTGCAGTTCCTTGTAATAATTTACGTACACGCTCTGGTTCTTTAACACCCGGTAATTCAACCAAGATACGACCTGAACCCAATTGCTGGATATTTGGTTGCGTTACACCGAACTTATCGATACGCGTTCTTAAAATATTAAATGATCTGCTAATTGCAGCTGCAGCCTCTTCGTTCAAATGCTTTAACACCTGATCGTTTGTGCTGTTAAAGTTAATTTTATCCTGATTCTCGATGTTTGCAAAAACAGCTGCTAAACTTGCGTTAGGATCAACTTCTTTGTAAGCTTGTCCGAATAAATCTACAAAACCTTTGTTTGAAGATTTTTGCAATTCATTTGCTCGGTCTATTGCCTTCTTGAAAGTTGGGTCATTTTGATTTGCTCCAGCTAAAGAACGAACTAAGTCTACCACGGAAACTTCCAAGGTAACATTCATCCCGCCTTTCAAATCAAGACCTAGATTGATTTCTCTTTCTTTACACTCCTGATAGGAGTAATCCTTCACAAAAAGATTATAAACTCCTTTACCTGAAAGTGAGTCTAAATAGTTTCTTTCTTTTTGTTCGTCACCCTTTGCGAATTCTTTCGCGTCGTTTTCAACACCTCGTGTAATGAATGTAAATGATAATTGGTACAAACAAACAAGGGCCAATAGGATGGCTAATAACTTAACTGCGCCTTTACTTTGCATCGATTTTATTGTTAATTTTCAGAGGCGCAAATATAGGGTAACGAACTATACGAAACAATCGAAAAATGAATGTTTTATTGGTTTTCTGAACCAATTTGTCGATTATTCGAGCCACAAGATTAATTTTGCCGATACATGGCCCAGCGAATTCTGATTTCTGTAACCAGCGACTTAAGTACTGATCAACGCGTAAATCGTACAGCAACAACCTTAAAAGAGGCTGGCTATCGAGTATTAGTAATCGGTAGAGTATTGAAAACCAGTACAGAAGTAAGTCCGAAGCGCTACCGAACCCTTCGCTTTAGATTATGGGCAGAAAAAGGACCGATGTTCTATGC
>CANGJU010000176.1 GCA_947453935.1 Bacteroidota bacterium | reverse complement strand
GACCTGCTGTTACAATTAGTGCCTCTGATATAATTGGAGAATTAACGGTGAGTGTTACGCCAAAAGAAAATCAGAAAATTGATTTATCATGGAATGATGGGGAATATGAGCCATACATCGATCCGATTACGGTTGACGAGTCGGGTTTGTTAAAGATTAGAAGCGTTTTAAATACAGACACAGTTACATTAATAAAGAATCTGACTATTGCGCCTTCTTCGGGTGCTAACGTTACCGTATTAACGCCAACAAAAGGTAACTATGCTAATCCTCCTGCGACATTAACAGATGGAATTATTGGTGAATTTCCATGGACAACTAAACATTGGTTGGGATGGCTTGGTAAAGACGCTGTAATATCCGTTGACATGCAAGATACATTTGCTATCGATAGTGTAAAAGTATTTTATCTTAATGATCGAGGAAGTTGGATTCATCCTCCTGCTTCAATGACCATTCAAAATGATACGCTAAATACAATTCAAGTAGATAAAAACGAAAATGCTATTTGTTCAATTGTTTACAGCAAACCTTTTATTTCAAGTAAAGTTGATATCACGGTTAAGTCAATAGGTAAAGTTCCCGAAGGAAATCCTGGTGCAGGTTCTAATAGCTGGCTCTTTATAAGCGAAGTGATGGTTTATGGTAAAAAGAAAAATGAAAAGTAAACACATTGCTGTTCTTGTTTTATTCTTGTTGTTATTTTTTTCATCATCGGCTCAGCAATTGTCGAAACGAGTAATTAGCGACTGGACATTTACTATCAAAGGAGAGAAAAAAAAGTATAAGGCAACTGTTCCTGGCGATGTTCAAAGTGATTTGATTAAGAAAAAGAAAATAGCAGATCCTTATTATGAAAATGTTGATGATGTATTAAATCAGCTTGAAAAAGAAACCATTATTTACCAATGTGATTTTACTTGTGCAGATGTTGAGCTGAATAAAAATGCAGTTATTCGTTTTAATGGTTTAGATACCTATGCACAAGTATTTCTGAACGATTCGCTTTTGTTTTTTAATGATAATATGTTCTTGAAACATGATATTCCTGTGACTGGTATTCTTCAAAAAAACAATCATCTTGAAATTCGTTTCTTACCAATTGATTCTATTGAACAAGCAAAAGCTAAATCGTTAAACTATCAATTGCCAGAAGGAAATCGTGTTTTTACACGCAAGGCGCAGTATCAATATGGTTGGGACTTTGCTCCGAAAATTAAAACTATCGGAATCTGGAAGCCTGTTGAATTATTCTTTTTCAAAAATGTGTTTCTACAAAACTTATCGGTTAGTAACAGACCCATCAATAATGGTGATTACGAAACAACAACCTTAGTCGATTTCTATTCTGAAAAAGATACTGCCATTATATGCAAATATTATCTTAATCGATTTGAAAAACCTGGTATTATGCAGGATGTTATTATACCAGTTTATTTTGACTTAATTCAACGTGATACAACTATAAAATTATTAAAAGGAAATAATACGATAAAAATAAGTAGCGTTGTTAAAAATGCAGAATTGTGGAGTATAGAAAAGGAGGCTGATAAGAATTATTATTTTGTAGTAATTGATTACTATGGGCAAAAATTATCGAAAAGAATTTCCTTCAGAGATATTAGATTAGATCAATCGAAAGATCCTAATGGTTCATCGTTTAAATTTATAGTAAATGGAAAACCTGTTTTCATGAAAGGTGTTAATATCGTTCCTGCTGGAATGTTCCCTGCAAACACACCTGATTCAGTTTATATCAATCTTGTAAAGATGGCACACGATGCTAATATGAATATGATTCGTGTTTGGGGTGGAGGATATTATTTGCCAGATATATTTTATGATTATTGCGATGAATATGGAATATTAGTCTGGCAGGATTTTATGTTTGCATGCGCAATGTATCCCGGTGATGCCAATTTTATTTCTTCCGTAAAAGAAGAAGTCGCGCAAGAAGTAAAACGATTAAGTATTCATCCTTGTATTGCATTGTTTTGTGGTAACAACGAAATTTCAGAAGGCTGGAATAACTGGGGTTGGCAAAAGCAATTAAATTATTCAGCACAAGATTCTGCAAAAGTGCAAACTGATTATATTAATTTGTTTGAAAAGTTAATTCCTTCTGTAATCGATTCAATTGCACCACAAACAATTTACTGGCCTTCTTCACCTAAGAATGGGTGGGGACGAAAGTTAAGTTTAACAGAAGGTGATTGTCATTATTGGGGAGTATGGTGGGGATTCGAGCCGTTTTCAAATTATCATAATCGTATTCCTCGTTTTATGAGTGAGTATGGCTTTCAGGGTTATCCATCCAATCAGCTTTTAATGAAATATGCAGGCTCAATTGATTCTTCGGATAGTCGTGTCCGTTATCATCAAAAGCATCCCCGCGGATTTGAAACGATTGCTACATATTTAAGTCGCGATTATCCTTCTGTTAAAACAGATTCTTCCTTTGCCTATTTATCGCAATTGATGCAGGCAGAAGAGATTTCGCGCACTGCACTGATTCATCGTACTAGTTATCCGTATTGTGCAGGGACATTGTTCTGGCAATTAAATGATGCATGGCCTTCAATTTCCTGGAGTAGTATTGATTACAGTATGCAACCTAAAATGTTGTATTCATCGATTGCAAAAGCGTATGAAGATGTAGTTATGTTCGTTGATACGAATAATCATCAATGGGATTTAAAAATATACAATGGTGGTTCAACTCCTATAAAAGCGAAACTTCAAGTTATACAGGCAACAACAAATACAAAAGACGCTCCCTGGAATTACGCACAAAATCCAATAACCCTTTATCCTGATTCTGTTCAGAAATATGGAATTCTTCAAATGGTATCTGATAAAAACAGAAATGTAATTTATCAGCTTCGACTTACTACAGAAGACGGAAATCTAATTACATCTTGTTGGCATTTTAACGGCATGCCTAAGGAATTACCATTGATAAATCCTAGTATTAAAGTATCCAGAATAAATGCAAAGGAAATAGAAATTACCAATGATAATTTTGTTTACGGACTTCGTGTTACTGATAAAAATGGAATTATTTCAAATGATGTAAATGGCATACACCTATTACCAAAATCGAAGTTGGTGGTTCCGTATACAGAAGATATCAACGGATTGATGTTTGAATCGCTCAATACAGTTAAGTAATAATTGTTGGGATAGTTCATTTCATTTCTTATTTTCGGAGGGATGAAAAAAATAATTTATACCCTATTGCTTCTTGCATCTTACAATTCGTATTCGCAAGATTTTAGTGCTTATGTAAACCCCATGATTGGTACGGGTGGCGTTGGACATACATATCCTGGTGCCACTGTCCCTTACGGAATGGTGCAGGTGAGTCCTGATACTCGTAATGAATCGAGCTGGGAAGGTTGTGGTGGTTACTGGTACAACGACTCACTAATTTACGGTTTCTCGCATACTCATTTGAGTGGTACAGGTTGCAGCGATTATGGCGATGTGTTATTGATGCCTGGTACAGATAAAATTTCATTCGATCCGATTGTTTACGGATCTCCATT
>CANGJU010000175.1 GCA_947453935.1 Bacteroidota bacterium | reverse complement strand
TAAGAATAATTTTTCCAAAGTATTATTAACAGCAATAATCATATAGAACTTTTCAAGAATAAAATGGAAATTTAAATACCTGCATTAATTATAAAAACCGAAAACAAAGTGTTTTTTTAAGAGAGCCAAAAGTCAAATAGGGTTTTAGCTTACTGAGCGAAGTCGAAGTAAGCGCTATCGAAAAGTTTACCTCGACTCCGCTCGGCAAACTAATATTGATGAACGAAACCGAATCAAACACAATATATAAATCGAGGTTTGCGTTAATATTTCGTTAACCACATTAACTCAATAAAATTTATTTACTGTTTATAAAAATTATCCACTGCATGGACTGAAAATTTACTGCCTGAAAAATTTGTCTAACCTTTAAACTTATATTGTATGAAACGACAAATAAAAGTTAATGCAGTACTATTCATGCTGGGAGCATTGAGTATTTTATCGTTCAAGAGTAATGCGAGCGATACCACCAAAGTCTATAAAAATATCCTGGTCGATGTAGGACGAAAACCCGAAGTGCTCGACACCAATGCGATTGCAGATATTCGAGCTGCATCTAATGATATGTTTGCAGCCGATTTTGTAACGGTGGTCTATTCCGATGAGAGAGATAAAAAGTGTGCTGATAAACTTGGCTACTTACTATTAGCCGAGGGGATTCCTCCATCAAGAATTGCCATGGAGCAAACAGTAATAACTAATAATCCCGCAGGAAAAGTAATTAAAAGCGGTCAAGTACTCGTTTATTATAAAGCAAGCGGAGTTGAGAAAAAGAATCCAACTACATTAGTCTATAATCCCGATCCTCTTTGTGCAAAGGATACACTGATTAAATTAGAAAACGGCTATTCGCTGAAATACAGAATTTGTGATTACCTGCTAAAATCTGGAGTGCCAGCTGTTCGTTCAATCGATCCTTATAATAATAACGAGAAATTCAGTGAAACACTCGAGAAATACAATACCGTAGATGCATCCAGCATCCTTGCCTTTTTCAAAATAGAAAAACTGGCAAATGATACCATCATGGATGAAATATTAATTCCGTATAAATCTACTATGTCTGCTAAGTTGCTTACCATGGAATATTTTGACGCCAACTCACGGATGTGGCTACCCGCACAATTTAAATATCCGAGAAAAGCAATTAACGAAAGACAATCGTATTTATGTTGTCCTGTTTCTACTTCAGGATATTATCGAATCATGGCACTCGATCAAAATAAAAACGCTTTGTTAATCCGTGCACCAAAAGGAACAGCATTTACATCAGCAACCATTCAAAAAAGTGTGTATTGTAATTGGGAAGGAACTCCTGTTAACGGTGGTACTGCAATGTTGTTTCTTCTTCCAAAATTAACAGACGATATGACAGTGCAGTATTCAATTATTGATGACAATGGAAAAATAAAATACTCTGGCTTGCAAGAATGGGAACATATGGTAGGCCATCAATTTAAAATTAAACCGTCATCAAAAAACTATGGTGTTGTTCACGGATTAAAAGTGAACTTTCCTGCAAAAGGATATCAGGTCTATGATGATTTCGATAATGAAAAAACAGTAACCCTTAAACAAATTAAGTAATATGAAATCAAGAGCATTAATAATTATGGTTTGCTTTTTAATATCCAAGGTTGCTTTTTCACAAACCCCACAAGAGTCTTCCGATTTGCGCATTTTATCTTTTGATGAGTGGAGTAATAAATACTCAACGTTAGATGATAAAAATAAAATCATTAATGCAGTAAGCATTTGTGAACTCACCATCGATGGAAAAAGATGTCTGGATAATCCGGTAGAAGTAAAACTCAATGCAGATTCCAAAATGGAATTTAAAAATCTGATGTGGTACCGTTGGGATATTCAAAAGAAACGTTGGGTGAAAGAATCGTCTCCTAAATTTCGCATCGATCGGAATAAAAAGAATGGAGCTTATTACACCGCTATAAATTGCCCTGGTGTTTATGGCTTCTTTTGTCCGGATGAAAAATTAAACAGTGGACTCAACATCATTGCTCCATCAGGTTGTAAAATTTTAACAGTGAGTCTTGCACAAAAAAATCCATCCACCGCTTATAATGCTTTGTACGAAAAGCCTTCTTCAAAAATTAATATTCCAGTTTCTGATTTACAATTTGCAGGATTTATTGAGGTAGAAATTATTGATAAAGAAGGTAAGCACTTCGGACTTAAAAAAAATCTAATTGGTGCGCATATCGATTTGCGAAATGGATTTGAAAAAGGCGAAACCATGAATTTAAAAATTGGTCGTAATGACTTGACTGAAAAACAAAACTTATCAAATAAATAAAACTATGAGAAACACAATTAAGCTTATGCTAGTGATGACTGCGTGGATGATCACTACTGCTTCCTTCGGATCCACAATGGTAACCTTTGAAGATGCAATTAAACGCGGACTGATTTCTTATCAGGTGAGTACAGAATATTCGGCTAACCGATCTATGGAGTTGGAGATAAACAACAACTCAAACAATCCACTTAATGTTCAACTAGAGGCAGGCCGAATATTTTATGCAACGCAGGATATACAGCCGTATGTTGTTACGCGTCCTTCTATTATTGCACTGGCTCCGCACGCACAAGATCAAGTAATGATTTATGCACGTTGCGGAAACAGCAGCGCAAAGAGTCCTTCGCATGAAACCCAGTTTGGGAAAACAAAAATGGGTCCTGAGCTATTAGTTCAGGCATTAACTGATTTAAGTAATTTACGCATCAACGATATTGCATTAACGCAACAAGTAGTATGGCATTATACCAATGGGCATAGTTTAAATTCTATCATCGTAGATACGGATAATGAAAAAGAATTGTTAAAACGTATTTGTGATAATGAAAATGCAGAGTTCCCTTGGTATCAAAAACATTATGCATCATCGCCAACGGGCAACGATTTAGATTTTTCAAATGTGCCAACGTTAATACAAGGTGATATGCAAGTGGTACTAACGCAGCCTACTAACGTACAGGTAAAGTTATATAACAGCGAAGGCAAATCGATAAAAACCATTTCTGCATTTTTAAATCAGCCAGCAGGCCAGTGTTCAATTCCATTAAATATTAATCTGTCGGATATAGCCAAAGGCGATTATAAAATTGTAATAGAAAATGATGCGGGAGCAAAAATAGACGAGCGGGCAATTGCAGTATAAGTGTTTCAGGTCAGGAGGAGCAAATTTTTGCTCCTCTTTCTTTTTTTAGGTCGTGTGGTATGAATTAATTTATCATTTTTGTAGGATGAACAGACCTATTCGAGTATTAATAGCAAAAGTCGGATTAGACGGTCACGATCGTGGGGCAAAAGTGATTGCTTCCTTTTTACGTGATGCAGGTATGGAAGTCATTTATACCGGACTTCGTCAGACGCCAGAAATGGTAGTGAATGCAGCCTTGCAAGAAGATGTGGATGTGATTGGAGTTAGTATTTTATCGGGTGCACACATGACTGTCTTTCCAAAGATTTTGAATTTGATGAAAGAAAAATCACTAACCGATGTATTGTTAACGGGAGGTGGAATTATTCCCGATGCAGATATGAAAAAGTTAGTGGATATGGGCTGCGGAGAATTGTTTGCTCCTGG
>CANGJU010000174.1 GCA_947453935.1 Bacteroidota bacterium | reverse complement strand
GAAGGAGTAAAAATCAACCATCCCGATTGGGACGAGCTTTCAGATTTTTCAAATAAAGATTTGCGCTTACTTGCAATCGAAGCAATCAAAACAATACTTACTTCCGACCGTTGTGAATACCTCGAATTCTGGAAAGAATCCGAACACTACGATGAATGGGTTGCTGAGATTAATGATTTGCTTGAGCGACTGCAATAAAAAAGGCTATCATATTATGATAGCCCTCTTCAACTAATTATTTGTTTTTTTATAAGTGAATTACTTCGCCATAAGCCATTGCAACGGCTTCCATCACGGCTTCCGACATTGTAGGATGCGGGTGGATTGATTTAATAATTTCATGTCCTGTTGTCTCTAAATTTCTTGCAACAACTACTTCAGAAATCATTTCCGTTACGTTTGCTCCAATGAAATGAGCTCCTAACCACTCACCATATTTCGCATCAAAAATAACTTTTACAAATCCCTCTGTAGCGCCACCTGCACTTGCTTTACCACTTGCAGAGAATGGGAACTTGCCAACTTTAATTTCGTAACCTGCTTCCTTCGCTGCTTTTTCTGTCATACCAACAGATGCTATTTCAGGAGAGCTATATGTACATCCTGGGATGTTACCATAATTGATTGGCTCAACATGCATGCCTGCAATTTTCTCTACACAGCAAATACCTTCAGCAGAAGCAACGTGTGCTAACGCTGGTCCCTTAACGATATCGCCGATAGCATAAATACCTGGAATGTTTGTTTGATAAAAATCGTTCACTAAAACTTTACCTTTATCAGAAATAACTCCAACTTCTTCAAGTCCTATATTTTCAAGGTTTGATACAACACCAGCAGCAGATAAAACGATATCACATTCGATGATTTCTTCTCCTTTGGCAGTCTTAACTTTCACTTTGCAACCACTTCCTGCAGTATCAACAGACTCAACCGATGAACTTGTCATCACATTAATGCCCGACTTCTTAAACGATTTTTCCAATTGCTTACTCACATCTTCATCTTCAACCGGAACAATGTTCGCCATGAATTCAACAATAGTAACTTTGGTTCCCATCGCATTGTAGAAATAAGCAAACTCACATCCGATAGCACCTGATCCAACAATCACCATGCTCTTAGGCATTTCTGGTAGAACCATTGCTTCGCGGTAGCCAATGATTTTCTTTCCATCTTGAGGCATGTTAGGTAAGTTACGGCTACGCGATCCAGTCGCAAGCATAATGTGGTTGGCTTCAATAATTGAAACATTTCCATCAGCTGAAGTTACTTCTATCTTTTTACCTGGCTTTAATTTGCCATATCCGCTGATTACATCAATTTTATTTTTCTTGAATAAAAACTGAATTCCTTTGCTCATTCCATCTGCTACTCCGCGACTTCTTTTTACAACTGCATTGAAATCAGCCTTTCCTTCTGTTACATTGATTCCGTAATCAGCAGCATGTTTTAAATATTCAAAAACCTGAGCGCTCTTTAATAAAGCTTTTGTTGGAATACATCCCCAGTTCAAACAAACTCCGCCTAATGATTCTTTTTCGACTACTGCTACTTTCATTCCCAATTGACTAGCACGAATGGCAGCAACATATCCTCCTGGACCAGTTCCAATAACTATTAAATCGTAATTCATAATGTTTTGTATTTAATGGGGCAAAGGTAATTGAAATCTAAATAAGTTCAGCCAGACACTGTTTCATATTTCAGATGCGGTATGTGGCTGAATTTAAGTAGTATGAAACTCGATTGTTTTCCGTTGTAATGTTCCTTCTTTGGTTACCTTTACGGCCAAGATTAATTATTATGTGGCAGTATCAAATCACCTCTCCAAATCCTTCAAGCAGATATTTTCAGGTGACATTTAAAGCATCTGTAAGTTCTGAAACTACTGAGGTCCGTTTACCAAAGTGGCGACCTGGTCGTTATGAATTGGGAAATTTTGCGAAAAATGTCCGTGACTTCTTGATTGTTGATGATAAAGGGAACAATGTAACCTTCGAAAAAAACGGAAGCCATAGTTGGATAGTTCAAACAGCAACTTGTAATGAAATCGTTATCACTTTTAATTACTTCGCAAATCAACTGGATGCTGGTGCTTGCTTTACGGATACTGATTTTTTATATGTGAATCCTGTTCATTGCATGCCTTATTTAGAGGGGATGCTTCATACAGAATGTGTGTTGACTATTGATGTGGATGTGACTTGGGAAATTGCATGCGGATTAAAACCACTTAGCAAAAATGTATTACATGCACCAAGTTATCACGAACTTGTGGATAGTCCTTTTATTGCTTCTGCAAGTTTGAAGCATGATACATTTGTGGTGAATGAAGTGAAATTTCATTTATGGTTTCAGGGAGAAGTGAATCCTGATTTTGAGCGTATCAAAAAAGATTTCATTGCTTATACGCAAAAGCAGTTTGAGGTGATGGGCTCTTTTCCTGTTGCTGAATATCATTATTTGATTTTAATAACGCCGTATCGTTTTTATCACGGCGTTGAGCATACAACTTCTACAGTTCTCGCCCTTGGACCAGGTTATTCATTAATGAAGCCTGAATTTTATAAAGAGTTGTTGGGTGTTGCATCGCACGAATTATTTCATACATGGAATGTGAAAACATTACGCCCGAAAGATTTTGTACAGTACGATTACTCGCAAGAGAATTACAGTCGACTAGGTTGGGTGTATGAAGGGTTTACTACTTACTATGGTGATTTGTTTTTAGCGCGTTCCGGATTTTTTAGCATGCAGGATTGGTTTGCTGAGGTGAATGTGCGTTTACAAAAGCATTTTGATAATGATGCTCGTTTTCGGTATTCCGTAGCCGATAGTAGTTTTGATACGTGGTTAGATGGATATGTTCCAGGTGCGCCACATCGTAAAACCAATATTTACGATGAAGGAAGTATCATTGCTATGATGCTTGATTTGTACCTTCGTCGCTCAAGTAAAAATTTAAACTCATTAGATACATTGTTTAAAAAGTTGTATGATGATTTTTCAGGTCATCATCGTGGTTATCAAACGGAAGATATTTTAAATCTTGCTCTTGAAATGAGTGATGCAGGAGTGAAAATAATTTTCGATGATTACATTCATGGGAATAAAAACACAGAGCCATTATTGAATGAACTACTTCATGAAGTAGGTTGCTATATAAGTAGGATTCCTGCCAAGAATATACATGAAAGTTACTTTGGATTCAAGACAATTCAAGAAGCTGGCATAACTAAAGTTTCAAATGTATATCCCGAAAGTTTGGCTGAATTAGCTGGACTTGCAAAGGATGATGAAGTAGCCGCAGTTAATGGTTGGAAAGTAGAAAATAACTTAAATGATTTGTTGCAGTTAATTAACATAGTTGAGTTATCCGTTTTCTCTCAAAAGAAAATGAAGTCGATTAATTTGGTAGCTTCTGATAAGCGATATTTTGATACAATAAAAATGGGTACTATTACAGAAGCAAGTGAAGCGCAGAAAGCAGCGTTTAAAAGCTGGACAAATTTATAATGAAGAAACTAGAAAAAAAGAAAGAGCATCCGAAAGAGAAAACAGTTTTGCATCCGCGCAATAAGCATCGCGAACGTTATAATTTTAAAGAGCTCGTAGTT
>CANGJU010000173.1 GCA_947453935.1 Bacteroidota bacterium | reverse complement strand
CTACTTTTATCAATCAGCAAACTAAGGCCATCAAAATTCAAATCGATAAAAATTAAAATGCCATTCAAGAAAGAAATTATTTTTCTATTACTAGTTATTTTATTGCTTTCTAATACTTCATTCGCCCAGCGCACCAATCCCTTTTTAAGCATCACAGGTACTCGAGGATATCCAGCTATTCAGCAGGCGGTGCCTTATGAAAAAGCTCGTACCTATTTTGATTATATCGATTCAAGTAATGTGACAATCTATAAAGTTGAAGAGCAAAATACATTCTCGCTTTATTTTTTTATTGAAAATCCTTTGCAGGAATTAGGACTTCGATTTATTTCTCCATTGCCTGAATCGTTTTCTCCAAATAAAGGTGATCAGGTGACTTATTCATTTGAAAATGCCGATGAACCTAAAGTAAAAGGATTCAATGCATCAATTGCTTTAAATAGGATTGAGATCAATAATACTGATACAAACTTTATTCAGTTAATAGACGAAACTCCTTTGAAATTCAAGGAAAGGAATAATCAAACATTCAGAATAACCGACAAGAATTTTAAACCTGGTTGGTATCAATTGCAAATCATATCGAAAGAAAAAGAATTTCCTTTTGGGTATTTTGCTTTACAAATCGGATCAATACCAGTGATAAAATTCCCTGAGCTTTTTAAATCGCTTTCAGACGTAAAATAGCAACTTTATTTATTCGCAATAATCAACTTAAACGATTTGCCATAACTTCCAGCTCGAAGTTGTAATAAATAAATTCCTGCTTCTAAACTTCCCGAAGGTATCGATAATTGCATGCTGTGAAATCCTCGTTGCATTTGTTCTCCCTTCGCAAATACACTTATTACTTTCCCATTGATATCCACTAATTGAATATCTACCGTTGATAATTCAGGCAAGCTAAAATCTAATTGCGTGAATTCATCTACCACCGTTGGATATACACTCGCATTTGGTTCAGTTTGGTTCATTCCATAAACAGCAGTTGCATAATCAAAGTGAGCAACAATAGAATCATTACTATTTAAATTCACTTTTACTAAGGCTGTACTATCATTCGGTTGAAAGACTTGTGAGTTCGATGTCCAATTAATAAATGAGCGTAGCGTATCTGGCATCGCTTCAAAAATATTATCCATACCACCAAAGTAAGTACCTGTCCAAGGAAATTGATCATGCACAATCGTATTAAAACGTACTTTACCGAAGTTGGCAGGATCTGCGTTGAGTGTAATATTATAAGGACCTGTCAAACCATAACATCCCATCATTCCGCTAGGCATGTAGTTACAGCGGTTCGCAATAAATGCACGAAGTGTATCCATATTCTGGTTCCATTCTGTAAATGTACCGTTCCAGCGCGTGCTATGTGCGGCCATTTCAGGAGTAAGTTTAGCGCGAATGCTATCAAGTTGTGCAAGCATATTATCACAACTAAAAACGGTATTCCATAAATCGGCCATGCGTGAAATATAATATTGATTAAACGCAGGATTTTGTCGCAAACGATTTAATACTAAGATATGTCCTTCAGGATCTGAACCACCTGATAATCCTTCCACATCGCAAGGGTCAGCTGTGTAGTTTGTATTAGGGATGCCCGTATAATTTATATAGTGACCAAATGTTGCATCGTTATCCCAAAGGATGTATCCCCATTTTAAATGTTGTTGTGTTGAATCTAATCCGCGCCACCATCCGGTATTATAATTCAACCAGTCTGAGCAAACAGTAACTGCATTTGTGATGATATAATCGACAAGACTTGTTGCATCATAGCGATCCATTACATAGTTATAGTTAGCCGGATTAGCCATGCTGTTATTTTGAATAAAGCTCCATAATTGTCCCCATTCATTTAATGCAGCTGTCCCACCGTATTCTGCCCAGGTATTTCCCCAGGTTTCTATATAATACAAGTTGTATTTATCTTGACCGTAATAATATTCGGTATAATCATGTTCATCGGGATTTTCTCTGATATCATAAACTCCCCAATATTGTCCATTCAAATACACGATGCATTTTTCTGCATTGCGTACATCGAGATTCATTCCTCCTTTTTTTGCAAGCATGTGTACATAAGCATCACGTACATGACAACTACCCGCATTGTCAGGTCGATGATCGGCAGGATAGTTATCATCACCTGCAGCACGAAGAATCAATCTTTGAAAATCTTGGCGGGTAGAATATTCAAATAATTTTTCTTCAACGCTGTGATTGTATCCCATTTCGTCGCGTGATATAAAATCGAGTGAACGCTGACTAAGTACCCATGAATCTTGTCCATGGCGATTAAACTCACCATACGTATTGGCTTTGCGAACACCTGCTGTGTCAAAATATTCAAATGAACCTTTCGGCTCTAATGTTCCAGCACCATTCGCAAGATTGTTTAATTGAGTTCCTGCAATAGATACTACGGGAATCGTATGATTAATATTCATGAAGTAAGTAGCAAACTCCATATAGCTTGGAAGAATGGTAGGGTCGTTACTGTAAGTTACGGCCTTGATTACTTTTGTTGTTGAGAATGTTAAGGGATTAACATAAGCAGGTGAGGCAGCTGTAGGAGCGGTTCCATTATCCGTATAGCGAACAACACAATTAGTATCAGAGGTGCTCAAGAAAAAAGTTAACGATCCTGAATAAAAACCTGCAGGGTAAAAGAAGTCGGGCTTGTCTGCATAACGTGTAAAAGCAGTACTTAAATTATTTGTTGCAAGGGGAGTAGGCATGATGAAGATAGCCCAAGTTGCACTACCATCAGGTATTCTGCCTCGTGAGTGACCATTCTGTGTTTTTAACACATCGGTGGCATCAATGATAGTTCCTGTTGGATCTGATAGAACGATATCCTCTCCATTATTTTTTGTTTGTGTGATTCGAAAGTTCGTATGATAATTATTTCCTGAATAAGTATCTCGTCCACTGCACCAGAAACGAAGGTAACCACCAGCGCTGATAATTGTTCCTGCAGGAATCTGATATTTCGTAATGTTGGATGAATCGTCGCTTAGATAATAACCTCCAAGGTTTACAGATGCAGTTCCGGAGTTATATAATTCTATCCAGTCCTCATAATCACTATGGTCATCTACAAACTGAGCAAGATTAGATGCTGAATATTCATTAATCAACACTTGCGCATTTGCGTATTGATGAAGAAATGAAAATAGGATAATAATTGAAAGGCGTAACGATGTTTTCAAAGCTATAAAGATTTGGATACCTTAAAAATAGTTACTTGTTTGGGAAAAATGAATGGATGTTTTTAAAATATTACAATTTCCATCCTTTTTTAATTAGTATAGGTTTACAAATCTTACAAAAATCGGTCTCCTCATCTAAATAATCTTTCCCCTTTGCATCGCGCATGTAGCAATGCGGGTCAGGACAATGAGGGAGTCCTTCGGTATGCGCTAATTCATGTAGAGTGACTTTACGAAACTTCTCCATTCTGTTTTTACCTCTTAATCGAAAGGTCGAAACTATACATGCAGTACCGGGGCAAAATCCTAATCCCATTACCCCAAAATCTTTTGTGTTTCCTTTTGTAGTACTAATGTCTTTACTTGTTAATCCTAACAAAGTATATTTTCCATTCGCAATTCT
>CANGJU010000172.1 GCA_947453935.1 Bacteroidota bacterium | reverse complement strand
CTATTCTCCTAATGGAATCGTAGATGGTAACGTATATAATGATCAGCCTGCAACTTTAACACAGGCTATTTTAACTAATCGCGCTGCGGTTACGTCACCTTTTACTGTAAACATTACACATGCTATCAATGGCACTGACGTAAACGTTACAGCGGTTGTTAAAATGACAGGCAGTATTGCTACAACTGGATTAGTAGCTCGTTTTGCAATTATCGAAAGAAATATTTATTTCACCGCAGCTCCAGGATCAAATGGCGAAAAGCATTTTGAAGGAGTAATGAAAAAAATGTTACCAGATGCAAATGGAACTGCTTTACCATCTACAATGGTTCAAGGCGATTCTGTAGTTTATAACTTTACATGGACAATGGCTAACGTATACAACCAAGTTCAGTTAGCGGTAGTTGGATTTGTACAAGACGATGCAACTAAAGAAGTACATCAAGCAGGATATAGCCGTACGTTAATTCAAAATGACGCTGGTGTTACAGCAACTCAAATAAATTTTTTAAATTGTAATACAGTAGTAACTCCATCAGTAAATGTATTTAACTACGGCATTGCTGATTTAACAACATTAGACATCCTTTATAAAGTAGATGCTGGCACTAATCAATCATACAGCTGGACAGGTAATATCCCATCAGGTGGTTCTAGTTTAATTACATTACCCGCTATCACATTAACAGCAGGTTCGCACACAATTACTACTGCGACATCTAATCCTAATGGAAGTACAGATCAAGATGTAAACAACGATTCTAAAGTAACTCCTTTATTAATTGCTGCTGCTCCGATTGCTACTCCAATTATTCAAGGATTTACCACAGGTACTTTCCCTCCTGCTGGTTGGGCAAGATATAATGCAGATGCTAGTTATACATGGACACGTGTAGCGGCTGGTGCAACAGGAACAAATGGTTCAGCTAAAATTGATTTTTACAATAGTACTCCAGGACAAATTGATGAATTGTATTTACCTCCATTCTCTTTAGCAGGTGCGAATAATGCATACTTGACTTTTTATGTAGCAAAAGTTAGATATAGCGCAGCATACAGCGATGAGATAGATTTTAATGCAACAACAGATTGCGGCACAACATGGAATATGTTATGGGGTAAAAATGATGATACTGGATTAACAACAAACTTAACTGCAAATACGAATGCTTGGACACCCGTTTCAGGATCTACAACCGATTGGAGACAAGAAACTGTTGACCTTACTTCTTTATTAGGCCAAACTAACATCATTGCTAAATTCACTGCAATCAGTGGATATGGTAACAACGGTTATATTGATGACATCAACATTACACAAAACGTAGGTGTTGGTGAAAATTCAATTACTGAAACTATCAGTGTATTCCCGATTCCTTCGGCTGGCAATGTAAGTTTAACTCTAAACAAGTTAAATGTAACTTCATTTACAGTTGTGATAACTGATATGGTTGGAAAAACAATTTCTCGTCAAGAAAATGTTGCGAATACAGGAACATTAAATGTTGATCTTTCTTCTTTCGAAAATGGATCGTATTTAATCAACATTGAAACACCAGGACAAAAAATCATTAAAAAAGTAATTTTAGAGAAATAATCTCGTTGTAAAAGGGACTCTTCGGAGTCCCTTTATTTAATACCCCATTATGAAAAAGCTATTTATTTTAGTAACAGTAACCTTAATCAGTAATTTATCAATTGCTCAAACTACATCTACTAAAACAGATGTGGGGCATGCCAGTGTTAAGACGTTAGAAGGGAAAGAATTCAACACAGCCAGTATTAGTAATGACGGTAAACCATTCATCATCGATTTCTGGGCAACATGGTGTAAGCCTTGCGTTGCGGAATTAGATGCAATCAACGAGGAATATTCTCAATGGAAAGAAGAAACCGGCGTAAAAGTTTTTGCAGTATCAATTGATGATAGTCGCTCAATGAGTCGTGTAGCACCTTATGTTGCGGGAAAAGGTTGGGACTATACAATTCTATTGGATCCTAATGGAGATTTTAAGAGAGCAATGAATGTAAACTCTGTACCTCATACATTTTTGTTTGATGGTAATGGGAAGTTAGTTGCACAACATAATAATTACTCTGCTGGTGATGAAGACAATCTGTTTGAAGAAATAAAAAAGCTTTCGGGTAAATAATTACTAAGAATTAAATAAATTCGGGGACTTAACAATAGTTAGGTTCCCGTTTTTATTTTTGCACCTTAATTAATCACAATGAATAAACTAATACGAATTACAGTTGTGTGTATGTCTTTGGTAGCTGCAGCTCAATTAGTGAATGCTCAGCAATCAAGCGTAATGTCGAACATCTCCGGTAACTTTGAAGTTAACTCTCAATATTACCAACCCGACAGTGCAATTCTTGCACCTGATGTACCTGAGAAATTATTAAGCAACGGCTTTTTTAATCTCAATTATGAATCGGGTAATTTCAAAGCAGGATTACGTTACGAAAGTTATTTGAATGCTTTACAAGGATTTGATCCTAACTATCGTGGAAGTGGAATAACTTATCGCTTTGCTCAATTTTCGAAAGATGAAATCACTATTACGGCGGGTAACTTTTATGATCAGTTTGGAAATGGCTTAATCTTCAGAAGTTATGAAGAGCGTGCATTAGGAGTGGATAATGCGATGGATGGTTTACATATTAAATATAATCCTTATAAAGGAATTGTATTAAAAGGATTTGTTGCGGAACAACGAAATTTCTTTGCTAAAGGACCTGGTATTGTAAGAGGGTTTGATGGCGATGTCCAGTTGAATGATGTATTTGAATCATGGGCTGACAAGAAACTTCGGTTAGGCGTTGGAGGTAGTTTTGTAAGTAAATATCAAAAAGATAATAGCAATACAAGAATACTTCCTGAAAATGTAGGGGCTTATGCATTTAGAACTAACATTGGTTATGGCAACTGGTTAGTGAATGCTGAATATGCCTACAAGATTAACGATCCATCGATCGTGAATAATTTCATATATAAAAACGGAGAAGCTTTATTGGTTAATATTAACTATGCGAAGAAAGGATTCGGTGCACAAGTATCAGGTAAGCGCGTTGACAATATGAATTATCGTTCAGATCGCGGAGCAACAGGAAATAGTTTGTTCATCAATTATCTTCCAGCAATCAATAAACAGCTTACCTATCGTTTAAGCACTTTGTATCCATTCGCAACTCAACCAAATGGTGAGATGGGTGCAGCAGGAGAAATTTATATCAATTGTAAACCAGAAAGTACATTGGGTGGTAAATATGGAACTAAGTTAAGCTTGTCTGCATCTGCTGTAAATGACATCCAACGAACTGCATTGAGCAATGATACCCTTGGTTATGCATCAGACTTTTTTGCAATTGGCGACAACCGTTATTATCAAGATGTAAATTTTGAATTAACAAAGAAGTTATCGAAGAACGATAAATTGATTTTAACTTATATCTATCAGGTATATGATAAAAATGTGATTGAAGGTAAAATCGGAGAAAAACAAGTGACTTCTCATATTGTAGTAGTAGATTATTTGCACAAATTCGATTCAAAACATAGCTTACGTACCGAGTTGCAACATTTACTAACAGCAGAAGACAAGAAAAACTGGGCGATGTTATTAGTAGAATATAGTGTATCGCCTAAATGG
>CANGJU010000171.1 GCA_947453935.1 Bacteroidota bacterium | reverse complement strand
CGAAGCGAATCGTTAACGGAATCATTGCAATATTTATTCATTATCATTTTGTTCTTTGTGCTTTTTGTCTTGATTCAATTCGGAATAATCTTTTATGCTATCAAACGCATTACTTCACAACCAGTGAGTCAAAGTAATAACAATAGTAACGTTATCGGACAAGTACATTCTAATCCTCAGTTAGAGAGTTTAGAGATGCTTAAAAACAAAGGATTTATTTCAGAAGAAGAATATTTTCGCCAGCGTCAGTCGTTGATGGCTCGTCAAGCATAAGATTTAACCAAATTTGTTCGTTAAGTTTAAGAATTCTTGTTTCCTTTGAGACATGAATAGAATTCTCATCATTATAGCAATTTTTCTTTCAGGGCTTAAAGCGAATGCACAAAACCCCATTCATAAAATACAACTAACCGTTGTAGATAGTTTAACAAATTTACCAATACCTTTTTTCACTGCTTTTCAACCACATGAAAATGTTGGAAGCAATGCTGATGCAGATGGTAAAATCACTTTGATTTTTTCTATCACTTCCGATTATAAAATTATTTTATCTGCCGTTGGATATGAAAAAAAAACGATTCAATTTTCTGATGCAGAATTAAAGGAATCAATGACAATTAAATTAGCACCACTTGTCCTTGATGAAGTAATCATAAGCAGTACACGTACCAACGCACGTATAGAAGACCTTCCAATAAAAGTAGAAGTATTAGGATTAGAAGAGATGGATGAAGAAAGCAGTATTGTGCCAGGAGGAATTGGCAGTTTGCTTGGAGACCTTTCTGTAATTACTGTACAAAAGACAGATCCGGTTAATGGGAATGATGCCATTCGCATGCAAGGTTTAGAAAGTAAATACACCAAAATAATTAAAGACGGATTGCCCTTATATGATGGGTTTTCTGGATCGCTCGGTGTGTTAAGTATTCCCCCACTCGACTTACAACAAGTAGAAATTATTAAAGGATGTGGGTCGACGTTATACGGTGAAAATGCGATTGGCGGTGTAATAAATTTCATATCTAAAAAACCTACCGATTCGTTAACCGGAATTGTTGTTGGAAATCATACTTCATTAAACGAAAACAACCTGAACTTTTTTGCAGGACAGAAAAAAAATAAATGGGGTTACACTTTGTTTTTAGGGGGAAATATGAAAGAAGCGGTAGACATCAACAAAGATGGATACATGGAAGTGCCTCAAGATAAAAATTACATTGTGCATCCACGTTTATTCTATAGCAATAAAAATTTAGCATTTAACATAGGCTATAATTTAAATCGCGACAATCGTGAATCAGGATTGATTAATGCAATCACCAACGGAATAACGGCAACCAATAATTTTCATGTCATTGAAACCTATACACGACATACGATAGATTTTTCAATGGATTATACGCTTAATGAAACATCTTCATTGCATTATAAAGCTGCTACTTCTTTTTATAATCGTTATTATTCGAATCCCGATTTAATTTTCAAAGGCAAAGAAGGAAGTTCTTATCAAGAATTCAACTATGTCGCGACAAAGAAAAAACACACAGCTGTTATAGGAATAAATTGCATTACTAATAATTTCGAGCCTGCTAAAAACGATAGCATTCGAATAACTAATTTTAATTCAACTACAGTTGGCTTGTTTGCACAGGACAATTATAAACTTTCAGATCATGTAATGCTTGACTTAGGTTATCGTATTGATATTTCAAATAAACAAACTGTTTCACTTCCTTCTGCAGGATTTTTTATCAAGCCATGTGATGACCTATCGATTCGCATACGCTATGCAAGTGGATACAGAAAGCCATCACTAGCGAATGAACTTAGTATTCCTCAATATAAAATCATTAACGACACAATTAACGCTTTGCAGATTGAAAAATCAAACGGATACAACGCTGATATTAATTATTCGGTGCTTATCGGAAACAAAGTCCATATGGATATTAATCAGGCATTTTATTTTACAGACATAGCAAACCCAGCAATTGTCCACAAGAATTACTTTGGAGAAGTTTATATCACTAATGAAACCGGCATGATTAAAAGTTATGGTACTGATACCTATATCCGACTTAGTTTAGAAGACTGGGAATTATATTTAGGATACAATCATACCATTGCGTATCGTGAAGGACAAAATCAGAATTATCAATTACCATTTAATCCGAATGATAAATTTGCCTGCACACTTGCCTATGAAATACAAAATAAATGGCGAATGGGAATTGAAGCTGCTTACAATGCGAATCAAGTAGATGCGAACTACAAAAATGTTCCCGACTATTGGTTTACAGCAGCCATGATAGAAAGAAAAATAAATCGTTTGAGTATTGTATTGAACTGTGAGAACATCAACAATTTCAAACAATCGAACTACGAGTCATTGGTAAAATTAGAGAATGGACAACCTGTTTATACCGATCTTTGGGGACCAATAGAGGGAAGAGTGATTAACCTCTCGATGAAATACAAATTTTAATTATTTATACTTTGCATAATTTTAAGAACTTCTTCTTCATCCGCAACGAAATTTTCTTTTTGTGTGATTGCGGCACTGTGAATTTGAGTAATGTTAGAGTTCAATAATAAGTCTGATACATTGTTACTTCTAACTCCACCACCAGCAATAAAATTTAGTTGATTACCATATCGATTAATCATTTTTTCAATTGCGAATTTTCCTTGCAGAGCACTTGCGGAACAAGCTGTTGTTAAGACATTATTTACACCACAATCAATTAGCGCCTGTATTCCTGATTCGTAATCTACTACTTCATCTATTGCACGATGAAAGGTAGTCAACTTCTTATTGGAAGTATTGACAAGCAAATCTAACTGGGAGGCATTAACGCTTTTATCATCATACAAACAACCAAAAACAAAACCATCAGCACCAAGATTATCAAACGTCTTAATTTCTTGAACCATCTGATTGATTGTATCATCATCATAAACAAAGTCGCCCGCTCTTGGACGAATCATGACCATGATAGGACCTTGAAATATTCTTCTTGCTGCAATAAAACTATCAACAGAAGGAGTGACACCGCCTACTGCATAATTGTCGCACAACTCTATTCGCGACACCTTGCATTCTTGGGCAATTCCAACTGAATCGGGATTAAATACAGCTAATTCAAAAATCATATTACTCTTTTAATAAGCAATCTGCTTCTTTAATGACATCAACACCATCAGGAAGTTTATACGTATACGTAAAACCTTTTCGTAATGCGAAGGCTCCTATTTCTCCTTTTTTATTCACTGCTAAAAATCCGATTTGCATATCAGCAATTTTATCTTTTCGCAGTTTATACATACGTTCTACTCCAATCTTACATGCTTCTAATGGCGACTTACCATAGCGCATGGCTTCTACAATTGTATGCGAACCACAGATGCGAATTACTTCCTCACCTACTCCTGTTGATGTGGCTGCACCAACTTCATTATCGACGTACAACCCAGCACCAATCACAGGTGAATCACCTACACGACCATGTAATTTAAATGCCATTCCGCTCGTAGTACAGGCTCCACTAAAATCACCATTAGCATCCATTGCTATCATACCAATCGTATCATGATTACCTTGTCCGCCTTTCCCTTTCTCTTCTTTTTGATCACGCATATACTTGATGGTATCCATCGGATTATAATT
>CANGJU010000170.1 GCA_947453935.1 Bacteroidota bacterium | reverse complement strand
GAAGACAAAATTAAGGGACTCGATTTAGGAGCAGATGATTATATCGGCAAGCCATTTTCATTAGCAGAATTACAAGCGCGAATGCAGGCAATTTTACGTCGTAAACACGGACTAAAATCGAATGTGATGCAGATTGCCGAATATGAAATCGATATTTCTAATCGTACAGTTCAATGCAATGGTAATGCTATCAATCTCACAAAAAAAGAATTCGATTTATTACATTATCTTGGACTACATAAAAACAGAGTTCTCACCAGAACACAGCTCACTGAACATATCTGGGGTGATGTATTAGATGACGATTACGAATCGAACTACATTGATGTGCATATTAAGAATTTAAGAAAGAAACTATCAGCGCATGGTTCAGTTGATTGGTTCGAAACTGTAAGAGGTGTTGGATACCGAGTGAATTTATAAAATGAATATTTTACCCAACTTCATTAAGCGCAGAAAGTCGCCAACGATACAAACCAAGTTTGCGATTTACAACGGATTATCAAAATTGATAATCGTATTAGCTTTTAATGCTATTCTTCCCATCATCGTGCAGAAGTTGGTTTACGATCATATTGACAAACGTTTAGTAGCTCGATCTGAACGCGTATTGCTAACAGTTAAGAAAGGCGGAATCGAAGAAATTACCTTAGAGCAAGATTGCAGTTTTGAAAGTTATAATATCCTGAAAGAAGAGTTCGTTGCCATCTACCCTATTCTCGACCCAAGAAAAATGTCGAGAGATATGGACATCAGTGACGAAGAATGGCGCTCATCTAACGGAGAAGTAATGAAGCATCGTATTATCAAACGACCATTCACGTACGACAATCAGTTGTATGAATTAAATGTTGGTGAAGGAATTGGATCAATCGAACAATTAAAAAACACCTTCCAACAATTTTCATTCATCATCATGTTGTTTTTTGTTATCGTAAGTTTATTTATTGACTTAGGATTCGTAACAATTCTGATGCGTCCATTAAATAAAATTATGGAACGAAAATTAAAACCTGTTCCATCACCTAACAACTTCGACTTTACGCGAATCAATACTACCACACGAGAATTCAACAAACTGGATCAACGAATCAACGAGATGATGTTGATGTTAAAAGATGCATTTCAAATTGAAAAAGAATTTATATCGAATGTATCGCATGAATTACAAACACCAATTAGCATCATACAAAATCGTTTAGAAAATTTAATGATTGAACATGAGCTGAACGAGGAAGTGATGATTAAACTTTCTGACTCGCAGCGAACACTCAATCGAATGAGTAAAATTATCAAAGCGCTTTTACTGATTTCTAAAATTGAAAATGATCAGTATTTAAAAAATGAGAAAGTAGATTTGCTTCAATTGCTAGAAGAAGTACTTGAAGAAATTGAAGAGCGCGTGATAGAAAAAGACATTAAAATTATTCGTCAGTTTTACGAAAACATCGAAATTAATCCTGGAAACAGAGCACTTTTATATACCATGTTTACCAATGTGATTAATAATGCAATCAAATACAACAAAGAAAGTGGCAACATTATTATCACAACAAAAACAATTGGAAATGAATTTACGATTGAGATAAAAGATACTGGTGTAGGAATGAAGAAAGAAGAAATTCCAACCATCTTCGATCGATTTAAACGATTACATAACTCAACAGCTGAAGGCTTTGGATTAGGACTTCCTATTGTAAAAACGATTGCAAATTTCCATCAGATGAAAGTGCGTGTTGATTCTGAAGTTGGTGTTGGAACGTCCTTTACTTTTATCAGTGAAACTAATATTGATTAGACGCAAGCAACACTAACGTGCAAGAGTGCTCAAAAGAAATATTTTTATCAGAAAGCATTTTTTCTAATTCCGGATTTTCTGTTCCGGGATTAAAAATCACACGCTTCGGATTTATTTCAAGAATGTAATTATAATACACTTCCTGATTATCGGGATTTACATAAACAGTGATTGTATCAACATCACCAAAAAGTAATTGTTCCTTTACAATTTCACATTCGCCAATATAACCATTACGCAAACCAACAGCACATACTTCGTGTCCGTGCGATAACAAACTAAGAATTGCACGATAGGAATAGCGCTCAGGATTAGTAGAAGCCCCTAACACAAGTGTCTTTTTACTGCTCATGATAATTGAGTTCTTTGTTAAATGTTTCTTTGATGAAATACACACCAATAAAAGCAGGAATAAAACTAATAACACCTAGCGCAATTGCAGAATTAATTGTACCGTATGAAGGTTCCCAATATTTAAATAATAAAACAATTGGCACCACTGACCCTCTTACTAAATTAGGTGTTGTAGTTGCAACGGTTGCTCTAAGGTTTGTTCCAAACTGTTCTGCTGCCATTGTTACAAAAATGGTCCAGTATCCTGATGTAATTCCAAGTAAAAAGAAATAGAAATAATACAAATCTAAACTGATGCCTTTCGAAAATAAAAATCCGAAGTAAAACAACGCACAACAAACGAGGTAGATATAGAGTACTTTTTTTCTACTCTTCATTAATTGCGACATTCCACCACTTAATAAATCGCCTAACGAAAAACCGAGGTAAGTAAACATTACAGCTTTCGTTATCAAAGCAGGTCCGCCATTAATATTTAACAAATCAGGGCTAGAGAACTTTACACTAAACTTCATCAAAATTCCAACACTACACCAGATTGGAATTCCAATAGCTAAGCAAAGCATGTATTTTAATAAGCGTTCTTTATTACCAAAAATCATTAGTAAATCACCACGTTTTATTTTCTCATCGTTATTCAACGACTTAAACATTCCTGATTCGATAGTACCAACACGAAGTGACAATAAAAGCAATCCTAATATACCACCTATCAAATAAGCTACCTGCCAATTTGCAAGTGAGCCAATACTTAAATTTTGTCCAACGAACGAAGATGCTAGCACAGCTCCTAAGGCACCGCCTACCGCTACTAACATCGTTCCCCATCCTCTTGATTCTTTATGCATCGTTTCAGACACTAACGTTACCGCAGCACCTAACTCGCCTGCCAAACCTAGTCCTGTAATAAAACGCATAAACGCATATTGTTCTACATTCCACACAAATGCATTAGCAATATTGGCTAATGAATACAATAAAATAGAACCGAACAAAACCGACTTCCTTCCTTTTTTATCTCCTAATACACCCCATATAATGCCACCAACTAACATTCCTCCCATTTGCCATAAAAACAATTGGTAATCGTACAGGTCTATTAATTTAGGATCAACAATGCCAATCCCTTTTAAACTTTCTTTACTTACTAAGTTAAACAATTGCAAATCGAATAAATCGACGAAGTAACCTAATGCAGAAACCAGTACAATTAAATTAAATGGATTGCGGGTATTATTATTCATAGTTTTATTCTGTTACAACAATTAATATTTCATTCGACAAAGGCTTGAAATTATCAAGCAAGTATTTGATACCATTAACGCCTTCCTTTAAGTAAAACGGAATAAATGATTGTTCTCTTTCTTGTGGAAGATTATGAGGAAAAACTTCTTCTGTAATCTGCTTACAAACAGTTAAAGAATTTTCGTTTTTCTTTTTGATGGCTTGTAGCATTTTCTTTTCAATGTTCTCTAAAGCATTGATTGTTTTTTGTCGCTCTGCCAAAATGTACTTTTCTGTT
>CANGJU010000169.1 GCA_947453935.1 Bacteroidota bacterium | reverse complement strand
ATTTCATATTCGGCAATCTGCATCACATTCGATTTTAGTCCGTGTTTACGACGTAAAATTGCCTGCATTCGCGCTTGTAATTCTGCTAATGAAAATGGCTTGCCGATATAATCATCTGCTCCTAAATCGAGTCCCTTAATTTTGTCTTCTACTTCACTGCGCGCTGTAAGTATGATAAAAGCAGCTTCGCACTTTTTCTTTTTAGCTTCACGTAAAAGTTCAAGTCCATCCATATCAGGCAAACCTAAATCGAGTAATACAAAATCGTATTCATTCGACAGTACCATATCGGTTCCGTTTTTTCCGTTGAAGGCCACATCGCAATTAAAATTCTGACGCGTCAAATAAATTTCCATCTCATGAGAGAGTGAGCGTTCGTCTTCAACAATTAGTACGTTCATAGGAAAGCAGATTATTTACGAATATAAATATTTATTGAGTTCTATTGAATAAGCGTTGCAAGGTAAGTTTGGCAAAATGAATTTTTAAGGAATTTTAAATTTTATCAAGGTTTGATTTGATAATGTCCAAGGCTGAATCCAATTCCTCTTTTGTGATAGTGAGTGGTGGAGCAATTCTGAATTTATGATCAGCAAATAAAAACCAATCGGTGATTAATCCGTCTTGAATACAATTTTTGATGAACGTAAAATTCTCTTCTTTCGAACTTAATTCTGCTGCAAGTAATAATCCTTTACCGTTAATCGATTTTATCTTCGGATGATTTAGCTCTTCTCTGATGATAGCTTCACATTCCTGTATGTGTGTTGTGGCTAATACTTCATTCACAACTTCCAACGTGGCTAATGATGCCATACACGATACCGGATGTCCACCAAACGTAGTGATATGACCCAATACCGGATTATGACTAAGTTCTTTCATCAGAGATTGCTTTGCAGCAAATGCACCGATGGGCATTCCGCCCCCCATTCCTTTTGCCATTAGAATTACATCAGGAATTAAATCGTAATGTTCACAGGTCCAGAATTTACCTGATCGTCCAAAACCAGATTGTATTTCATCTACTACTAATAATGCACCTTCAAGTTCACAATGTGCTTTTAGTTTTGAAACAAATGTTTCATCTAATGCAATGGCACCTGCTTCACCTCGAATTAATTCAACAAAAACGCCTGCTGTTTCATTATCTATCTTCGATAATTCACTTTCATCATTCGGATTTAAAAATTCGATATGCGGCAGTAAAGGCTGATAAGCTGATGAAAAATATTCATCACTCATCAGACTTAAAGCACCATTTGTACTTCCGTGATAGGAATTCTTAAATGCAATTATTTTTTTTCTTCCTGTTGCGCGCTTTACTAATTTAATAGCTCCTTCTGTTGCTTCAGTTCCCGAATTAACAAAGTAAATACTATCGAGATTTCCAGGAAGTGTTTGTGATAGGGCAGCGGCTAATTTTACCTGCGGACTTTGAATATACTCGCCATACACCATTAAGTGCATGTGTTTGTTGAGTTGCTCTTGTATTGCAGCTAAAACCTTCGGATGTCGGTGACCAACATTACTTACAGAAATACCGCTTATAAAATCGAGGTATTGTTTACCATCACTACCAAATAAATAAACGCCTTCGGCTTTTTCAATTTCTAATGCCAGCGGCTCAGGACTAGTTTGAGCTACGTGACTAAAAAATAATTGCCGCTGACTTATATGCATACTAATTACAACGAAACGAGTGCTTCTTCAATCGATTTTATTTTTGATTCTGCATCCGCTTTTTTCTTTTGCTCTGCAGCAACAACATCAGGTTTTGCATTGTTTACAAATCGCTCGTTACTCAATTTTGCAGCTACCGATTTCAAAAATCCTATTGTGTATTCTAACTCTTTTGTTAATCTTTCTTTTTCTGCGTCTTTATCAACAGCTTCCGAAAGCGGAATGTAACATTCGTAATGTTGCACTACAAAAGGGAATGCACCACTTGGCTTTTCTTCTGTTGTTGTAATCGCACTTAAATTAGAAAGCTTAATAATTGAACTTCCAAATTGGTCTAACGCTACCGTATTACCGACTTTTGAAATAATTAGTTCTAACGATTCTTTTGGTGATATGCCTTTACTCTGACGGAAATTTCTGATTTCAGATATCATCGTAGAAGCAACTACAAAATTGCTAATGATGTTTTGATCTACTGGTTGTACTTCTGGCCATTTATTTACAATCAAATCATCGCCTTCTTTTCTGTCGCCTATCAAATGCCAGATTTCTTCTGATACGAATGGCATAAACGGATGTAAGATGCGAACGATATTTTCGAAGAAGCCAATAGTTGCAGCGTAAGTAGTTGCGTCAATCGGCAACTGATAAGCAGGTTTAATCAATTCAAGATACCAAGCGCAGAAGTCGTCCCATACTAATTTGTAAGTCGACATTAATGCATCCGACATACGGTATTTGTCGTAGTGGTCATTAATCTCAGTTAATGAAGCATTGAATTTATTTTCGAACCACTCGATTGAAGTTTTGCAATAATCAGGTTGCGCAAGGTTTGAATCTACTTCCCATCCTTTTACTAAACGGAAAGCGTTCCATAGCTTATTCCAGAAATTTCTTCCTTGTTCGCATAATGATTCATCAAACAACAAATCGTTTCCTGCAGGAGATGAAAGTAACATTCCAGCACGAACGCCATCAGCACCAAACTTTTCAATTAACTCTAATGGGTCGGGAGAGTTACCTAACGACTTGCTCATTTTTCTTCCTTGCTTATCACGAACAATCCCTGTTAAGTAAACATTTTCAAACGGACGTTTACCACGATATTCATATCCTGCCATAATCATACGAGCAACCCAGAAGAATAAAATTTCAGGAGCCGTTACTAAATCATTAGTAGGGTAGTAGTAGTTGATGTCTACTCCATCCGGATTTTTAAATCCATCAAACACAGAGATCGGCCATAACCATGAAGAGAACCAGGTATCCAGTACATCTTCATCCTGACGGATATCCGCAGCTGTTACACCCGCATTCTTTTCTTTTAATGCAGCTAGTGCTTCTTCCGAAGTTTTACAAACAACATAATTCCCTTTGTTATCATACCAAGCAGGAATACGTTGTCCCCACCACAACTGACGAGAGATACACCAGTCGTGTACATTCTCCATCCAATGGCGGTAGGTATTTATGAACTTGTCTGGAATTAACTTTACATCATTATCCATTACAGCATCAAGCGCAGGCTTCGAAAATTCTTTCATCTTCACAAACCACTGCATGCTTAACTTAGGTTCGATAACGGCATCGGTGCGCTCGCTATAACCAACCTTGTTTGTATAGTCTTCAACCTTAACAACAGCACCCATCGCATCTAAGTCCTTCACAATTTTCTTTCTCACAATAAAGCGATCTTCAACAATATAAAATCCTGCAGCTTGGCTCATAGTTCCATTCGGCTGAATAGTATCAATGGTCGGCAAGCCATGTTTAATTCCTAAGTTGTAGTCGTTGATATCATGAGCAGGAGTTACTTTTAAGCAACCTGTTCCGAACTCCATCAAAATATAATCATCAAAAATAATTGGTACTCTACGGTTGCACATTGGAATCACGGCAAACTTTCCTTTCAGATGTTTGTAGCGCTCATCTTCTGGATGCACACAAACAGCAGTATCACCTAAAATCGTTTCAGGGCGGACAGTCGCAATCGTTATGAACTCACCTTTAT
>CANGJU010000168.1 GCA_947453935.1 Bacteroidota bacterium | reverse complement strand
CTTTGGCCAGATGATAATTTTGAAACTCCATCGACTTCGTTGAAGATGATTACCGAAGAGGATTACAACTATGAAACAGAGGTTTTGCGTTTAGCAGAGCATATCAAAAAGTACCTCGATTATTTTAAAGCAGGGCAGTATGAATTGATAAGTAAACTTTATCATCAGCATTTATATCAAATCAACGAATACGTCGAATTTTTAATTGATAATCAAATTGTCGATGCCCGATTAGAAGGTATTAATTCAGACGGAAGTGCCAGTGTGTTTTATGAGGGAGAAACGAGAAAAGTGTATCATCCGCAAGCGCGAATAATCGTTAAGCGTTCATAACCGACTCAAACTTTTTCACCAGATGGTTTACAAAATTCTGAAGTGGTTTTTCGGCCATCATTTTAAAAATAGGATTTAAGTCTGCTTCAAAAACTAATTGTACTCCTGTACTCGCACCATTATCGTTAATAGTTGCAATCAATGAAAAATCAAACGGTGCTTTTTCATTTTTCAAAAAGGTAATCGAATCATTTGTAACAGGTCCTAGTTTTAATCCCATCGAACCCATTCCTTTTATTTCAAAGCGACAAGTCTGCTCATCCGAAGTAAAATTCTCGACCTGCTCAGGAAGTAAGTTGCCAATATTTTCCATTTTTTGCAGATAGTTAAAAACATCCGTTGCGGATTTATTAATGCTTACTTTTTCGCTTTCAATTCTTGTCATACAATTATTTTTTCCAGTTAGCAGGGTCCTTTCTCCAGTCTTGAAGCATTTCTAAGTCTGTCTCTTTAATATAGCCGGTATCTAAGGCTTGTTTTAATAAAATCTCATAGTTGCAAAGCGAATAAAAAGGGCAACCTGCTTTTTTAAAGTTTTCTGTTGCGGTATCAAATCCGTAAGAGAAAATAGATACTAAGCCTTTTACGATAACCCCATTCTTTTTTAATTCCTCAACTGCTTTTAAACTGCTTCCACCTGTCGATACTAAATCTTCAATCACAACAGCTGTTTGACCTGGCGCTACTTCACCCTCAATTGTATTCTGACGACCATGGTCTTTTGCTGATGAACGTACATATACGAATGGAAGTCCTAATGCCTCCGATACCAAGGCTCCCTGCGCAATTGCTGCAGTAGCAACTCCGGCAATAATATCTGGACGGCCAAACTTATCTTCAATAAGCTTAACGAGTTCCTGTCGGATGAATGTTCTTACTCTCGGATAAGAAAGCGCGATGCGATTATCACAGTAAATGGGCGAATTCCAACCAGAGGCCCAAACGAAAGGTTCTTCAGGTTGAAGCTTAATTGCTTTGATTTGCAACAAGAATTCGGCTACTTTTGAGGCAGTATCATTTTGCATAGTTTGCAAACCTACGCACTTTCGGTAAACGAAGCAAAAATGCTACATTAAATCTCTGTAATATGTACAATGTTTATATCAACGAGCGACTCATTCGGTTTATGGATTTGAAAGGATCTATTCAGGGGGGCGACCTTATTTTACGTCTGAATGGTACTGAGCCCGCGACAGTTATACAGCAGCTTGTTGGTGCGTTTGAGATAAATAAAATGGTAGGGGAGCTTTATTTTCAATGTGTCGACTTGGAGGCTTCGTGGAAAACTTTCTGTTCGCTTTATACTATTTTGGAAGCGGCTGGTGGGATTGTACTGAACGAGCAAAACGATTTGCTAATGATTTACAGAAATGGTAAATGGGATTTGCCTAAAGGAAAAATTGAAGTCAACGAAGAAAAAGATACGGCTGCAATTCGCGAAGTCTATGAAGAGTGCGGCGTGGCAAAGCTGGAAATTACAGATGGACCTTTTACTACCTATCACGTCTATCCGTACCATGAACAACAGGTATTAAAGTTTACCTATTGGTATAATATGAATTGTGGTGATGATGCTGTTCCGAAGCCTCAGTTAGAAGAAGGCATTACGGAAGCAAAATGGTTGAATTCCGAGGAAGTGGAAAATGCAATTGGCAAAGCGTATGTTTCCATTGCTAAGCTGGTGAAGAAATATTACTTAGAAACAGATTTATAAAATTCGTTTGATTAATCGCAAATTATGCGAATAACGCTTTGTTTCCTGATTGAAAATTCCGTGATGATCGATGGAGTCGATGCGTACTTTTCCCGAAGAATGTATAATTCTGTTTTTTGCTGTCAGAATTCCTACGTGAATAATTTTTCCATCTTCGTTATCAAAAAAGGCAAGGTCGCCTGGCTGACTTTCATCTAATAAATGCACAGAGTTGCCTTGATCGGCTTGCATATAAGCATCACGTTTTAATTTGATGCCGCAAAGCTTGTAAACCATTTGTGTGAATCCAGAACAATCAATACCAAATGGTGAACGTCCGCCCCATAAATAAGGAGCATTTAAGTACATAAAAGCATTTTCCAGAATAGTGCTGGTACTTCGGTTGATTTCTGGTTGACGGGCGTTACCTTCGAAGGTATAATCTACATCACCTAAACGACAAGAATTAGCGCGGTATAACGGTAACGTACTACCTAAAACAATTGAAAATAGTTGTTGATGATTGATAAGGATCTGAACTAAATCGTAGCTCATAAAGGGCTGTGATTTTTGAAGTTCATTGTAGGACGTTAATTCAAGAGGTAAGTACTGTGCCTTTTGAATCCATCCTTCGTAATCATCATAGCTGGTGGTAATCTTTACCCATTCATTTTGCTGATCGGTAACTGTAAAAGTTTCGCCAAATAACAACTGAGAAACCTGCTCACTACGGTGAGCAGGTTCTTGTCGTATAGGAACAATACTTAAATTACAAATACCGTAAGCCATAAATTACATTGCTTCAACTACTAACGCTGATGCACCACCGCCACCATTACAGATGCCTGCTGCACCAATTTTTCCGTTGTTATGTTTTAGTATGTGAACTAAGGTAACAATGATACGAGCGCCAGAGCTCCCTAATGGGTGACCTAACGATACCGCACCTCCGTTAACGTTTACTTTTGATGCATCTAAATTCATTTCTTTATTGTTAGCTAAAGAAACAACTGAGAATGCTTCGTTGATTTCGAAAAAGTCAACATCATTAACTGATAAACCAGCTTTTGATAATGCCTTTGGTAAAGCTTTAGAAGGAGCAGTGGTAAACCATTCAGGAGCTTGTTGTGCATCTGCGAAAGAACGAATTTTTGCAAGCGGTTTAATGCCTAAAGCATCCGCTTTTTCCTTGCTCATTAGAACAACAGCAGCAGCACCATCATTCATTGTTGATGCATTAGCAGCAGTTACGGATCCGTCTTTTGCAAATACGGGACGCAATCCCGGAATTTTATCAAAGCTTACACTTTTATATTCTTCATCTTCATTGAAAAGAATGGTATCGCCCTTACGACCTTTGATTTCTACTGGAGCAATTTCATCGTTGTATTTACCTGCAGCCCATGCAGCAGCAGAGCGCTTGTACGATTCAATGGCATAAGCATCTTGTTCTTCACGAGAGATATTACATTCTTTGGCGCAAAGTTCTGCAGCGTTACCCATTGGATAGTTATGATAAACATCGGTTAAACCATCTTTTGCAAGTCCGTCAACCATTGTAACGTTACCATATTTATTTCCCCAGCGCATATTTTCAGAGTAAAAAGGTACGCGACTCATGCTTTCCATTCCTCCGGCAACAACTACATCGTTTTCTCCTAGCATGATGCTTTGCGCACCAAGCAT
>CANGJU010000167.1 GCA_947453935.1 Bacteroidota bacterium | reverse complement strand
ATTGCGAAGTATTTATATGGTTCTCATGACTCCTATATGGGGATTTTCGCAAGCCGCCAATACAATGGTGTCTAATCTAATCGGGCAAAACAAATCAGATCAAGTGATGACATTGATAAAACGAATTTCTTTGATGAGTTTAATTGTTGGTGTACTAACTGTTTTAATTATTATTGTTTATCCAGATTGGTTGTTTCAGTTAACCACTTCGGATGAATCATTAATTAGTGGTGCTGTTTCCGATTTCCCAATCATATGCTTATCTACGATTATTTTTTCTGTTAGCATGATTTTATTGAGTGCACTTTCAGGCACTGGCGCTACAAATGTGGCGATGAATCTCGAAATAGTAAACATCTCCATTTATCTGATTTATATTTTCATTTGCTCATTCGTTTGGCATTCTTCTGCTTCAAGTATGTGGATGGTGGAAATTCTCTATTGGATGTTAATGGGGATTTTTTGTTTTACTTATCTTTATACTGGTAAATGGAAATTAAAAATGAATCAAATCGCTTATGCAAATTAATAATTTAAAACTTGTTTTTGTTATTCTGTTTTTGGTGGTAGGATGTAAACCAGCCCAAAATATGGAGTCAAATTATACTAAGCAGGGCTATACTATTGTAACGGTTTTGGATAACCGAAAGGTGGATGGTTGTCAGTTTTTATTAGCGGATAATAACAATAAACGCTATGAGTCTGTTAACTTGCCTGATTCTGTCAAAATTGATGGTTTGAAATTAGGTTTGAAATTTAGTTTTTTAAAAAGTGGTGTTTCTATTTGTATGGGCGGACCATTAATCAAAATCAATGAAATTGTTTATTTAAAAAAATGAAAATTATCTATTACGGAACACCTGAGTTTGCTGTTCCTTCGTTAAATATTTTAGTGGAGAACGGTTATGATGTTGTTGCAGTTGTTACAGCACCTGATAAGCCTGCAGGTCGTGGACAACAATTGACTTATTCTGCAGTAAAAGAGTATGCGTTATCAAAAGGCTTGAAAGTTTTGCAACCTGAAAAATTAAAAGCACAATCGTTTTTAGAGGAAGTGAAATCTTTGCAAGCAGATTTACAAATTGTAGTTGCCTTTCGCATGATGCCTGAAGTGCTATGGTCGATGCCACCTATGGGCACGTTTAATTTGCATGGATCTTTATTGCCACACTATAGAGGCGCGGCACCTATCAATCGTGCTGTGATGAATGGAGAAGTAAAAACAGGATTGACAACGTTTTTTCTTCAACAGGAAATCGATACTGGAAGTATTATCTTTCGTGAAGAAGTTGCCATTGATGAAAATGAATCTGCTGGTGAACTGCATGATCGTATGATGCAAATAGGAGCAGGATTAGTTTTAAAAACGGTGCAGCAAATTGAGCATGGTGGAATCAAAGCAATGCCGCAAGAAATGTTTTTCAAATCTTCGGAAGAATTAAAACATGCACCTAAAATTTTTAAGGAAGATTGTAAATTGGATTTTTCTAAAACGATTTCAGAAATACATAATCACATAAGAGGATTATCACCTTATCCAGGAGCATTTGTAGAATTTCAAAAGCCAGACAATTCTATTTTTGCTATGAAGATTTTTAATTCGACCAAAGAAGAAGCAGGTGTGTTTTTAACGCATCAATTAGTAACAGATGGAAAAACATTTTTAAAGATAAGTGGTGCCGACGGATTTGTAAATGTGATAGAGGCTCAATTACCAGGCAAAAAACGAATGCCTATTGGTGATTTATTAAGAGGATTTCATTTTGAAGACGATTGGAAAATAATTTAATGAAACATGTAGTTGTATTTTCTGGAGCAGGCATCAGCGCAGAAAGCGGATTAAAAACTTTTCGTGATGCAGATGGGTTATGGGAGAATCATGCAATAGAAGAAGTCGCAACTCCAGAAGCATTTCATGCTAACCCTGAGTTAGTCTTACGATTTTATAACGAACGTAGAAAACAATTATTGGAGTGTTCTCCGAATGATGCGCACGTAGCAATTGCTGAATTGGAGCATAAGTATAAAGTCACAGTTGTGACACAAAATGTAGACGACTTACACGAGCGAGCAGGCTCAACGAATGTTGTTCATTTGCATGGTGAATTAATGAAAGTGCGAAGTACTGCTTTTCCGGATTTGATTTACAAACTAGAAGATTGGGAGTTAAAACTCGGCGATTATTGTGAGAAAGGATTTCAATTACGTCCTCATATAGTTTGGTTTGGTGAGCAAGTACCAATGATGGACAAAGCCATCGAAATAGTTGAACAAGCAGATGTGTTTTTAGTAGTGGGAACATCATTACAAGTATACCCTGCAGCCGGACTCGTACACTACGCGAACAAAGCCACACAAAAATTTTTAATCGACCCTAAATCTGAATTACCCTATGGCGCCAACGATTTTACCTTAATCCGTTCTACGGCTACGGATGGCGTTAGAAGGGTGTTGGTGGGGGTTTGATTTTTAATATCAGGTGCGGGATTGCCTGTAGGGATTAATCCCACACCTGATTGGGTTCAAAAATTTACATCACAACACAAAAATTCTATTATATGAGGTGCGGGATTAATCCCGCACCTCATATAATAATTAATTTATCAACACATCCAACATTTGCTTTTCTCAGCTATGGTGTTGAATTAATTTTGTCGGATGACAAAATCATGCAGTCAGGTTTGGATTCATGCTGTTTGGGCTACAAAAAATCGAATGCCATTAATCGATAGTTCTTTTGAAGCACATCTTTATAAATTTATTTCAAATCAATTTTATGAAATAGGTTGCGTACCAAAAATTGTGAATGGAGCTTCAGATCATATCCATTGTTTGTTTTTAATGAATAAAACGAAATCTATCGCCGACGTAATTAAACACATTAAAGGAAGCAGTTCGTTTTTTATTAATCAATCTAATTTTACGGATGGTTATTTTATTTGGCAACGTGGATATGCGACCTATGCTGTTTCTGAATTGGAATTAGATAAAATTCATAATTATATCAAAAATCAAAGAGAACATCATCGATTGGATAATTATAAATGAAATTATTCCTATATCAGGTGCAGGTTTAAACCTGCACCTGATGAGGTTGAAAAAACATCAATCATCAACAGGTGTGGGCCTGTAGTAGCGCTAGCACACTACAGGCCCACACCTGTTGGAAACCCACGCCTGTTTATTATGTGTGATTTTGTTAATATTTAATTCAATTCTTATTTCTCATTTTAATTTTATCACTATTCAATTCTATATCTTGTGATTGTAAATATCACACCATGCAGGGCAAACAAAACCAATCAATTCTTACGAGTGAAGACCTAGCTCCCGTATCATCCGAAAAGCGCACTTGGGGTATATGGAATTATACTGCATTATGGATCAGTATGAGTTTATGCATCCCAACATATATGTTAGCAAGTTCGCTTATCGAAGGAGGAATGAATTGGTGGCAGGCTGTTCTAACTGTTTTTTTAGGTAATGCCATTGTGTTAGTGCCAATGATATTAAACGGACATGCAGGAGCAAAATATGGAATTCCGTTTCCAGTCTTAGCGCGAGCAAGCTTTGGAGTTTTGGGTGCAAATATTCCGGCATTATTAAGAGCAATTGTTGCTTGTGGTTGGTTCGGAATTCAAACATGGATAGGAGGTTTTGCTCTTTATCAAATGTTTCGAATCTGGATTCCATCAATTGATTCATTGCCTACTATTTTTCCTTCATCATGGATGTTGGAAACAGGACCTGCAATTACATTTTTACTTTTCTGGATGTTAAATATGTTCATCGTTCATAAAGGAGTTGATAGTATTAAAAAACTATTGGTCTTTAAAGCATTTGTATTACCACTTTCAGCTTTAGCACTGTTGT
>CANGJU010000166.1 GCA_947453935.1 Bacteroidota bacterium | reverse complement strand
GCGTTTTAAATCCATTAGCATGAATAAGAATTCTTGTACAGCTTGTAAAAAGTAATAAAGCAGAAACGATAATCAAGTTTTTCATATGGTTTTATATAAAGGAGGGGGAGAGCTTACGGGCTCAGCCCCCGGGGGTGACAACAACAAAATACTCGGGCTTACGGGCCTGAAATTAATTTATCTACAACGGATATTCAAACTATAACTGTCTCCATTATCTTGTATTTCATAGTTCCCTGGAGTAAGAATAATAGTTGTATCGCTTCCTAAATCTCTGCTAATATCATCAGGAATTTCATATTCATTTTCTAAGTCAAAAACGGATTGCTCTTGAAGCTTTTTATCTAGTGATTCACTGATTTCATTTTTTTGAATTTCGATTTGTAGTGTGTTGTTTTCATAGAATGCGTACGTGCCGGCAGACAAAGGATTTGTTCTGTCGAAGGTTCCATAAAGGAATAAGCAGATGCCTGGAAAAATTTCACAGTCGTATTTTGGTTTGCCCATTACAATTACAATGTGAATTTTTGGAGGACGGACACATGTAGTTGTTTCCTTTGTCGCTTCTGCATTTGTTGGAAGCGTGTTCATGATTGATAGCATCATGATCAGTGTTAAGATTTGTTTTTTCATGTTTTTGTTTTTTGAAAGGATATTTAAATTGATGAACTGATGAGGCAAAACTATCCTCGCAAAATCGCATTATCCGTTTACAAACGTTTAGCAATTAACAGCTAGATGTTAATTACGAAAAAAGCCCCTTCGAATGAAGAGGCTTTTCAAATCAATATCTAATTACAACTATGGAATCAATTTCTTTTCTTCTACCTGAATCACTTCACGTGTTACATTGTCAAAAAGGATCGCATATATATAAACCTGATTGACATTTGCGTTGGAAGGCTTTAACTTAGTGGAGTAAGTTCTATTTATCACTTGGCCAGCAGTTGCACTATTCCCAATTGTTTCTCCAAATGCACCAGAAAACGAACCGCGTAGCATATGACGGTGTACATAATTTAAGACATCTACAGAACCATTTTTTTGTGGCGCCACTATGCTATCTTCTGCAAAATATACAGCAAGGTTTATCGGATTTGTATAATCATTCACCATTTTAATATCTATTGTAGCTGTCATCATGCTATCAGTCGTAGTGAATGAATTAGTAATATCAATTCCCGCATCCGCTGGTCGCTGTAATATTGTGTCAACCGTTGTTTCCCAGTCTGGCCAATCAAAGATATATTGCGAAGAGGTTGCTGGTTTATACAATCGATTTATCATTCCTTTCGGAAACGATAAATTAATCAAATTAAAATCGTTTGCAATAGCGGTGCCTTCTGTAGTTTGAAAGTTGTCTTGAAAAGGTGCACCCTGAGGCCAAGCGAAAAATCCAGCATGAATACTTAACACAACTAATCTATCACCATAAATATTATGTAATCGATTTGCTTCTGTATGCGAAGCTGGACAAGCCTGGCAAGTATGTCCTGTAAAGTCTTCTAATAATACTTTTCTAACGATTGTATCTGTAATCGTATCAGGAGGCGTTGTTCCATTATTAACTCCATACGGTCCTTCTATTTTGTCGCATCCGAAGAATAGAAAGCCTAAAATCAATGATGTACAAAGTGTAAATAGTTTAATATGTTTCATAATTATTAAAATCTGCTTGTTACTGTTACATTAAATCCATTACTTGCTGGCACGTATCTGCAAACACCTCCCACGCATAATAAACCCGCACGCTGACGAGCATAGCCTAAGCCAATACGTGTAGGACCTTTTGTATATACCATGCTTGCATTATAGTAATGAAAACGATGGTCTGGATCTTCATTACCATAATTCCATTCGTCAAACGCAGTAATGATCCATTTCGGCGATACACTATATTCTACTAATAACATCGCCCAGTTTTTCTTGTCTTCTGCTGTTTGTAAATGTTGCAACTCGGTACGTAAGCTATGTTTTGAATCGAATTTGTGAAGATAATCTACTACTGCAATATGAGATGTCACTTGTTTTTCTCCGATTTTACCTTCAATCACATTTTTATCATATACCTGATAGATATAAGTTAAAATCAATTTATCATTTTTCGATAACTTCTTTGTTAATTCAAAATTTACATCTTGATAATAACGATTGTCACCTATTGCAAAAAAGTCTGATGCATAACCAAGGGTATCATTGCTCAATGCTGTTCGTTGAATATCATTTACTGCCGATGCTGATAAGCTGATTTTAGTTCCGTATTTACCGCCCAATGCACTCTCTGGTTTACAATTGATATAAATTTCTCCTGCTGCACCCATCTCACCATTTGGTTGAGTTGCGAATGGATATAAAGTGCTTAAACGATAGGTTAACTGTTTATTGATTGCTGGAAGATAATTGATGAACAAACTATTTCCAGTTGCTCCGCGATCTGAACGATAATTCATATTGTCAACGCGCTTACCTGATACTTGTGCACCGAATCCTTTCTTCGCATAGTTAATATTAACCAATAATGCTTCTCCGTTTTTGTATATGAAATTATTCACAATCGATGGATCGTTAATCTTGTATGCATATTCACCATTCATTAACCAGTTGCCATAACCAATGTTAGTTCTAAATGCATAAGCACCTACATTTTCAGGAAGTATTCTTGTATTGCTATTATCTTTTTGATATTTACTTACAAAACTACCTCCAACGCCTAACCGAAGTTTCTTATCAGCCCACGATTCAAATACATCATTCAATTGAATGTCGCCATCAAATCCTCTAACGATACCTGGGCCTTTTGCAAAGAAGTTACGTTGTTCCGCAACAAAGCCTTTAAATACAATTCCTTTATAAGGATTGTACTTTATATGTAAACCATCCATTGCATTATCTACTCCTAATGCTCGCTCTTCATAGCTTCTAAATATTAATCCATTACCAAACTGATCATAAAAGTTACCAGCAGTAATCGTGATTTCGTCCTTTGAAAATTGAGCAAAGCGATAAGTTATTCCGCTTCCACGATAGTTAGGATCAAATCCTTGTAAAGCATTCAAATAACTTTCGTAACGTAATCCTGCTTTGAAATTACCCGATTCGTAATTGAGATTAAAAAAGCCATTGCTCAATAATTTTTCCGGAACATCTGGTGCAAGAATAGCGCTGTCGGGTTGGTAATATTGAGAGTTAACTTCAAAGTTACCAGAGATGTTGGACATAACGCTTGATTGCTGAGCGTTCATGCGTTGCGCTACAGAAATTAATGCCATGCACACAACTGTAATTCGTAATAGTTTATTCATTGTAATTAATTAAGGTGCAAAAATAAAAACGGGAACCTAACTATTGTTAAGTTCCCGAATTTATTTAATTATCAGTAATTATTTACCCGAAAGCTTTTTTATTTCTTCAAACAGATTGTCTTCATCGCCAGCAGAGTAATTATTATGCTGTGCAACTAATTTCCCGTTACCATCAAACAAAAATGTATGAGGAACAGAGTTGACATTCATTGCTCTTTTAAAATCTCCATTAGGGTCTAATAGAATAGTATAATCCCATCCTTTACCAGCAACATAAGGTGCAACACGACTCATCGAACGACTATCATCAATCGAAACAGCAAAAACCTTCACACCAGTTTCTTCTTTCCATTGAGTATATTCTTCATTGATTGCATCTAATTCCGCAACACAAGGCTTACACCATGTTGCCCAGAAATCAATGATAAATGGTTTGCCATCATTACCAATAGTGGCTGTGTTGAATTCTTTCCCTTCTAACGTCTTAACACTGGCATGCCCCACATCTGTTTTAGTAGATGTAGTTTGAGCAATTGATAAATTACTGATTAAGGTTACTGTTACTAAAATAAATAGCTTTT
>CANGJU010000165.1 GCA_947453935.1 Bacteroidota bacterium | reverse complement strand
TTGATTCCTGTTCCATGGGAAGCAACAGTTAGCTACGGCGGTGGTACATCAAAAGGGCCAGCTGCTATATTAGAAGCCTCTGCACAAGTTGATTTATTCCATGATGAATTTCCTGAATTATGGAAACAGGGTATAGCCATGACCGATATGCCCAAGCAATTACAAGCACAAAGCAAGGCTGCTAAAAAGTCGGCAGCAAAAATTATTGATGCATTTGGTGATGGTAAAAGTCCGCAGAACGACCCTAAACTTAAGAAAGCACTTGATGAAGTTAATGCAGCATCAGCTAAAATGATTGACCATGTCGAAAAAGAAACAACGGAGTGGTTAAATAAAGGGAAGCTTGTAGGACTTGTAGGAGGAGATCATAGTACGCCGCTTGGATTTTTCAAGGCATTATCGAAGAAGTATAAAAAGTTTGGTATTCTTCAAATTGATGCGCATATGGATTTACGTAAAGCATACGAAGGTTTTACTTATTCGCATGCTTCAATTATGTATAATACACTTCAGTTAAAAGAAGTATCGAAGTTGGTTCAATTAGGTATCCGTGATTTTTGTGAAGAGGAAAATAATTTTGCAGAGAAGAATGCTCGTCGCGTAAAAGTATTTACATATGCCGATGTTCGCAAAAAACAATATGAAGGTGCATCATGGAAAAAAATGTGCGATGCAATTATTGCTGCCTTGCCTGAACATGTTCACATTAGTTTTGATATTGATGGATTAGATCCTAAACTTTGTCCTAACACAGGAACACCAGTGGCTGGCGGATTCGAGTTTCATGAGATTACGTATTTGTTGTCAGCATTAGCAAAAAGCAAAAAGAAAATTATCTCATTTGATTTAAACGAAGTTTCACCAGGAGATGATGATTGGGATGGTAATGTTGGTTCGCGTATGTTGTTCCACTTATGTGGAGTGTTAGCGAAGTCAAAGGGATTAATAAAATAGTTGATTTGATATTAATACAAAGAACGCCGAAATTTATTTCGGCGTTCTTTGTTATTAGCAGTTATCTTAATTTGATATTTCTAATTCTCTGTTGTTAAATATAAAATTAGAGTTCTTGTCAATGTCGATTTCAATCACTGCATCTTTGTTAATTGTTCCTGCTAAAATTTGCTTACTCAATTCGTTTAGTACTCGTTTTTGCATCACACGCTTAAGAGGCCTTGCTCCAAATTGTGGATCATATCCTAATTGCGATAGCCAGTCAATAGCATCTTCTGTTATTTGAATTTGAATATCATTTTTAGCTAGCATATTAGCAACAGAATTGAATTGAATTTTCACAATGTTTTTAATTTCATTTCTATTCAATGGTGAAAACATAATAATCTCATCTATACGATTCAGGAATTCCGGACGCATCGATTTCTTTAACAAATCAAATACTTCAAGTTTGGTTTTAGCAAGTACTTCATCCGCATTGAAATCGGTTAATGTTTCAGAATTTGATTGTATCAAATGAGCACCAATATTTGATGTCATAATAATAATTGTATTCTTGAAGTTTGCTATTCGTCCTTTGTTATCAGTTAAACGACCATCATCTAATACTTGCAATAAAATATTGAATACATCAGGATGTGCTTTTTCTATTTCATCAAGTAATACAACACTATATGGTCGTCTTCTCACCGCTTCTGTTAACTGACCACCTTCATCATATCCCACGTATCCCGGAGGCGCTCCAATCAAACGACTTACACTATGACGTTCCTGGTATTCGCTCATATCAATTCTTGTCATTGCATTCTCATCGTTAAATAAGAACTCTGCTAATGCTTTTGCTAATTCTGTTTTACCAACTCCTGTGGTTCCTAAGAATATAAATGACCCAATTGGTTTACGACTATCTTGTAATCCTGCGCGACTTCTTCTCACTGCATCAGATAATGCAGCAATTGCTTCTTCTTGACCTACAACGCGCTTATGTAATTCTGTTTCGAGATGCAATAATTTCTCACGTTCACTTTGTAGCATTCTTTTAACCGGTATGCCTGTCCAACGACTAACAACATCGGCAATATCTTCGGCATCGACTTCCTCTTTGATCAGCGCTTTGTCCTTTTGTGCTTCAATTAATTTTTCGTTGAAGGCAATTAATTTTTCTTCTGCTTCTTTAATTTTTCCGTAACGTATTTCAGCTACTCTTCCATAATCACCAGTACGTTCAGCTTGCTCTGCTTCAATCTTAAAATTCTCAATATCTGCTTTCGTTTGTTGAATGGTTGTGATGATTTGTTTTTCACCTTCCCATCTTCCTTTAATTGCATTGCGTTGTTCATTTAAGTTAGCTAACTCTTCCCCGATTTCATTTACTTTTTTTGAATCGCCTTCACGTTTGATTGCTGCACGTTCAATTTCTAACTGCATTATTCTTCGTTGGATTTCATCGAGTTCTTCCGGAACAGAATCCATTTCTAAACGAAGTTTTGCTGCAGCTTCATCAACTAAATCGATGGCTTTATCGGGTAAGAAACGATCACTGATATAACGGTCGCTCAGTTCCGCAGCTGCGATAATTGCTTCATCTTTAATGCGCACTTTATGATGCGTTTCATAACGTTCTTTAAGTCCACGTAAGATGGAGATTGTATCTTCTGCACTTGGCTCTTCCACCATTACTTTCTGAAAACGTCTTTCAAGTGCTTTGTCTTTCTCAATAAACTTTTGATATTCATTTAATGTTGTTGCACCAATAGAGCGAAGTTCACCTCTTGCTAATGCAGGCTTTAAAATATTGGCCGCATCCATTGCGCCTTCGCCACCGCCAGCACCAACAAGCGTATGAATTTCATCGATGAATAAAATGATTTCTCCATCAGCGCTTACTACTTCCTTCACAACTGATTTCAATCGTTCTTCAAATTCTCCTTTGTATTTAGCTCCTGCAACAAGCGATCCCATATCGAGGGAATAAATCACTTTTGATTTTAAGTTTTCTGGAACATCACCATTGATAATTCGATGAGCTAATCCTTCTGCAATGGCTGTTTTACCAACTCCGGGTTCTCCAATGAGCAAAGGGTTGTTTTTTGTTCTTCTAGATAAAATCTGTAACACTCTTCTAATTTCTTCATCGCGACCAATAACAGGATCTAGTTTACCAGCACGAGCTAACTCGTTTAAATTACGTGCATATTTATTCAAAGAATTATAAGTTTCTTCTGCGGATGCGCTGGTAACTTTAGCGCCTTTACGTAATTCAAGAATAGCGTTTTTCAGATCCTTTTCAGAAACCCCCGTTTCTTTAAGTAATCTTGCAGTATTATCATTATTACTAATCAACGCTAACATTAAATGTTCTACCGAAACAAATTCATCTTTGAATTCCTTTAGTAGTTGCATCGATTTATTAAACGTCTGATTCATTTCAGTGCTCAGATATGTTGAGCCGCCAGAAGTTTTAGGATAGCTATCTACAGTTTTGTTTACACTGTTAGATAGCGTGTTTAAGTTCACATTTAATTTCTTTAGTAAAAAGGGGACTACATTTTCATCAACCTCTAAAAGTGCTTTTAGTAAATGACCTGTATCAATGGTCGGGTTGCCGTTGGATGTGGCAATGTTTTGTGCTTGCTGTATCGCTTCCTGCGACTTAAGCGTATATTGATTAAAGTTCATAGTTGTTATTTTTTGCCCGCCTATCAAACCAACAACCAATGTAAAAAAAGAAAATTATCAAGTAATAATGGCATAAAAAAATAAAGTGGTGCGACTTAATTGCCGAACCACTTTGTTTATTAAGACAAGTTGTCTTGTTTTATTAGAAGGTAATTGTAATAGTACCTTTTTGCTCTAACGGGAATGTTGTTCCTCCATCAAACATTGCACTTTCTGCTGCTTGCTTTGCTTTCGTCAAAAGGTATGAACTGGTAGTTGTTGTTCCATCGGC
>CANGJU010000164.1 GCA_947453935.1 Bacteroidota bacterium | reverse complement strand
TACTCTTCGGAAGTGGATTCGCATTAGCAAAAGGCTTTGAAAAAAGCGGATTAAGCACTTACCTCGCTTCACAGTTAAACTTTTTAAACGGTGTGCATCCATTATTGATTTTATTAATCGTTTGTGTAATCATTACCATCATCAGTGAATTTGCTTCTAATGTTGCAAGCATACAATTGGCATTACCGATTTTAATTGCCTTACAAAATGCGATGCACCTTCATCCTATGCTGTTGTTAGTCCCTGCTACCTTAGCTGCATCCCTCGGATTTATGATGCCAGTTGCTACTGCTCCTAATACAATTGTTTTTAGTAGCGGACATATTAAAACAAAAGAAATGGCTTTCACCGGTTGGTGGGTTAATTTAATCGGAATTATTTTAATCAGTTTAATATCCTATTACTTCCTCTAATGAAAAACGGATTTCTCAAATTTTCATTATTCATCAGCAGCTGTCTGATATTCGCTAATGTTTCAAATGCACAATCTAACTACCCCGATGTTTGTCGTTATGAAATTCATTTAACAGATATAAATCATACGACAAAAAGTATTACTGCTCATACCTATGTAACATTTACAGTACATAGCGCGAATGTGTCTCTAATCGATTTAAGTCTTGAACAATTTATAATTGATAGCATCATCCAAAATGGACAACAGCTAACCTATACATACAACGATACGCTGCTTCAGATTAACTTAAATGCTCCGATGAACGTTGGAGATACTTCTACCATCGCTATCGCCTATCATGGAATAACACATACCGAAGCAAATGGCTGGGGCGGATTCCATGTGGATGCGAATTATGCTTTTAATATGGGAGTTGGATTTGAGACTAATCCACATAACTACGGCCGAAGCTGGTTTCCTTGTGTAGAAACATTTACAGATAAAGCAACTTATGAATTTTTTATTATTACCAATTATGGTAAACAAGCTTTTTGTAATGGTTCTTTAAATGGACTAATAACAAATTCAAACAATACCATTACCTGGAATTGGATAATGAATCAGCCAATACCAACCTATCTTGCATCGGTAGCTATTGGTCCCTATACAACTTGGCAACGCATCTACCAGGGTATACCTGTAGCAATCGCATGTACTATTGCGGATAGTGCTGCCGTTAGTGCCTCCATGCTTCACTTAAATGAAGTGCTTGGCTATTACATTAACGCCTATGGAAATTATGCTTTCGATAAAGTGGGTTATTGCCTTGTGCCGTTTAATGCAGGTGCGATGGAGCATGCAGCAAGTATTCATATTGGGAAAGCATATTTTGATGGTTCACTCACGTACGAAACGCTATGGGCTCATGAATTAGCACATATGTGGTGGGGCGATAAAGTCACTTGCGAAACCGCAGCCGATATGTGGCTGAACGAAGGCTTTGCAAGTTTTAACGAAGCATATGTAACCGAACAACTTTATGGAAACGATGCATACAAAGCATATAACCTTAGCAATCATAAAGGCGTTTTGCAGTTTTCGCATATTACTGATAATGGCTATTTACCATTGAACAATATCCCTATGAGCTGTACTTACGGACCAACGGTTTACAACAAAGGAGCAGATGTAGCAAGAACCTTACGACATTACTTAGGTGATTCATTATTTTTTGTTGGATGTAAAAATTACATGAACACACATCAATATGCCAATGGTAACAGCTATCAACTTCGCGATGATATTACGAATGCAACGAATGTAAACGTCAATCGCTTTTTTGATGATTGGGTTTTCACTCCTGGGTTCCCTCATTTTTCTATTGACAGTATTATCAAAACATCCAGCGGAAATAATTGGAATTACCAATTATACACCAAGCAAAAATCAAAGGGCAATTCGCATATTTACGAAATGCCTGTACAGATTACGGCATACGATTATTTCAATAACTACGATACTACATTTACAGTCTTAATTAATCAGCCAACACAATCGTTCACGCTAACTAATTCACATGTGCTTGATGAGTTTTACGTGGATGTTAACGATGAGATGGCCGATGCTCAGATCTATGTAAGAAAAGTAATTACAGGGCCGATAACAAGCAATACAGGAGTTTCATTTTCCGAAGTAAATATGTCAGCAACGGTAACGAATGCACCCGCTGGAAATAACTACTTAAATATTACTCATCACTTTGTTGCTCCTGATGCATTTCAATCGCCACAACAAATTCGCTTAAGCGATTATCGTTATTGGTCGGTGGGAGGCAAATTTGCTAACGGCTTTCATGCGAAAGCGAACTTCTTATACAACGGATCTTCTAATATGTCGACAGGCCACCTCGACAACACCTTAATTACTGGCTTAGAAGATAGCCTTGTCTTGCTCTATCGCATAGGCGCATCCGAAGACTGGAAAATTGAAACACATAGTACGTTGGTAAAATCAGGTAGTGCTACTGATAAAATAGGTTATATCACAGTCGACACTTTAAAGAAAGGAGAATATTGTTTAGGTTATAGAGATTACTCTGTTGGTTTGAACAATCAAATACATACTAAAAGAACTTATTTTACCATCACTCCCAATCCTGCGAGCGAAACTTTCTTAATTAAAATGAATACTACTGAACATAAAAATTACATGATTAGTATTTTTGATTTAGAAGGAAAAGAAGTTTACAATAATATAATTAATACAACAGATCCACTTATATGGAATCCTAAAAACATTCAAAAAGGAGTTTACCTGATTAACTTATTGATTGATGGAAAAATTATCGAAACTAAGAAGGCTGTTTATCAATAAACTATTCACCTATTACATTCCAATTATCGGTATCTTTTGGAGAAATCGGATGCTGATCGTTTTTATACATCAGATGAATGTAATTAGCTCTTTCTGCTATATGATTTTTAAGAATAGAAGGAGAAATCACTTTCATGTGTTCAAGCCAGCTCATAATCCAACCCACTAATTCAATATTGATGGTACATTGCATCTCGAGATGAAAACTTCCATCGGAAAGCTGCGTAAACTTTTGCGACTTATGCCAAAAGCGATTAGAAAGATAGATACCTGCACTTTTTCCAATATGAATAACTACACGATAAATTTTAGTATCACTGCTTGCATGAATCCCAAATTTATTTTGAAGATTACTCTCGAGTAATTTGTAATTCCCCTTCATATTAAATCGCTTGTCAATTTCAATTACCGATTCAATCGCATCAAGCTCAATGACCTGAATAGATTTATCTGAATTCCGATAATGACAACCAATTAAATGTACCGTACCTCGATGATAAACCATTCGCATCGGTTCGAAATTGACTAATACCAGATGTTCATGATCATAGTATTTAATCTGAACAACTATCTTATTCGTAATTGCCCTTAACAACTCCTTGAGGTACTTTTTATGTTTTGCTTTATAAATAAACTCTGACCAGTCACTATTGACAACCGCATTACCTGGTACTAACTGAACAATCTCCGGGAAGCTTTCCACTGATACGCCTTTCTTCACATCAAGTATTTGTGATAGCGTATCACCAGTTACTTTCTTTAGCCATTTTGATTTAAAATGCTCTATCAAAAAGAGATTAACGTACTCTTGAAATGAAATTGAAGTATCGTTTTCACTTGATACAATCATCCACGTTTTCTTATTGAAAACTCCTTCTGTAACCGCAACGTGAATTTGCGGAGTATTTAAAACTTCGCTTATCTTTGTTAAGTCGCGATAAATTGTTCGCTCAGAACAAGAATATCCCAACGACTTTAATTTTGGATATAAAGTAGCTACTGTTTCTGGCCCTATCGACAAAAATCGAATAACGGCCAAAACTCGTTCTATTTGCATAAAAGAAATGAATAGTTCGCAAATATTTTAATTAATAGTTGCATTTCCAAATTATTTATATAAAAATTTTAATTAATAGTTAAAAAACATGAATAAC
>CANGJU010000163.1 GCA_947453935.1 Bacteroidota bacterium | reverse complement strand
TAATATGCTGCTTGTTTAGCGTTTCCAACATAAAACTCGATGTGGTCGGTACCGTTGAGAGGTAAGAAATCAGTTGACATAATTACGTTTTATTAGATTGCAAATTTAAGGATTTGAAGGGATTCGGCAAATATGATTAATGTTGATTTATTTGCGTTGAAAAGTCCCATTTAATCCTGTTTTCAAAGGCATTTATGACATCCAACACGTTTTGAATTTCCTGTGGCGGGCTCTCATGAAAAATATGAATGCGCTTTTGGACTCCGTTAAGATCAAATATCAGATCTGTCGCTGGAAAATCTGTAAGGTACTTATTTACATAGTTGGTATCCAGCTCGGCTATATTCAAAGCATTAATGGAATCGGTAATTTCCTTTAAAAATGCAGCAGGCAATTGCGTTTTATAATCTCCAACGTGCTCCACATTGCGAACACCATTAAGATGTGCTTCGCCATTAGCAAACACTTCAATTTTATATTCAGGGCATTTGCCAAAGCAAGGACCTTTCTCAATTGAAAACACTAATTGATTCTTCTTCGCAAGCTGATTTGCTGGCTTACATCCAAATAAAAATACAATTGCAAAAATGAAGGACCAGCGAAGCATGAATATTATTTCGGTAACTGCATTCCTCTATCCTTGGCCATCTTTTCTAAGCGTTGTTGGAATTTAGATTTCTTAGCAGGCTTCTTTTTATTCTCTTGAATCTTACGATGGATTTCACCTTCATTTACAAATGATCTAAACAAATATTGCTGACCAATACTGATCATGTTTGCAAGAAAATAATAGTAGCTTAATCCCGCTGCATAACTATTAAAAACTCCTAAGAAAATAATCGGCATCAAATACATCATCCACTTCATCTGAGGATTAGTCATTTGACTACTACTATTCACTTTTGTAATTAATAATGTTGAAACTGTCATCAACAACGTAAACAATGAAACGTGGTTACCATAGAAAGGAATGGTAAATGATAAATCAAGAATTGAATCGTACGTACTTAAATCGGTTGCCCACAAGAAGCTTTGCTGACGCAACTCTATTGACTGCGGGAAAAATCGAAACATCGCAATTAAGATTGGCATTTGAAGTAACATTGGTAAACATCCTCCAAGCGGACTCACACCTGCTTTACGATAAAGTGCCATCATCTCTTGTTGCAACTTCATTGGCTCCTCTTTAAACTTACCTTGAATTTCATCTACCTCTGGCTTTAACACTTTCATTTTTGCTTGTGATAGATACGCTTTGAAAGTTAATGGAAGCAATAAAAGTTTAATTACAATCGTAAGAATTAAAATAATAATACCATAGCTCCAATTAAAACCATTTAAGAAATTGAAAATTGGAATCACAATAAAGCGATTTACCCATCCGAAAATACCCCATCCTAATGGAATTTGTTTTTCGAGATTATATCCTTGAGATTTTAATATTTGATAATGATTTGGGCCAAAGTAAAAATGCATTCCAAACGACTCTTGTGCATTATGTGCATATGGAAGCGTGAATGATGCTTTGGTTGATTTCACAAATGAATCGCCCTCTGCTCCATTTTTTGTTTCTACACGTGTAGGCTTATCAAAGTCGTTATCAGCAATTAATACCTGCGTAAAAAAATGCTGCTTCATAGCCACCCATTTAACTTTGGTGGTAAGATCCTTTTCTCCGTCTTTTGTTTCTGCTAAATAATCAACTTCATTATCGGTAAACATATAGTAAATGGTAGAGTTAGCTCTTTCCATTTTAATATCCTTTTCCTGATTCTTCATCAATTGCTTCCAAGACAATTCAACGTAATTTGTATTACGTGCGATGATGTCATTCAATCCTACAAAGTTGATTTTATAACCTAACTTGTAGTCATCTTCCTTCAATGTATATAAAAATTCGATGTATTTATCCTGAGATCCTGCATACAATCGCATAGCGAGTGAATTGTCAGATTTCACTCCTGCAAAAAACAAATCTTTTGTTGTAACACTACGATTGTTCGCGAAGAAATTTATTGCTAGTTCTGAAGAATCACCCTCAAACAAAATAACCGGCTTCCCTTCCCAGTTTTTATAATTTTTTAACTCAACCGATTTGACTTTACCGCCCTTCGAAGAAACTTTAACTTTGATTAATTTATTTTCTAATGTATAGACAGAAGTATCTTCTTTAGCAGCATTCGCAAAAACACCATACTTATTAGATAATTCTTGATTGGCTAATGAATCGGTAAGCGTGTCGGCAACAACCACATTTGTATCAGCTGCTTTTACTACCGCAGTTTTAGTAGCAACAACTGCCTTCTTATTTTTTTCAACCAGTGCTAGACTATCCTGCGTTTTTTGTTGAGCTGCTAATTGTTCCGACGTTGGAGAAGTTAAATACGAATAGCCAATTAAAATAGCTCCAATTAGTACTAGTCCAAGAAGTGAATTACGATCCATGAAATTTCAATATTGAGGCGCAAATATACAAAGGAAACTAACCTGCTACCTTAAATACTGATGGATATTAAATTTTAGTTTTCTAAAGCTGCTTTTACAAATCTGACAAACAACGGATGTGGCTTGATAACAGTAGATTTATATTCTGGATGGAATTGAACACCCACAAACCAAGGATGATTTTTCACTTCTACAATTTCAACAAGCCCTGTATCAGGATTAATTCCTGAGGCAGTCATGCCAGCGGCTTCAAAACTCTTCAGATAAGCATTATTGAATTCATATCGATGACGATGACGTTCAGCAACTTTCAACTTACCATAAGCACTAAAAGCCTTTGTTCCTTTGGTTATGTTACAAGGGTATTCACCTAAACGCATTGTGCCACCTTTCGCTTTGATAGTTTTCTGTTCTGCCATCATATCGATTACCGGGTGCTTTGTTTTTGCATCCATTTCTGTTGAATGAGCTCCCTTTAATCCTAATACATTACGGGCAAACTCAACTACTGCGCATTGCATTCCAAGACAAATACCTAAAAAAGGAACATTATTTTCTCGAGCATATTTTATCGCAGTAATTTTTCCTTCGATGCCACGCTCTCCAAATCCAGGTGCAACCAGTATTGCATTTAAACCTTTAAGCTGCTGTTTTACATTGTCGTTATCGATTTTCTCTGAATGAATCCACACCAACTCAACCTTACACTCATTAGCAACACCTGCATGAATAAACGATTCTACAATAGATTTATATGCATCTTTTAATTCGATGTATTTACCGATTAATCCAACCTTGATTTCACGAACAGGATTTTTTAATTTACCCAAAAAGTCCTTCCATGCCTGCATATCAGGTTCATGCTTAGAAGGCAATTTCAATTTATTCATTACCACTTTATCTAGTTGCTCTTTCATCATTAAAAGAGGAACTTCATAAATAGTTGATGCATCAATAGACTCAATTACAGCATTCACATTTACGTTGCAGAATAAAGCGATTTTACGACGTAAATCGTGAGTCAAATGCTTCTCAGTTCTACAAACTAAAATGTCTGGCTGAATACCATACTCTAAAAGCATTTTTACCGAATGTTGAGTAGGCTTTGTTTTTAACTCGCCGGTAGTTGATAAATACGGTAATAAAGTTAAGTGGATTACAACAGCGTTAGATGAACCAATTTCCCAGATTAACTGACGAACAGATTCGATGTATGGCAGCGATTCAATATCGCCAACTGTTCCACCAATTTCAGTAATTACAATATCAAACTGTCCTGTTTCGCCTAATAATTTTATGCGTCTTTTGATTTCATCAGTTATATGCGGTATAACCTGCACTGTTTTCCCGAGGTATGCACCTTCGCGCTCGCGATTGATAACCGTTTGATAAATTTTTCCGGTAGTAACATTGTTAGCTTGAGAAGTAGGCGTGTTTAAAAAGCGTTCGTAATGCCCTAAGTCCAGATCTGTTTCAGCTCCATCGTCAGTAACAAAACATTCCCCATGCTCATATGGATTCAACGTACCAGGATCAACATT
>CANGJU010000162.1 GCA_947453935.1 Bacteroidota bacterium | reverse complement strand
GCGATGTTGTTGTTGCACGCGCAGGCGCTAGTACGGTTTCAGAATTATGTATTGTAAGAAAGCCTTCGATATTAGTACCGCTTCCAACAGCTGCAGAAGATCATCAGACAAAAAATTGTTTGGCATTAGTTAATAGACATGCTGCACTTTTGGTTAAAGACCAGGATGCAAATTCTACTTTAGTGAACGAAGCAATAGCGTTACTTAATAATCCATCAAAGCAACTTCAGTTATCAAATAATATTGCACCGTTAGCAAGACCTGATGCAGCAGATACTATTGCGCGGGAAATAGTTGATATTATCAATAGAAAAAAATCAAACGCGTAAAATGACAAGTGAGTTAGCAAACATAAAATATGTTTACCTACTCGGAGTAGGAGGTATTGGCATGAGTGCCCTTGCGCGTTATTTTTATGCTGCCGGAAAAGTTGTTTCTGGTTATGATAAAACAGTAACTCCATTAACACTTCAGTTAGAAAAAGAAGGTATAGCGATTCACTATGATGATGCTGTTGATCTTATTCCATCTGAAATTAGAAATACTGAAAATAAATCAGAAGTTTTAGTGATTCTGACTCCTGCTATTCCGAAAGATCACCAGGAATGGAATTATTTAGTTCAGCAAAATTTTAATATTGTAAAGCGTTCAAAGGTGTTGGGGTTGTTAACCAGTGGACAAACAACTCTTGCAGTAGCGGGTACTCACGGGAAGACAACAACATCAACAATGCTTGCGCATATTTTGCATAGTGCTGGCAAAAATACATCCGCATTTTTAGGAGGCATTAGTTCGAATTTTAAAAGTAATTTATTAGCTGGACAGCCAAATAGTAAAGACCATCGCATCGTTGTAGAGGCGGATGAATTTGATCGTTCGTTTTTACAATTGTTTCCTGATATTGCTCTCATCACTTCAATGGATCCAGATCACTTAGATATTTATGGGAATGTTGACGAGATGCAACATAATTACCGATTATTTGCAGGACAAGTAAAGGAAGATGGTATCTTGATTTATAAAAAGGGATTATCTGTTGGAGATGTTAAAGCAAAAACTTATTCGTATTCTATTGAATCAATTGAATGTGATTTTGCGGGGATGAATATTCGAGTAGAAAATGGTTTTTATCATTTTGATTTTAAATCGGCAGATTATACTATCAACGATTTAGTAATGGGATTGCCTGGTCGACATAATGTAGAGAATGCAGTAGCTGCTTCTGCTGTTGCATTGTTTTGTGGAGTTTCAGAGGAAGAATTACGAGTAGCACTTAAATCGTTTAAAGGCGCACTGCGACGTTTTGAAATTCAGGTGCGTAATGAAAATTGCGTGTATATTGATGATTACGCTCATCACCCCACAGAATTAAATGCGGCTATTTTATCAGCGAAAGAATTATTTCCAACAAAGAAAATTACGGGTGTGTTTCAGCCGCACTTATTCACAAGAACACGTGATTTTGCGGATGGATTTGCGGAGAGTTTAAGCCTGCTTGATTCTGTGATTATGCTTGATATTTATCCTGCTCGCGAATTGCCAATTCCGGGAATTACATCGCAAATGATATTAGATAAAGTGACCATCAGTGATAAAGTATTAGTTAGTAAAGAGGACCTTTTAAATGAAATAAATCGGAGAAAACCAGCTGTAATTATGACGTTAGGGGCTGGAGATATTGATCAGTTTGTAGAACCAATTAAACACTTATTGAATTGAAAATTAACATTCAACATAAGTTACGACGCATTATAATAATTGGCAGCTGGGTACTTTCAGTTGCCGGTTTGATTGTGCTGTTGGGGTTCGCTAATTACAAGCATGTAAATGCAGTTTGTAAAAATGTAGTGGTGACCGTTAATGAAGGTGAAGGACATGATTTTGTAGATGGAAATGATATCCTGCGGTTGGTGAACAGTAAGGGTAAATTAATAGGAAAATCCTTTGCTTACATCAACAAAACATTGTTAGAAAAAATTGTTTTAAGTAACCCATTTGTAGAGCGCGTTGAAGTATATTCAACACTTGATGGAAATCTGCATATTGATGCATGGCAACGTGATCCAATTGTAAGGGTTTATAACATGCAAAATGAGCAGTTTTTCATTGACAAAAATGGTGCATTCATGCCTGTGTCGGAGAAGTACACGCCGTCGGTTATCGTAGCCAATGGTTTTATCTTCAATACCTACTCAGAAATGAAAATTGCGCCGCCGCCAATTTTGAAAAATTCACATAATATCGATTCATTAACAATTCCACGAATGATTAATCAGGTTTATAAGGTTGCCAGCTTTGTCGCGAACGACACTTTCTGGTCAGCTAATACCCAGCAGATTTTCGTGAATGAGTTACAGGAAATAGAATTGGTTCCAAGAGTTGGTGATCACCGAATTTTAATCGGGGATACAACAAACCTTCAGAATAAATTCGATCGTTTGTTTTTGTTTTATAAAAAGGGATTAAGTAATACAGGTTGGAATAATTATTCTGTTATCAATCTTAAGTTTAAAGATCAGGTTGTTTGTACTAAAAAATAATTTTTAAAAATATGTCAGAAATAATTGTTGGATTAGACATTGGAACTACAAAAATTGCAGCTATTGTAGGCAAGCGTAATGAGCATGGCAAAATCGAAATTTTGGGTATGGGTCGTTCAGAATCGCTTGGTGTGATGAGAGGAATGGTGGCTAACATCGAGAAGACAGTTGCATCAATTAAAGAAGCAGTAGAAGAGGCTTCAATCAAGTCGGAAGTGGAAATCAAAGAAGTGTACGTAGGAATTGCTGGTCAGCATATCAAAAGTATGCAACACCGTGGAATGATTACCCGCTCAAATACGGACTATGAAATTAGTCAGGCAGATATTGATGCTATCACCGATGATATGTATCGATTAGCGATGCCTCCAGGAGAAGAGATTATTCATGTAATTCCTCAGGAGTTTATTGTAGATAATGAGCAAGGTATTAAAGAACCAATTGGAATGGAAGGCGTTCGCTTAGAGGCGAATTGTCATATTATTACTGGACTTGTAACTGCTGCGAAGAATATTTACAAGTGCGTCGAAAAAGCAGGACTAACAACTAAGGAGTTAATTCTTGAACCATTGGCTTCTGCAGAAGCTGTACTTACAGAAGAAGAAAAAGAAGCAGGTGTTGTGTTGGTAGATATTGGTGGTGGTACAACAGATATCGCCATCTTCCAGGATGGTATCATCAGACACACAGCGGTAATTCCTTTTGGTGGAAATGTGATTACAGAAGATATCAAAGAAGGTTGTTCAATTATTCGTACACAAGCAGAACAGTTAAAAGTAAAATTTGGATCTGCATTGGCGAAGCAAACTCGCGAAAATGAAATTGTTTCAATTCCCGGTTTAAGAGGTCGTGAGCCAAAAGAAATTTCTGTTAAGAATTTAGCTCATATCATTCAGGCTCGTGTTGAAGAAATTATTGATCACGTTCATTACGAGATTAAAAACTCAGGTTACGAGAAAAAATTGATTGCAGGAATTGTAATCACTGGTGGTGGTTCTCAATTGAAAAACATTTCTCAATTAGTGGAGTATATAACGGGTATGGATACCCGCATTGGATATCCTAATGAACATCTGGGTAAAGGATTCGACGAAGTGAAAAGTCCGATGTATGCTACAGGGGTAGGACTTGTGATTAGCGGATTAAAAGATGCAGAATACTTAGCGAAAAAAAATAAACATGAATTGGCTGAGGTAAAAACAGATACTATTCCAGAGCCGGTTGCTGGTTCAAAAGAACGTTCACTATTTGGTGGCAGATGGCTCGATTTTATTAAGAAATCATTAGTAGATGATGGCGGTGATCAAAATCTTTAATCATTAAAAAACAAAAATTAATTAAACTGAAAATATAAAAACCTAACATAATCATGAATCAATTTGAAAATCCAAATCAAAGCCCATCATTATTTGAGCTAGATCAAAAATTTGATACCTCGCCAGTAATTAAAGTTATTGGTGTTGGAGG
>CANGJU010000161.1 GCA_947453935.1 Bacteroidota bacterium | reverse complement strand
TCCATCAGCAGTAGCAGAATACAATTTGGAGTACCTATTTTCAAAACCGGTTCAAAGCCACGCCCACGAATGATTTTTGAATACAGCTACAAAGCAACAATGTCGTTGAACTATAACAACGAGAAAAAAATGATTGTCTTTGATAACCTCAGCAGCTCTGATCCACGGCCCGAAATGAAAACCGTTTACAGTACCTATGGGCCTGATATGAGTTACAACGGACTTAAATTCGAAAAAGGATTCTGGGTGTTGTACAAAGACATTGATATTCGATTAGACAGAGATGTAAAGGGAAAAGAAGGAGAGATAAAAAAACTTAGAATCACCAAGCAAGCGGACTAATATGAAGCAACATAATTTCGGTGCGGGACCGGGCATCTTACCTCAGGAAGTTATTCAGGAATCAGCCAATGCTGTTCTGAACTTTAATAACTCAGGACTTTCTATTCTTGAAATTTCACATCGTAGTAAGGGTTATGAAGCTGTGATGGAAGAAGCAAGAAGTTTAGTGCGTGAATTATTAAACGTCCCGCCTACACACGAAGTATTGTTTTTACATGGTGGTGCGAGTACGCAATTTGCGATGGTTCCCTGGAATTTACTGAAGCAAAAAGCAGGATATATTGAATCAGGTGTATGGGCGCAAAAAGCAATTCACGAAGCGAAAATGCTTGGAGAGGTTGAGATTGTTGCCAGCTCGTCTGATAAAAACTTTTCTTACGTCCCAACGAATTATCAAATACCTTCGGATATCGATTACCTGCATGTAACTTCAAATAATACCATTTATGGTACGCAGATGAAATTTTTTCCTGCTACAACGGTTCCGTTAGTATGCGATATGTCGAGTGATATTTTTAGTCGACCGATTGATGTATCACAATTCGGATTGATTTACGCAGGCGCACAAAAGAACATGGGTCCTGCGGGAGCTACCTTAGTGATTGTGCAGAAAGATTTATTAGGCAAAACAGGAAGGAAGATTAATTCCATGTTAGATTACAATGTGCATATCAAAGCTGAATCGATGTACAACACCCCTCCTGCCTTTCCTGTGTATGTGTGCATGCTTACCTTGCAATGGTTGAAAAAAATGGGTGGCGTTGCAGCAATCGAACAAAAGAATATCGAGAAAGCGAATCTATTTTATGAAGCACTCGACCGTAATCCGCTATTCGTTGGAAATGTGGTGAAAGAAGATCGCAGTCTGATGAATGCTTGTTTCAATTTAAAAGACCCTGCCATGGAAAGTCGCTTTTTACAGACTTGCGAAGAGGATGGTATAGTAGGAATAAAAGGACATCGATTATCAGGAGGATTCAGAGCCAGTTTATACAATGCCTTACCGATTGAAAGCGTTCAGAAGCTGATTGAAGTAATGAATAATTTCAAGTAAATAGAGAGTGTGATTCGCTCTTAAATTGAAGGAATAAGTTAATTTTGCAGGATAAATCTGGAAAATTAATCAACATGGCTATTTTAAAACCATTCCGCGGAGTTAGACCTACCAAAGAACTTGTAAAGAGAGTAATCTGTCGTCCTTATGATGTATTAGATGAGAAAGAAGCTAGAATCGAAGCTAACGGAGATCCCTATTCGTTTTATCATGTTATTAAGCCGGAGATAGATTTCCCAGACGACTTTGATCATTACTCGCCCGAGATTTATAAGAAAGGAAAATCCAACTACGAGCAGATGAAAGCAGACGGCGTTTTCTTTCAGGATGAAAAAGAATGTTTATACATCTATGCGCAAACGATGAACGGTCGTACGCAATACGGAATTGTTGGATGTGCGGGTGTGGAGGATTATTTAAACGACATCATCAAAAAGCATGAGTTAACTCGTCCAGATAAAGAAGAAGACCGCAAGAACCATGTGCGTGTTGGAAACATGAATGCAGAGCCTGTATTTTTTGCTTATCCGCAGGTAGTAGCCTTAGATGAGATTGTGAATGAGGTTATCAAAAGTGAACCCGCTTATAACTTAACTACTGACGATGGAATCGGACATACGTTCTGGGTGGTGAGTGATGATGCAACTATTAATTCGATTGTTACACATTTCAACCAAATTCCTTTTACGTATGTGGCGGATGGACATCATCGCACAGCTGCGGCAGCGTTAGTAGGTAATGAACTGAAAGCTGCTAACCCGAATCATACAGGAAAAGAAGAATACAATTATTTCTTAGCCGTACATTTTCCGGATAACCAATTACAGATTATGGATTACAATCGCGTAGTGAAAGATCTGAATGGATTATCTGACGAAGAGTTCATGAACAAGTTGTCTGAGAAATTTGATATCACAGCCGTTGGAACAGCAGAACATCGTCCTGATCAATTACACAATTTCGGAATGTATTTTAATGGACTTTGGTATTCGTTAACTGCGAAGGCAGGAACCTACAACGACCAAGATCCAATTGGTGTTTTAGATGTAACTATTTTAAGTGAAAGTGTATTAGCTCCGATTTTAAATATTACGGACTTACGCAAAGACAAACGCATTGAGTTTGTTGGTGGATTAAGAGGATTAGGCGAATTAAAACGCAGAGTAGATAACGGAGAAATGAAAGTCGCTTTCGCATTGTATCCTGTTACCATGAAGCAATTAATCGACATTGCCGACAATGGACTTATCATGCCTCCGAAAGTAACCTGGTTTGAGCCAAAGCTTAGAAGCGGATTAGTGATTCACGAGTTGTCGTAAAATATTACTCAAACGATTTGTACATGAAACCAAAAATTCTATTACTACACGGATTTCTGGGTTCTATAAAACAGATGGAGCCGTTAGAAGAATGTCTGAAGGAGCACTTTCAGGTTTATTCTTATGACCTTCCTGGACATCATGGAAAATCATTTCCTGAAGAGAAATTTACCTTCACCACTTTACAGCAGCATCTTTACGAATACATCAAAGAGTTTCAACTCAATGGTTGTTTTGTTTTCGGTTATGAAATAGGCGGCTATTTAGCTCTTGCACTCGAAGCAAAAAGAAGTGGAACATTTGATGGAATTTTTACCTGGGCAACAGACTTCGACTGGAGTCATCAGAAAGTACAAACCTACAAACAACTATTAGCAGCTGATAAAATTGAAAGTCGTGATAGTCTTTACGCGGACAAACTCAATATACTTCACTTCCCATCCGACTGGAAAGAAATCTGTAAAGAAACGCTTCAGTTGATTGAACACGCAAGCAAACATCCGTTGTCAGAAAATAATATTGATAACATTTTATGCAGAGTAAGAGTGGCTCTTGGTGATCAGGATGAAAATGTGTCAATTGAAGAAAGTGCTAAGTTCTATCGCCAATTACCAAGTGCTTCCATGTTTGTTATGCCAAACACCAAACATGCAATCGAAGAAATAAATCTTGAATTATTAAAGAGTGAAATCCTTCGCTTTACAAATACACTATGAGCATTAATTTAATCAACTACGAGAAAATAAAATCGATTGCCAATTGCTATCATGCGCAACTTGTAGCGGTATCGAAAACAAAACCCTTAGAAGATATTTTAGCATTGCGACAGGAAGGACAAATTGTTTTCGGAGAAAATTATGTGCAGGAGTTAATGGACAAATTTGAAAAGGCTCCATCAAGTATCGACTGGCACTTTATCGGACATTTACAGAGTAACAAAGTTAAATACATCCAGCCAATTGTTAAGCTAATTCACGGAGTGGATAGTGAGAAATTGCTGATGGAGATTAACAAACAAGCAGCAAAAAATAATGCTGTTTCGAATGTGCTATTACAAATTTACATCGCACAAGAAGAAAGTAAATTCGGATTAGATGAACAGGAGTTAACGCAATTACTTAAAAATATATCCTTAGGAAAATATCCGAATGTTCACATAAAAGGTTTGATGGGAATGGCGAGTTTTACAGATAATCAAACGCAAATTAAAAACGAATTTATTTCGCTCAAGAAACTTTTCGATCAACATTCCAATGAATTTAAACTAGATACTTTATCCATGGGTATGTCGTCGGATTATC
>CANGJU010000160.1 GCA_947453935.1 Bacteroidota bacterium | reverse complement strand
TTGGTATTTACGAGTGATTCATAATTGATAGAGGCATTTACTAATCTCGTTTCATCAAAATTAAACCGGTCGTACGAAGTTGAATACAGCGTATCTCCTGAAATAGTCTTTACTAAAATAGAATAATAATTACCGTATGAGTCATTGCTATTGTCAGTGCCTTTGATTTCGAAAAAATACTTTCCCGTCGGTAAAGGGTTGATGATAATGCTATCAATATTAACTTGCTTATTGAGGGTATCAAGAACAAGGTATTGGTATTTATCAATAATTTTTACTGCTCGTATTTGATGAATCACGGGTGCAATAGAATCCTGATAATTTAAAAATGCCAACGGATTCAAAGGCTCTTCCGATTTTAAATCGCGAATTTCGAAATGCAGATGAGGCGATGCACTTGAACCAGAGTTACCACTAAAGGCGATGGTATCTCCTTTTGATACAGGAAATTGTTTTGCATCGGGAAATACTTCCATCTCGTACGATTCTGTTGCTCGCTGAATGGAATCGACATATTTATCCAGTGGACTATTGAAAGAAGACAAATGAGCATACACGGAAGTATAACCTTCGGGATGGTTGATATAAATTACTCTTCCAAATCCGGTAGGACTCACCTTAATTCGCGATACATAGCCATCACCGATAGAAAAGATGGGAAGTCCTTCTTTGCCATTAGTTCGGATATCAATTCCAGAATGAAAATGGTTAGGTCTGATTTCACAAAAATTGCCAGCCAACGAAATAGGAATGTTTACGGGAGAGCCAAAATCGGGCTTGGTATTCTGCGCTTGGGTGTTGAAAATTGACACCAAAATCAAGAGCAATAGCACATAAATGAATTTATTTCGAAGCATCATAGGGGCTATGAAAATAGAAATAATATTTCCATGGAGGATAAAAAAACGCAATTTTTTGGTTAAAACCATATATTCAATTACATTTGTTTCATTGTTCAAAATCACTGATTTATGAATTCTGTAATGGATCAAATACAAAAGCTGAAATCCCAAATAAAATTGGCGGTTGAACAGCACCATAAATTACAGAAAGAGAATTCAAAACTGGCTTCACAAAATGAACAGTTGCAAGTTGAAAAAGATGTTGCAATTAATGAGTGTGAGGCACTAAAAGAACAGTTAAAAACAATTAAATTAGCACAAGCTTTAGCGGTCCCCGAAAAAACGGAAACGCGAGAGCTTAAAATTCAAATTAACAACTACTTACGCGAAATCGACCGTTGTTTGTCGTTGTTGAACAAAGATTAAAAGGTGAGCAAAACCGTCTCTATACAGGTGCAAATTGCCAATAAGTCCTACCCTTTAAAGGTGAGAGAAGATCAGGTGGAAGTTCTGCAAGAAGCAGCTAAAAAAGTTGCTGAGCAGTTGAAAACCTATCAAACTTCTTTCAACTTAAAGGAGCCTCAGGATATTTTAGCAATGTGTGCGTTACAACAGGCAGCAGAACTGCTGAATGCTTCGAGTAATAGAGAAAAGAAAGAACTGGAATTAGCCAATGAGTTAACGAAGCTTTCTGAAATGGTAACTGCTTTCGGACCGGATAATCAATAGTTCTTCGTTCTTTGATCATCCCCCGAAAAGGGAAATAAAATATTTAGAAGATCCGCATACCATTCTGGTCGCAGATTAAAATCAACATTCAAACACTTAGGAGGCATTTTGCGTTGCCGATTGCACGTCTGAAAAGAAAGCAAGAATCAATGGGGTGTACTCCGACCCTACTATATGGGTTTTAATTCTCCCAGGGTGGATGCGGAGCTTCGATTAAAAAGCAATTATTGTCGCAAGACAAATCACTATATAAACAAACAAACATTAAATTATGGAACCAATATCTATCATATTAGGACTGGCGGGACTTGCAGTAGGAGGCGTATTAACCTTTGTTGTAACAAGAAAAAACAACAGTGGTATTGTTGAAGCTGCTGAGGAAAAAGCAAAAGCAATTGTTAAAGAGGCGGAGGCAAAAGGTGAATTATACCTGAAAGATAAAACGATGGAAGCGAAAGATCGCTTTTATCAAATGAAAACAGAGCACGAAAAGCATATCACTGAAAAGGATAAAACTATTCTTGCTGCAGAAAATAGAATCAAGCAAAAAGAAACTACGCTTAATCAGCAATTAGAACAAAGCAAGAGAAAGCAAACAGAAGTTGAAGCGATTCAAACAAATTTAAATTCGCAGTTAGAAGTCATCAATCGCCGTAAGGAAGAATTAGAAAAAGCACATCAAAAGCAAGTGCATGCATTAGAGAAAATTGCAGGACTATCAGCAGAAGATGCAAAGGCACAGTTAGTAGAAGCGTTAAAAGCAGAAGCTAAAACAGAAGCGATGTCGTTCATTAAAGATACTATCGACGAAGCAAAATTAACTGCTAACAAAGAAGCAAAGCGTATCGTTATTCAAACGATTCAACGTGTGGCTACGGAGCATGCTATTGAAAATGCTGTGACTGTTTTCCATATCGATAATGATGAAGTAAAAGGTCGTGTAATCGGACGTGAAGGAAGAAATATTCGTGCGTTAGAAGCAGCAACAGGAATTGAAATTATTGTTGATGATACTCCGGAAGCAATTATCCTTTCTGGTTTTGATCCGGTGCGTAGAGAGTTAGCGCGTTTAGCGTTGCATCAGTTAGTATCCGACGGACGTATTCACCCGGCACGTATTGAAGAAGTAGTAACGAAAGTTCGTCGCCAGTTAGACGAAGAAATTATTGAGATTGGAAAGCGTACTGCCATCGATTTAGGAATTCACGGATTAGCGCCTGAGTTAATTCGTATGGTAGGTAGAATGAAATATCGTTCATCTTACGGACAAAATTTATTACAACACTCGCGCGAAGTAGCGAACCTTTGTGCGTTGATGGCTGCTGAATTAGGCTTGAATGTGAAGCTTGCTAAGCGTGCTGGTTTATTACACGATATTGGTAAAGTTGCCGAAGAAGATACAGAGCTTCCACATGCTATTGCAGGTATGAAGATGGCGGAACGCAGTAAAGAAAATGCGGAAGTTGTGAATGCGATTGGAGCCCATCATGATGAGATTGAAATGACAAGCATGATCTCTCCTATCGTTCAGGTTTGTGATGCAATCAGCGGTGCTCGCCCTGGTGCTCGTCGTGAGATTGTAGAACAATACATGAAGCGTCTGAAGGAAATGGAAAATCTTGCTCAAGGATATAAAGGCGTTGAAAAAGCATTTGCTATTCAAGCGGGACGTGAGTTACGTGTGATTGTAGAAAGTGAGAAGTTAGATGATAAAGCAACTGAGCAATTATCATTTGATATCGCTAATCGCATTCAAACAGAAATGACGTATCCTGGTCAGGTAAAAGTGACAGTAATCCGTGAGACAAGAGCTGTGAATTACGCTAAGTAATTTAGCTTTTAAATTTCTTCTGTTCTTCTTAATAGCAATCGTAGAATGAAAATAATTACCGTTGTTGGAGCGCGTCCTCAGTTTGTAAAAGCGGCGGTAGTTAGTCGTGAGTTGAAAAAGCATGCATCCGTAACGGAACAAATTATTCATACGGGTCAGCATCACGATGCGAATATGTCGGATGTATTTTTCGAGGAGATGGATATTCCAAAGCCTGCCTTTCATTTAGGTATTCATGGTTTAGGTCATGGAGCTATGACAGGTCAGATGCTAGAAGGAATTGAAAAAGTTCTGTTGCAGGAAAAGCCTGATTACGTTTTAGTATATGGTGATACGAATAGTACATTGGCGGGTTCATTAGCAGCGTCTAAATTACTGATTCCAGTTGCGCATGTAGAAGCTGGATTACGTTCGTTTAATATGGCAATGCCAGAAGAACAAAATCGTATTTTAACCGATCGACTTTCATCGTTGCTCTTCTGCCCTACGCAAACGGCCATTGATAATCTAACAAAAGAAGGATATCCTTTTACTAATAAATTGATTTTATCAGGAGACGTGATGCAGGATGCGGCGATGTATTATGCTGAAAATTCAGAGGCGCGTTCGACTGTTTTTAAATCGTTAGACTTACACGACTTTGTACTTTGCACCTTACACAGAGCAGAAAATACGAATGATTTA
>CANGJU010000159.1 GCA_947453935.1 Bacteroidota bacterium | reverse complement strand
GTTGCTTTGATTTGAATTTGCGTACTCGTTTGAATAGTTTGGTTTAATAAATCCTGTGATGAAATATTTAAACTATCTGAAATTTGCTTTACTTTAGAATACGTCTCAGCAGCCTTTTGAAACATTCCCGCCTTTAAATAGGATTCAGCTGCTAGCTCTAATGCTAAATTGAAATAATCTGGATTTTGAATTTTGTATGGTGAAATTGTAGCCATTTCACATAACGAAACTGCTTCATTATATTCCTTAAAAAAAAGATGTGCTTTAACTAAATCACGAAATTCATAATATTCGATATATCGGTTTTTAGTTGGATGCAATGTTGTTGTAGTTCTTGGTACATCAGTATAAATCTCTGGTTTGTTTAAATAATAAAAAGCGCTATCATGATTATTCAAATAAGTATATGCGACTCCTAATCGTGCATACACATAATTAAGAACACAATATTCAGGCATCGTCAAGTTTGCTTTTGCAACTTGAATGATATCGTTGTATCGCTTTTGACGGGCCAATGTCATTAAATAAATTTTGTATTTGTCTGCAATGCCCATCTTAGATGCTTCCGATGGATTAAGCCTACAGAAATTAATTACATTTTGCAACAAAACTATTGCAGAATCCATCGATACTGTATCTTTTATAAAATATCCTTGCGATAATGGCCAGGCATATTCTCCGGCAGCAAAAATAGTATCCGTTTTTGATTTTGCAGTTTCTAGTTGAATATTATATATGTACCGGGAATAATTTATAACTTCTTTAATCATTCCAACGTTAGAATAGATATAAGTAAAAAGACGTAACGCATCAAGCTTCCGATTATAACTATTGATTTTTTTTGTGTAATTATAATATTCCGAAGCAGCCAGCATTGCCTTACCAGACTCCTTTGTTAATAAATATGAAGTAACTTTAAAAAGACTCATTAAATATAAAGTACTGTCGTCTTTAAGTCCACCATAACGCTTATTGACCAATTCATTAATTATTATAAATTCTTCACTTGTAAGTGATTTTGAGCTCGCATAATAATCACTTACAGAAAGTGAATCATTGAATTGTCGGAATGAAAGATTTTTATTGGATAATATTCTTTTAACTAAATCTTTGTGGGGAGATGACTGCGAAAAACATGCAACACTGCAAACTAAAAAGAATGATAGTAAAACAACGGACTTCTTCATATTAAATCAATATTCTGATAATTTAATTAATAAAAGTATGAAAAATCCTTAGAAGCCTGAATTGCAAACCAATAACTTTAAGATAAAAGTTATTAGGCATTTTTCCTCAACTTTCTTTTCAGGAAAAATAATAGCAAAGGCAAAACAATTATAAGTGAATGATAAAAAACACAAAAAAGAATAAAATTGATTTCGTAATAGGAAAGCTTCGTATAATTTGCCAAATTAATTACGAAGTCGGTGCAGTAATTATAAATGAAAGTAATTATCTTAAAAATCATTTCTTCACCTTCTTTAACTCTTGAAGTGTATCAATTATTCTAACTAAAAAATACCAAATATAAATTGGAATCAATGTTACAAGAATAAGAATATTCGCAACAGAATAATTGCCAACCACCTTTAGAAGTGCAATTTCTAAAAAATAAAATGGTATAGTTAAGTTTAAAAGCAATTGATTCATCTTTACATGATGTTCGATGCAATAGATTGTGTTGTTATGACAAGCCCATGAACATTTATCAGGTAATGGTTCTGTTGTATTCAACTTGCCATCATTCGGGATGGGATCAGATTCTAGTTTGATAAAATGATTTACTACCACCATCAACATAAATGGAAAAACAAACAACAATATATTTCGAAGTCGTTTTTCCATAAATTAAAATTACTAGTTGAATTTTTTCAGCAGCAATTCCTGACCATCAAAAACAGCATAGGTAAAATGATGTATCCATTCTCCTAAGTTAATATAGCGTGATTGGTCATTCAATTGCTTGTCTAATGGCATATGTCGGTGACCAAAAATAAAATAGTCGTAATGCTCTTTTTGTAATACCTCACGACAAAAAACCATCAGCCATTCTTTATCATCGCCTAAATAAACATCATCTGATGTCCCTGTTGCTATTCTACTACGACGAGAAAAGAATTTCATCAATCCTATACCTGTATTTGGATGCACACGAGCAAAGAGCCACTGAGCTAATTTATTGGCAAATACTTTCTTGATGAATTTATATCCGAAATCACCAGGACCTAAACCATCCCCATGACCGAGGAAAAATTTCTTTCCATTATACTCTTTTTGTATTGGATTTCGATGGATATGAAGCCCTATTTCTTTCGGCAAATAATCAAACACCCACATATCGTGGTTGCCTGTAAAATAATGCATTTCTACTCCTGCATCACTTAACTCCGCCAGCTTTCCCAACAAGCGAACATAACCTCTTGGTACAACTTCTTTATATTCGAACCAATAGTCGAATACATCTCCCATCAAATATAAAATCTGAACATCCTTAGCAATTGAATTTAACCAAGCAACAATTTTATCTTCCCGTTTACGGCTATCCGCATCGTTAGGAACACCTAAATGAAAATCGCTAATGAAATAAATTTTCTTTCCGGGAGATAAGTTCACTATTGAGAGTTATTAAGGTTTGGGCTCCATCAATTTGAAAAACTGATCTAACTGAGGTAGAATCACAATTCGTGTACGTCTGTTAGTCGAACGTCCTTCTGGCGTATCATTACTTGCTACTGGAACGTACTCACTACGACCAGCTGCGATCATACGTGAAGGATCAACTCCATATTGCTTTTGTAGTGTACGTACAACAGAAGCTGAACGCATCACACTTAAATCCCAGTTATCACGAATAGCAGTTGTAGCAATTGACTTATTATCTGTATGACCTTCAACCATAAATTGCACATCTGGCTGAGCCTTTATCACATCTGCAACTTTACCTAACACTTCTTTTGCACGTGGAGTAATTTCATAACTACCACTCTTGAATAACATCTTATCAGAAATTGAAATAAACACTGCGCTTCCTTCCACATTAATATTAATATCATCGTCATTTACATCTTTTAAAGCACCTTTCAGATTAAGAACAAGCGCCATATTTAGAGAGTCTTTACGAGATAATTCAGTTTGAAGATTACGAATATATCCTTCTTTAGCATTGATATTTTCTAATGACTTTTTGATACTCTCCGCCTGCGATGCACTAATTACTGACATATCGCTTAATTGTTGTAACATCACAGAACTACTCTTTTTAGCAGAGGCAAGTTCGTCTTCTAACTCTTTTATGCGTGATTGTTTCTTCTTAGTGTCCTCAGCACAATCGCTCAACATCAAATCAACTTTATCGAAACTGGTTTTTAATGAATCATATTTTGATACTTGTGCATTGAATTTTTTCTTAGTAACACATCCTGTCATAAAATAGACAGCCACTGCAAATAAAATGGTAACTTTTTTCATAGAATAATATTTCAATTGCAAATCTAATTGGTTTTATGCTTAAGAAAAAGATGAAAAAAGGATAATCATTACAAAATATCAACAAGATTACGTCTTCTGCTTTCTTTTCTTAGCAGCAGGAAAAAGAACATTATTCAAGATTAATCGGTAGCCAGGCGAGTTAGGATGTAATGCTAAATCCGTTTGCGGGTCGCCCACCATATGCTGATAATCTTCCGGATCATGTCCCCCGTAAAATGTCCATGTACCTTTACCAAATTCTCCATGAATATAACGAGCTTCATTCGCTGCTTTATTCTCTCCCATGATTAACACATTTGATTTAACAAGGTTTTTGTTGAATGAAGTTGTTTGTCCCATAAACCCTTTTATTACTTGCTCATGATTCTGACAAAGCATACTTGGAACAACATCCCATTTAGCAGAAAATTCAAATATGGTAAACACATCTTCATTACGAGGAATCTTTCGGAAGTTGGTCATATCAATATCAGAGAACTCGTATTCAAGCGGATTAGTAGAAAGCTTAAAATCTTTAAATGCCAGGGTGTTTTCATAATTCAATTTTGAATTATAGTTTGATGTGACTCCATCACCATCATAAATTTTATCACAGATATCAAC
>CANGJU010000158.1 GCA_947453935.1 Bacteroidota bacterium | reverse complement strand
GCAGTAAATTGAAAATATAACTATCAACGGAACAATGGCTATTAATGAGAAATAGGTTAGTCGCGTAATAAACTGTTTCATAACTTAAAATTGGAAATAAATAAATTGTTGTTCTGAACCTCCTAAATTGTAAATTGCGAAAATTATTGCGTAATACATGGCCCATCGTATGGGTCTGTACCATTTTATTCCTAATTGTGCAATTGCGTATTGTTCTTCTCTCCCAATCCATTCAACAATTAAGAATAAGATAATAGTCAAGATTATTGGAGGTGTTAAACCGATACCAACAAAATAAGGAATTGTAAACAATGAACTAGAAAATATTTCAGAAATATAATTTACAGCATGAGTAACATCAATTGCACGAAAGAAAATCCAAGCAAATACTGTCAAACTAAAAGTTAACCCCATAGATAAAAACTCCCTTAATGTTGGCAGATATCTACCTTTCGCAACGATATCGAGATGAGCTCTATTCGTATTAAAAATAATTGAAGGCATTATATATAAAGCATTAAGTAAGCCCCACACAATAAAAGTCCAATTCGCACCGTGCCAAAAACCACTTACAATGAAAATGATAAAGGTATTTCGAATCTTTAACAGCATTCCCCCTTTACTACCACCCAATGGAAAATAGAGATAGTCTTTAAACCATGAAGAAAGCGAAATATGCCAACGTCTCCAAAATTCGGCAATATCTCGCGAGAAATAAGGAAAAGCAAAGTTTCTTAAAAGCTCCATCCCAAATAGTCGGGCAATACCTAATGCAATATCAGAGTATCCTGAAAAGTCACAATATATTTGAAAGGTAAAAAACAATGCACCCAAAAGAAGTGTGCTTCCAGAATAGTTAGCAGAATTATTGAAAATAATATTTGCATATTCTGCGCAATTGTCAGCAATGACAATTTTCTTAAACAAACCCCACAATATTTGCCTCAACCCGTCCACCGCTTTTGAATAATCGAACTCCCTTTTTTTAACAATTTGAGGCAAGAGATGTGTTGCTCTTTCTATTGGCCCAGCTACCAGCAGTGGAAAAAAGCTGACAAAAACAGAATAGTCGACAAAATTTCTCTCAGGTTTTATTCGGCCTTTATATAGATCAAGAACATACGACAACCCATGAAAAGTATAAAAAGATATACCAACAGGTAATATCAATTTTAAAGAACTTGGATTTAACTTAAAACCTAGAAGAGATAGTCCTTCCGCAAATGAAGCAGCAAAAAAATTGTAGTATTTAAAAACTCCAAGAAAACCCAAGTTGACAACAATGCTAAGCCATAACCAAAACATTTTCAATCTCCGATTAGTCGCGTCATGGATTTTAATACCTGTATAATAGTCTAATAATGTCGAGAAAATAAGCAAAAACATAAATCGCCAATCCCAACAAGCGTAAAAAAAGTAACTCGAAACAAGCAGCAATATATTTTGAAGCCTAAAATTTCCTTTTGTTGCAAACCAGTAAAGAATGAAAACAATCGGCAAAAATATTGCAAAGCTTATTGAAGTAAAGAGCATATTATCTGTCTATTTATTAATTTCTAAATTCTACACTGCCTATTACGCGACTATCTTTTAAGGCAACAACTCTCGTCAGTAATCCGCGCGACACAGCACTAAAATATTAATTATATCTATTCATGCCTTTTGACCTCATAAGCGATTGCTAACCTTTATTTGCTGTATTCACAAAATCTTCTTTAAATTTTTAATGTAACGATTTAAGTTGATTTGATATTTTTCGCTTTTATGTAAGTCGTCTCATTAAACTCGAATTTAAATTGCTTAAAGAATCAATTTGTTTATTTAAATTTTTCAGTCAATTGCATTTTTGATATTTATAAAAGTCCAATCATCAGTCCTGCAATAACGCCAATGATGTTACATACAACTTTCATAAATCTATTTTACTAATTCATTCGGATTAATCGCCGAGCTATAAAACCCTTCTAACCTACCCTGCTCGTCGATAACAAATTTACAAAAATTCCAATCAGGCACCTGACTGTTCCAGCCGTTTGATAAAGGGTTGGTGAGCCAGTCGTAAATAGGATGTATAGGACTTGATTTGATATTCACTTTGCTAAACATCGGAAACGTTACTCCGAAATTCACTTCGCAGAATTGTTGTATTTCACTTTCGCTCCCCTGTTCTTGCGCACCGTAATCGTTACATGGAAATCCTAGTACTACCCAATGCTCTTTGTTCGCTTCATAAAACGCTTGCAACTCTTTGTACTGCGGAGTATAGCCACATGCAGATGCTACATTCACGAGTAACATTTTCTTGCCCTTGTATTTTTCAAGCGTTGTTGTATTGCCTGCAATATCTTTCACTTCAATTTCGTAAATACTACTTGCAGGATTTACGTCCTGGCTATTTTTTAATACGGTTGATTTCATAACTTTTTTAAGAATGGAATAAATGAGTTTTTTGATCATGTGGGTTATTGCTAAAATGATTTCAATGAATATCGAAATCGAATTTTGTCACAACAATATTACGTAAAGCTTGTTTACTTCTATTTATTTTTAAGAATTAAAATTACTTTTTATTCATAAAAAAAGGGGCGAACTTTCATTCACCCCTTAATCATTTTTAGAATTTCTTCAAGATGTCTTGCACCATATCTTTATGTACCATGATGTCCATGATTTTTAACTTGACATAATCTTCGTGCATAAAATAGTACCCGAAGTTTTTACTCTCTCTACCGCAATTTCGTGATCCTGCACCAGAGTCTTTTATCAAATACCAGTCTTTGCCATCTTTCTCTAAATACCCAACCATGTGCATACCGTGATCATCTGTTGTGCTACCATTCATGAAACGCATGATACGCGCATTGTCATCAATGTACTCAGATGGAATATCATACGTAGGTATCATTGCCACCTGACTCCATGCATCAAATCCTGTTTCAGAAACATCACCGCCAATCAACACTGTGAATCCTTTACGCATCGTATTACGAACAATCGTCATGTAATCATTCAAAGGAACGTTGTAATATGAGCTATCATGCCACCAGTTGTCTGGTACTTCGTATTCTACTTTTTTCCAATAAGGTTTGTTTCCTAATGAAGTGATGTCCACATAATCATTCATGTTTAGCTTGCAATAATCATTTAAGTATTGCATCGGTGTCATTTCTTTACCTTCTACTTTTACTTTCGTTGGAGGCACACCAATATAATGATGCATGATGCTTTTAATCGTTGCAATGACTTCATCTTCGTTCCATGCATTCGCAGCTTTTACTCCTTGCAAGTATGCTTTCATCTCATCTACCATCGGCGCATGGTTATGATAAGTTTGTCCTGGTAATAATCCAGTATAACTATCTAACGGAACTGCACCGTATGTTTTATAAATTCTCGTTACTGCATTTCCTTCTGAACCTTCATCGAAATTACTATTTCCTCTTTCAGTCACAAAGCGTTTTGCTTTCTCTACATATTCCCAGTAAGCAGTATAGATTTCAGAAATCTTTACTTGCTTTTTAGTTAAGCGATATACTTCTGTTTCGAAATAAGAGGTACTTGAAAACGACCAGCAGGTTCCAGTATTTCCCTGTGAAATCGGATTATTTTTCCACCAGGTAGTAAATTCATCTACCGACTTTGGATAGTAACCAATCTTCGTTACATCAATCTTATAACTTGGCTTACGCTGCGCTTCTTTTTTTGATGATTCAAATTGCTCGATGCCTTTCATGATGTCTTTATCATAAAAGCCTGGCTTGTATTCACGCACTTGCAATTGATCGTGATGTACGTTTTGCGCAATAGCTACATTCAATGATAAGCATGCAGCGGCGAATAGAATAATTTTATTTTTCATATTAATCGATGATTTTTTCAAATGGATAGGTATTAATAAACTCAACTGATTTATGGATATCAGGATACATCAAACGATCTTTCTCTACAAACGAAACTACTTTTCTGTATTCACTAATTAGCGTTTCTAATTTATCAGAAGTTTTTGTTGGGCGACGAAACTCTAATCCTTGCACCGCATTCATTAACTCGATGGCTAATATTGTCTCTACATTTTTCACAACACGCAATAACTTAGT
>CANGJU010000157.1 GCA_947453935.1 Bacteroidota bacterium | reverse complement strand
GTTTTACCAACTCCTGGAGGTCCTACTAAACACATTATCGGCGACTTCATATCTTTCTTCAGTTTGATTACTGCGAGATATTCGAGAATACGCGTCTTTACTTTTTCTAAACCGAAATGATCTTTATTTAAAATTTTCTGCGCACGCTTTAAGTCGTAATTATCTTCTGTCATATCCTCCCATGGAAGCTCTAACAGTAAATCAAGATAATTCATCGTTACAGAATATTCGGCGGCTGCAGGATTGATTCTTCCTAAACGATCCATCTCCTTATCAAAAACTTCCTGCACCGACTTTCCCCACTTCTTACTCTTTGCGCGTTCACGCATTTCCTCCATCTCTTTATCAGGTGTATTACCACCTAACTCTTCTTGAATTGTTTTTAACTGCTGATTCAAAAAGTACTCTCGTTGCTGCTTATCTAAATCGGTTTTTACTTTACTCTGAATTTGATTTTTCAATTCCAGCATTTGAAGCTCCTTAGTAAGATGCTCTAATACGCGTGTTGCTCTTTCCTTCAAGTCGTTCATCTCTAAAAGACTTTGCTTTTTATCTACATCCGCATTCATGTTGGATGAAATAAAGTTGATCAAGAAAGAAGGACTTTCGATATTGCGTAAAGCAAAGGATGCTTCGGTAGGAATGTTTGGCGACTGCTGAATGATTTGCATCGAGATGTCCTTTAAAGAATCTACGATAGCGCTGAACTCCTGATCTTTTTCCACCTTGGCTGAATCAGAAAAAGGCTCAACCACTGCTTTTAAATAAGGATCATCTTGCACTAATTCTTTTACTCTAAAACGACGCTTACCCTGAATGATGACTGTTGTATTTCCGTCAGGCATGCGCAACATTCTTAGAATTTGTGCAACTGTCCCGATTGATTTTAAATCATCCAGTTTAGGATCCTCCACACTTACATCTTTCTGCGCCACTACTCCGATAATTCTATCGGAAGCATAAGCATCTTTGATAAGCTTAATTGATTTATCACGACCTACTGTGATTGGAATAACTACTCCTGGAAATAATACGGTATTACGTAACGGCAACAATGAAAGGGTCTCAGGCACCTTTTCATTATTCATCTGCTCTTCGTCTTCATTCGTGAGTAACGGAATTAATTCCGGCTCATCATCGTTGATTCCTATGGCAGATATAGGCAGACTATTGAAATTATTTTCTGAATGCATAAACTAATTGTGACAAATTGACATTAATAATTGATTGATTGCGCGATTTTTTTCGGGCGCGCGCCCTAGGCAATTGATATGCCACTGAACTTTACTCTGAAATTGGCTTCAACTCATTTAAAAAAACTTCCGATAGTATTTTTTCATCGGCAGCAGACATAGTGATTCCTCTTCGTTTCATAACAGTAGCAGCAAGAGCAATTGCTTTATCAAGTAAAAACTTTTCAGAGTTCGCTGTGCCACCCCATGTAAATGAAGGAATAAACTTTTCTGGAAATCCGGCGCCGAAAATATTTGCAGAGACACCAACTACCGTCCCTGTATTAAACATCGTATTAATTCCACATTTTGAATGGTCGCCCATCATCAGTCCGCAAAACAACAATCCTGTATCTATCATTTTACGCTGATTATAACTCCACACTTTTACATTCGAATAATTATTTTTCAGATTAGATGTGTTCGTATCTGCGCCAAGGTTACACCACTCCCCAATCACACTGTTACCTAAAAATCCGTCGTGCGCCTTATTTGCATTTGCAATAAATACAGAATTACTAACCTCACCGCCAACTTTACAACCTGGTCCGATGGTGGTAGCTCCATAAATTTTAGCTCCCATTTTAAGCACTGCGCTTTCATTTAATGCAAATGGTCCACGTATAATACAACCTTCCATTACCTCTGCATTTCTGCCAATATACACAGGACCAGTACTAGCATTAATAATTGAGCATTCTACCTTAGCTCCTTCTTCAATAAAAATATTTTCAGCTCCAATCAACTGATTAGTTGAAGAAGGAATCTGACCTTTTCTGTTCGATGTTAGAAGTTTAAAATCGGCTTTAATTTCCTGATCATTTTTTGAAAAGATTTCCCAAGGGAAATTGATAAAATCAGCTTGACCATGAAAATCATCAAACTCAACAGAAGAATAATCATTAACATTAAAGTTGTCAGAGCGCACTGCAATAATTTTATTTCCTGCAATTAATCCTTTACCAATTTCGAGATTGGTAATAGCAGTAACAAATTCTGATGATGGAAGTAAAGCTCCATTCACAAAATAGTTATCATGACTTGAATTACATGGAAATTTATCTTGAAGATATTCTTTTGTCAAATAGCTAAAAACTACATTTTCTTGTACAAAGTAATTTTTCCACTTTTCACGTATTGATAAGATACCCACCCGCAATTCAGAAACAGGACGGGTAAAAGTAAAAGGCAGTAAATCACCTGCAAACTGATCATCAAAAAGAATAATATTCATAAACCAATAGATATGATACGAAAATAAGAACCAAAGAGGTAACTCCACTCATATTAGCGAATATTTTATTCGTTTAAAATTAGCCAATTAAGTATGCTGTTAATAGAATATTAGAAAACCACGATAAATAAAAACTTTAACTACCTATTTTAGAGACATCATTATTTAAAAGAATTTTAAAATGGAATTTATCGGTGAGGAGTTGCTAGCTTATTGTGAATCGCACTCAACAGCTGAGGATGATATCCTAAAATCACTGAACCGTGAAACACATGCAAAAGTACTATCGCCAAGAATGCTTTCAGGGCATTTACAAGGACAGCTTTTAACTTTTATAAGTTCAATGCTCCAGCCTGAACGTATTTTAGAGATAGGAACATACACTGGATACTCTGCTATTTGTCTTGCACGAGGATTAAAACCGAATGGAAAACTTATTACCATTGACGTTAATGACGAGTTAAAAGAAATGGTAGAACAATATTTATCCAAAGCAAATGTTTTAGCTTCGTGCGAAGTACTTACAGGAGATGCAGAAAAAATAATCCCAACCTTGAATGAAAAATTCGACTTGGTTTTTATTGACGCAAATAAAGAAGCTTACTCAAGATATTATGATATTATCTTTGATAAACTTCGAGTTGGAGGATATATTTTAGCGGACAATGTACTATGGAGCGGAAATGTTATTAAAGAAGAAAAAGACTGGGATCGCGACACCAAACATTTGGTTGCATTTAATGAAAAGGTGAGCGCTGATAACAGAATAGAAAAGATATTATTACCAATTAGAGATGGATTATATCTAATTAAAAAAGTAAAAGAATAAACACAAGTTATTAAATAAGAAATCAACTAAATTAATTCAACATCAAAAAACAAAAGGAATGAAAAAACAACTTTTAGTGATTTGCCTGTTCTTCGTAACAGCTATCACAACAGCATCCGCTCAAGAGATGAAACGCAAAGAAGTTACTCCTGAAGAAAGAGCAACAAAGCGTGCCGCAATGTTAAAGCAAAAATTAAATTTAAATGACAAGCAAGTTAAAGAACTTGAAGTTTTATTTGTCGATCAAGAAAAAGAAATGGAATCTATTAAAGAACAGATGCGCAAGCAAAGAGATTCTTATGAAAAATCGCTAAGCAACATCTTCACTCCTGAGCAGATGAAGCAATTTAAAGAAGTACAAAACGAGCGAAAGGAAATCAAAGCAGATATTAAAGAACAAAAGAAAAATCCAACAACTGACGCGAAGTAATAAATAAAAAAAAAGACCTCATAAGAGGTCTTTTTTTTATTGCTTTTTTTTAGCTTTTTCTAATTCCTCACAACGCTTTTCCCACATCTCATTTAGTTTTTCTTTATTATCATCACATAACAACGACCATCTGCCATCTTCACATTTCTTTCTCGAAATTAATTTGCGCAAAAAGGTTTTGTTAAATAAAAAGTTCGTCAATAAAATTAATCCGCAGGCCTCCCAAAAGGTTATCACTCTTACCCCGATAATGGAGGGAAGCAACCAATTCCATAGCAGCATCACTAAAAATCCAGCTACAAAAAAGTAAATCAACACTATTATAAATCCCTTCAGGTGGTAGCCTTTATTCATTGTGATTAATTAAAATTAGTTTTGCTTAAAAAGTTCTTCGTATAGTGGTTTTAAT
>CANGJU010000156.1 GCA_947453935.1 Bacteroidota bacterium | reverse complement strand
TGGAACTGGACTTCAACAGTTGTTACATAGTAATAGCAATCCCGACGGAGGTGTTGTATTCGCTTACCACGTTTCCGATCCTGAGCGATACGGCGTAGTAGAGTTCGATCAAGATAATAATGCTATCAGTATCGAGGAAAAACCAGCTCATCCAAAATCGAATTACGCTGTGCCAGGGTTATACTTTTATGATAATGAAGTCATTCAAATTGCAAAAAAATTGAAGCCTTCACCTCGAGGAGAATATGAAATTACAGATGTAAATAAAGCCTATTTGGAAGCGGGTCATTTAAAAGTGGGTATCTTGGACAAAGGCACAGCTTGGTTGGATACAGGTACGTTCACATCCTTAATGCAGGCAGGTCAGTTCGTTCAGGTTATTGAAGAACGTCAAGGGCTTAAAATAGGTTGTATTGAGGAGATTGCATTCAGAATGGGTTATATCGATAAGAATCAGCTAAATAAAATTGCGGAGCCATTAGTAAAAAGTGGTTATGGCAAATATTTGCTAAATTTGATGTAGAATTTAATTGAATTTTGTAATTTGCGATAAGATTCCCATTCCAGCAGATTGCATTTAGTTGAAAAGCGAAAAAAGTATGCAGAGAAGAATATTAGTTACCGGAGGAGCAGGATTTGTTGCCAGTTGCTTAGCACAAAAATTGGCAGACAATCCCGAGAATTCTGTTGTTATAGTCGATAATTTATTAACGGGCTCAGAGCACAAGTTGCCAGTTTCCATCTATAATAATGTTCGCTTTATCAAAGCAGACGTAAACGACTTAACAGAAATTTCGTCAATATTTCATGCTTTCCGTTTCGACTATGTGTTTCATTATGCAGCAGTGGTGGGTGTTAAACGTACCATCGCTAATCCAGTAATGGTATTAAACGATTTAAATGGAATTCGTAATATCCTTTCGCTTAGTAAAAATACTGGTGTAAAGCGTGTTTATTATTCTTCAAGTTCCGAAGTATATGGTGAACCAGTAGAGTTTCCTCAAAATGAACATACAACTCCGTTAAATTCGCGATTGCCATATGCGATTGTGAAAAATGTTGGTGAAGCTTATCTGCGTTCTTACTTTCAGGAGTTCGGATTAGAGTTTTCAATTTTTCGTTTCTTCAATACCTATGGGCCTAAGCAAAGCGAAGATTTTGTAATGTCAAAATTTTTATCAGCAGCACTCAATAATGAAGATATCACTATCTATGGAGATGGAAGTCAAACAAGAACTTTTTGCTACATCGATGATAATATCGACGCTTGTCTAAGTGCTTTTTATAATGATAAGATAGTTAATGATGTTGTAAATATTGGAAGTGATTATGAAATCACAATTCTTGATCTTGCAAAACGCATCATTGAAATTTCAGGTTCTAAATCTCAAATCATTTTCCTGCCTGCATTAAAAGAAGGAGATATGACCAGAAGATGTCCAGATATCACAGTTGCTCGTCAGTTGTTAAACAGAAAAATGACAACACTCGATGAAGGTATTCGAAAGTTAATTGAAGCCCGACAATTTGTAACTGCATAAATGAAATCTCTTACTGAACTTTCTGAGTTAATCCATCAGTCTGTAAATAACCTCCAATTTCCGCAACAACCTTCAGGTCTTTATGACCCTGTAAGGTATATGCTTTCACTTGGTGGAAAACGAATGCGTCCTATTCTTACTCTCATGGCTTGCGATGCCTTTAATGGAGAGGTGAAGGCTGCTATTCCCCCGGCTTTAGGCGTAGAGGTGTTTCATAATTTTACCTTGCTCCACGATGATATAATGGACAATGCTCCACTTCGTCGATCGAAGCCAACCGTTCACGAAAAGTGGAATTCAAATATAGCCATTCTAGCAGGTGATGCAATGTTCGTAGAGGCTTGCCAGTTAGTAATGAATGCTCCATCAAATTCTGTTAAAGAGGTAATGAGTGTCTTTACTAAAACAGCACTCGAAGTATGCGAAGGTCAACAGTACGATATGGATTTTGAGTCGATGGAAAATGTGACTATTGATCAATACATCGATATGATTCGCTTAAAGACCGCAGTTCTTTTAGGTGCCTCACTAAAAATGGGAGCACTTGTAGCTGAGGCCAATATTTCAGATGCTAATCATTTATACGACTTTGGGGTAAACCTCGGAATTGCTTTTCAATTGCAAGATGATATTTTAGATGTCTATGGAGATGCCGACCATTTTGGTAAACAAGTGGGTGGCGATATTCTTGCTAACAAGAAAACATATCTCTTAATTACTGCTTTAGAAAAGGCGCAAGGTGATTTAAAGTCTGAATTGTTGCAATGGATTTCCAGCACTGATAAATCAGATAATAAAGTGAATGCTGTAACTTCTATTTATGATAAGCTCAATGTACGCATGATTGCAGAAGAAAAGATGCAACAACTTTATAATGAAGCATTGCTACACCTTGAAGCTATTCCTATTCCAGAAGCGAGTAAACAGCCACTGAAAGACCTTGCCGATTCTTTAATGAATCGCAAAAACTAATTAAGCTCTTCCTAATTCTCTTAAATGACGTAAGTGTGCACCCACAGCACTAAAGAACGTTGGGTACTCAATATACTTCACGTTAAATTCTTTGCAGGTGTCTCTTACAATTTTACTGATTTCAGGATAGTGAATGTGACTAATCTTAGGGAATAAATGATGCTCCACCTGGAAGTTTAATCCGCCCATAAACCAGCTGATTACTTTATTGTGTGTAGCAAAATTTGCTGTTGTGTTAATTTGATGCAACGCCCACTCATTTTCAATTTTTTGAGTAGATGGATCGGGAGATGGGAAGTGAGTATCTTCTACCACATGCGCTAATTGGAATACAACTGCAATCACCAATCCTGTAACAAACAATACAACGCCATATCCAATAAGGGCATCAATAAATCCGTGCTTATAAGCTGGTAATACCACTAATAACGAAACATAAATAATCTTGGTAATCCAGAAGCCAAAGTGTTCCGACAATTTCATTTTACGAATTGGAGTAGGACCAATTTTACCAGTGAAATATTTTTTGAAGTCGTTGCCAAATATCCAGATGAAATATGTCAAACCGTATAAAACAATCCAGTAAATATGCTGAAAACGATGGATCCAGTATTTTTTCTGATGTTCATTAACACGCATTAAAGGACCAATAGCGATATCGTCATCAACTCCTTCGATGTTAGTGTAAGAGTGGTGAACAATATTATGTTTAATCTTCCACATAAAACTAGAACATCCCATCATGTTCAGTGAATACGACATGATATCGTTCAAACGCTTGTTGGTTGAATAAGAGCCATGCGCACCATCATGCATTACGTTAAAACCGATGCTGGCAAAGGTTAATCCCAACAAAGCACATAATGCTAGTTGAATTCCCCAATGTAAATCACCCAATACTAAAAGTAAGTAAGTAGTGATTGCAACAGTGGTTAATATGATTGTCTTGCTAAATAATTTAAAATTACCTGTTGCAGAAATGTTTTGAGTTTTGAAATAAGCATCTGTTTTTTCGCGTAATGCGTCAAATAAAGGACTTTGCTTATTGTTAAATGTTATTTTTCTCATGGTCGCAAATTTAATCAATATATCTAATTTTCTGAATCAATTAAGGGGTAAATACGCTAATGATTTAAGGATGTTTAAAATTGAAAGTCACTAACTTAAACAAAACACTTTAAAATCCTAATGAATAGCTATTTTATTCAAATTCGATTTTGGCCAGATATAATTGTCGTTTTATTAATACCGGAGCACAAATTTCAGTGGCATCCGTTTGCCTGTTATATTTTGGAATAATCGCGTCAATATTCGATTTGCTGATTCTTTTACTCGTTAACTGTCCATCTTTTGTAATCAACACATGCATTAACTCGAAGTTTCTGCCAGAATCTTTATTATAGATAATCCCTATCTCTTCGTTATTAAGGTACGATGCAAACGATGAGAATATCCCGAAGTCATCCATAGAAACCTGCTCTTTTTTAATTACTCTGCACCAATCAATTGTTCCTTCTGGCGAAACAGAAAATAAAACAATATTGTCAAAATGATATTCAGTTCTTCTGTTAAATGTTTGCGTAAACTGATCATAAAACGAGTATTCACTTAAGTACTGCGCTTC
>CANGJU010000155.1 GCA_947453935.1 Bacteroidota bacterium | reverse complement strand
TACAGTACATCCGGATGCTCTTGAAATAATTTCCAGGTGTAATATAAAATATCATCAAAGTCCATCGCCGAAGCATTAAAGCATCGCTTGCTGTACATTTCAAAAAGCGTTGCTGTCAGCGGGCGACCTGTACTTTTATCTTCACTCAGTACTTCTGGGTTATGTGCGTATTGCTGCCAGTTATATAAATTATTTTTTGCGCTCGAAATACGATTTAAAACTACCGAAGGTTTATAAGTTTTATCATCTAAACTTTGCTCCTTCAAAATATCACGCATTAAACTTTTACTATCGTCGCTATCGTAAATAGTAAAGTTGGTTGGGAATCCGATTTTATCTGCTTCAATGCGTAAAATTTTTGCAAACACCGAGTGAAAAGTTCCCATCCACAAATTCTTTGCTTCAGCACCCGCCACTTTATTGATACGCTCTTTCATTTCGCGAGCGGCTTTATTCGTAAACGTTAACGCTAATATTTGAAAAGCATCTACTCCGTTATTCAGTAAATGCGCAATTCGAAATGTTAATACTCTTGTTTTTCCTGATCCTGCACCTGCAATAATCATCACCGGTCCATCTGTCTGAACCACCGCATCACACTGCGCTTCGTTTAATTCCTGTAAATATTCTGACATACGCTACAAATATACGTCTTCACTTTCTGAACAACGAAGTTTTTACAGCGCAAAGCGACCCTTTTTCAGAAATAGTTTTTAACAAATCGAGGTTTTGTAATCATCAATCCAAAATAAAAATTGCTTAATATTGAGCTTTAATTAAAAACCATGAACCACTATCTACGCCCGCTTCTTTTAATCTTATTGTTTTCCATTTTTTCAAATGCTTTAAAAGCGCAATGTCCTGCAGGATATGACCAGATTAAAGTGGAACTGCTAACCGATAATTATCCTCAGGAAACCAGTTGGAACTTGTATAGTAATACCGGAGCAATTTTGCTTTCCAGTCAATCAGGAATGGCACAAGCAACTTTTTATTCAGACTCTATTTGTGTTCCAACAGGAACATGCGTTAAGTTTGTAATTCAGGATACTTACGGCGATGGAATTTGTTGCAGCTATGGAGTTGGTAATTATACATTATCAGTAAATGGTGCTGTTGCAGATAGTGGAGGACAGTTTACGTATTCATCAACTTCGTATGTTAATTGTCCTCCGGGATCTTATTGCAGTGATGCGTTTACCGCTTATCAGGATACAATTTACAATTCCGTAGGTGCATCTACTTGGTATCAATTCACTCCCGATTCAACAGGGATGTTTAACATCAGTGCCTGCTTTCCAACTAATACTTGCAACACACGCTTGTGGGTCTACGATCATTGTAATGGTTTATTATGGGATTCGCTGCAATATGGAACGATTTACTATAATGATGATGCCTGTGGAATACAATCATATTTGCCAGCAGGATTGCAAGCCGGTCAAACGTATTATATTCGTGTGGGTGGGGATTCTTCTTGCCTCGATTCTAATATTACCTGGCAAATTACCTTCGGGGGCCCAATTGTAGGTTGCATGGATTCTACCGCTTGTAATTTTAATCCGCTTGCAACAATTAATAATAATACCTGTGTTTTTCCTGGCGATCCAAATTGTAATCACGGTCCCGATTTAGTAGTCGATCAAAATATTTTACGCAACTCACTTTATGTATCTTCAATTAATGGAAATGATGTTTGTTTAATTGGCGAAGGTTGTATCGCGGGATATGGTCAGCGAGACATTATAAATTTCTCAACGCGCATTTTAAATAATGGTGATCAGGATTATTTTATAGGTCCACCGCAATCAGGCAACTCACAATTTGTTTTTGATAATTGTCATGGTCATTGGCATTATGCAGGATATGCGAAGTATGAATTGTATGATTCGTTGCAAAATGAAATGCAAGTCGGATTTAAAAATGGTTTTTGTGTGCTTGATTTGATGTGCTTCACAGGTACTGCGAAATATGGTTGTGGTAATATGGGAATCTCTGCAGGTTGTGCGGATGAGTATAGCTCAGGTCTTGCTTGTCAGTGGATAGATATTACCGATGTGCCCGACGGAAAATATACGTTGGTAGTAAAAGTAAATTGGGATCATTCTCCGGATAAACTCGGACACGTAGAAACTGATTATACGAATAACGTAGCTTATATGTGCTTTGATATTTCAAGAGCTACAGGAACAATTACCGCAACACTTAATAACACTCCTTCTTGCGTTCCAATTGTAGATTGTTTAGGCGATACCTTCGGATTAGCAAAGAAAGATTGTATCGGCGATTGTAATGGTTCGCGCTTGTCGGGCGATTGGGATATAGATGCTGATCGTGATTCAATTGACTTAGTCAACTACTGCTACGATATTGTAAACCTTGCTAATGTAACTCCTTGCAACGACTTAAATGGTGATAATATGTTAACGGTTACCGATGCTGCAAAATTAAACGGCTGTGTGCGCGATTCTGCAGGAACGCATACGCATCCCAACGGAACAAGTATTACACATACCCATTGCGATTTCCCTCACAACTTAAAGAACGTTACTCAAACTGTTTATATCAGCATCGATAGTGTAAACACACAAGATAAATTTATTGATGTAGCCATTGCTAATCCCGATGGACGATTACTCGGTTGCGATTTTCATATCTCTGGATTAATCATCGATTCAATTAAAAATATTAGTCCGCTGTTTAACCCTTATATTGCCTTTGTTCCAGCTAATGGTAGAGTAGTGGCATTGGCAGTCGATGAAGTATCTTTAACTAAACAAACTATCGCTGTTCCATTGTTTAGAATTTATTATCAGTCTACAACATCAACGTTGGTCTGCATCGATAATTTCTATGCAGCCGTAAACTCCGATTACGAAGAAGCGAATCGTACTATCGTTAACGGATGCGTAACTATCAACACTACCGGAATCGGCTATGTGTCGAACAGTAGTTTGTTAACGGTGGCTCCAAATCCATTTAAAAATACAATCAATGTAAATTGTCCAACATTCAACGGACAAAAAGTGATGATTAATATTGTGAATCCACTCGGACAAATTATTCAAACAAAAATGGTAGAGCATTTTAACAGTCGCGATTATCAACTAGAAACAAACAATCTTCCCGAAGGAGTTTATTTCTTAGAGGTAAAAAATGATGACATCACACTCTCTACACGCATCATCAAAGTGAAATAATAAAACTTCAATCCAATAAAAAAGCCTGTAGTGCATACTACAGGCTTTTTTAATATCTACTAAATTTTATTTCAATCGCTCGCGAATATCTAAACGATGTTTTCTTGCAGTGTCTTGCGCAATATCATAACCTGCATCCATGTGGCGAATAACTCCCATGCCCGGATCGTTATGTAACACACGCTTCAAACGTACTGCTGCATCATCCGTACCATCAGCAACGATTACCATTCCTGAGTGAATCGAATAACCCATTCCAACGCCACCACCATGATGTAAACTCACCCATGATGCACCACCTGCTGTATTAATTAACGCATTTAAAATTGGCCAGTCAGCAACTGCATCCGAACCATCTAACATTGCTTCTGTCTCACGGTTAGGGCTAGCCACAGAACCAGTATCTAAGTGATCACGACCAATTACAATCGGCGCTTTCACTTTTCCTGTTTTTACTAATTCATTAAATAACAAACCTGCTTTCTCTCTGTCGCCTTGACCAATCCAGCAAATACGAGCTGGCAATCCTTGAAAAGCAATACGCTCTTGCGCCATTTTTATCCAACGGTGCAAGCCCACATTATCAGGAAATAAATTTAGGATAGCCTCATCCGTTACACGGATATCTTCTGGATCGCCCGATAAAGCGGCCCAACGGAAAGGACCTTTTCCTTCGCAAAACAACGGACGAATATATGCAGGTACGAAGCCTGGGAAATCAAATGCATTTTTAATTCCTCGTTCTTGCGCACGCGCTCTTAAATTATTTCCATAGTCAAAAGTAATAGCACCCATCTCTTGTAAATCCAACATCAACTGTACGTGCTCTGCCATTGCATCGTAACTTAAATCTACTAAATGCTTCGGATCCTTCTCACGTAACACATTCGCTTCTTCATTCGATAAACCTTCTGGTAAATAACCAACCAAAGGGTCGTGTGCAGAAGTCTGATCGGT
>CANGJU010000154.1 GCA_947453935.1 Bacteroidota bacterium | reverse complement strand
ATCATGGATGTTGGAAACAGGACCTGCAATTACATTTTTACTTTTCTGGATGTTAAATATGTTCATCGTTCATAAAGGAGTTGATAGTATTAAAAAACTATTGGTCTTTAAAGCATTTGTATTACCACTTTCAGCTTTAGCACTGTTGTATTGGGCAATTAAAGATGTACACGGATTAGGTCCCATTTTATCACAACCTTCTAAGTTTAATTCAAGCTCAGAATTTTTTGCATTCTTTTTTCCTGCACTCACAGGTATGGTAGGATTTTGGGCTACACTTTCATTAAACATACCTGATTTTACGCGCTACGCAAAGAATCAAAGAGCTCATGTGATAGGGCAGGCAATAGGACTTGCACCATCAATGACGTTGTTTGCATTTATCGGAGTCATCGTAACATCAGCCACTGCAATTATATTTGGAAAAGTTATCTGGAATCCTATCGATTTAGCTTCCAACTTTGAAAACAAATGGATGATTAGTATTGCTATGATTGCGATTGCATTGTCTACTTTAGCTACAAACATTGCTGCAAATATTGTGAGTCCTGCAAATGATTTTTCAAATTTATCACCATCAAAAATTGATTTTAAAAAAGGTGGTTATATAACAGGCATTATTGGACTTTTAATTTTTCCATGGAAATTAATTGCAGATCCTTCGGGATATATTTTTACTTGGTTGATTGCATATTCAAGTTTATTAGGTCCAATTGGTGGAATTATGATTGTCGATTATTTTATTATCCGTAAAAAAGAATTAATAGTGGATGACTTATATCGTCATGATGGTATTTATCAGTTTGACAATGGATTTAATAGCAAGGCCATTATAGCATTTGTTATTGGTGTATTGCCGAATGTTCCTGGGTTTCTTGCTGCAATACACGTTGTAAATAATGATTTATTTCCTGAATGGTTAATACATGTTTACAATTATTCGTGGTTTGTAGGATTTGCATTGGCTGCAATTACATATCGACTATTGATGAATAAAATTAAAACTAATTAGTAAAAAATAGATTTAACATGGCAACAGAATACGATGCAATTGCACAAGAATATCAGGCTTCTAAATTGATGCCATGGAGAAAACATATTGAAGGTCATACTTACTTTAATTTGATAGGCGACTTAAACGGAAAAGATGTTTTAGATTTAGCTTGCGGAGATGGATTTTACACTCGTCAGTTTAAATTGAGAGGCGCATCCAGTGTTGTGGGTGTTGATTTATCGGCAGGTATGATTGCATTAGCAGTAGAAGCAGAAAAAGCAAAGCCATTATCGTTGACATACATTTGCAGTGATGCAGCTGAACTTTCGCTCGATAGACAATTTGATTTTATTTGCGCTAGTTATTTATTGAATTATGCGCATGATGAGCAATCGTTAAAAGCAATGTGTGATTCAATATTCAAACATTTAAAGCCAGGTGGGAAATTTATTACCATCAATAGTAATCCTGATTACAGAGGGACAGTTGAATCGTTAATGCCTTATCGTTTTACGCGTGAAAACGAAAGTTATAAGGAAGGTGCTGAAATTATTTATCGCTTTTATCAGCCTGATGATAGCTTTGTATCTGTTACGAACTATCATTTAGAAAGAGCTACCTATAATCGTGTTTTAAAGTCATCAGGATTCACTGATATCAATTGGCACGTAATGGAATTATCAAAAGAAGGCGAAGAAGAATTTCCGTCTGATTTTTGGAAAGTAATAATAGCAGATCAGCCGGTGGTTGGAATTTCGTGTAGGAAAGGTAGGTAAGTTAGGTTTATATACAAATTGAATTGATTTTTGGAAATAATAAAAAAACATCTAAATTTGAATTAATAAATAACAATCCAACGAAAATGAGATAATCAGATACTAAAAAAATATTAGCGTTTGCTAAAGATCCTGCCTTGAGAATCGACCAAATTAATTAGGAACAGGGAAGTTAAGCAAAACGCTCGCGTCAAGGCGTGGGCGTTGCTTTACTTTGTTCCGTGGTTCTTGGTCGAACCTTCAAGGCAAGTAATAGCAACTAACCCACGCTATTTTTTTGACTAATTATATCCATTTCGATAACTTAATAATTTATCAGTGGAGTTCAGTACCCACTTTAAAAAACGGCCATGCTCAAAATGGAATTTTGAGGGCGCAACCGAAAAGCCTTATGAGTAGGAAAAAAATATAATAAATGGAAAATGTACTTTCTCAACTTAGTGTGGACCAATTGTCTATTAAATTAACTGATGAAAAACTGTATATTAACACAGCTACATCAAATGAAACGTTTGCATTACGATCAATAAATGGTATTGGTGTAGTAGATCTAGTTGAAGAATTTAATTCAGCACTTACGGAGTTTAAGAAAAAAAGAAATGGACCTTTATTGTTATTTGTTGGTGGAGTCGTATTTGTAATAGAAGGAATAATAATTAAAGTGTTTGGTGTTACTGTAGCAGGATTATTACTGGCTCTGGTAGGCTTTTTTGCTTATCAATCTATCAATTCAAAAAAGCCTACATTAATGTCTGCAGTTAGAATAATGATGAGTGGTGGAAATCGAGATTTTAAATTCGATAAAGAAAGTGTAGGTAATAATGATGTGGCAAATTTTGTTTCTAAAGTCGAAAACACTTTATCTGCATATCATAAAAATAATGGCTAATGGGATTTTGGGATACGTTTTGGAAAGTTTGGCAAGTTCGAACATCTATTAGAATTCAGGAAAATTTCGAAAGCTCATATAGAAGAAATAGAGCTAAACGTGAGTTGAATGAAAATTCAAATGAAATCGCTGAAGAATTAGAAAGGAAACGTGAATCCTGGGAGGAAAAACTAGAGGAATCTAGAAGAAAAAATAGTAAGTAAATAGTGGCAATTTAAAAACTGAAATACTAAAAAGGTGGAGTTCAGAACCCACTTAAAAAAACGGCCATTCTCAAAATGGAGATTTGAGGGCGTTAACCGAAAAGCCTTATGAGTAGGAACTTTAAAAATATAAATCATGAAAAAAGTATTTTCTAATTTAATTATGTTTTCTGTATTGACTGCAGTTTTATTAATTAGTAGTTGTAATTCAGGGCAGTCTTCTAAAAATAATGACGAACCAACAATTGTTGGTACCTATGAAAATATTGCATATTCATCGGGTAGTAGAATTGAAATTAAGTCGGATGGTACTTATATAAAATCGGAATGTAAGCCGGACATGTCAGGTGTTGATTTACAAACTGCTGATCCTAACGCTGAAATTCCAATGAAATGCACAGAGGTAAATAGAGGTAAATGGACTTTAGAAGCGAATGTACTGAAGATAGAAGATTGGCCTTATAAATTTGGAGTAAAATCTGATAGATTATATTATAATGACACTATGTATGGTAAAGGTACAATTGAATGGACAAAAAAATAACTTAAAAATTTATTAGTTTTTTAGGTAATTTATTTTAGAACTAGTCAAATGTATAATGGATTTTGAAAATTATTTTAATCACGTATTATTAAAAGGTAAAACAGATAAGAAATTTGTTTTAGTTATCGGTTCTGGAATCCATAAACAAGCTTTCGGAGCGAAAAAGAATATTTTGTCGGATTGGGAGACATTGCTAAAAAGTGTGAGCAAAAAAGTCTCCTTATCCCAAAATTACATTTTAGATTTTGAATCAATTGTAGTTGCCGAAACAAGAAAGCAAAAGTCGAATTCTGCTAGTAAAATAGAACTCAGACAACTAAAAGCTTTATCTAGGAAAATAATTAATTTTAAAGTAAATAAGTATAAATCTAATTATCCTCTTAGGATTTTCAATTCGAATTGTATTAGTGATGTTATTAACCTAAATTTTGATATTGTTGTTGAACAATTTTTATCTAATGATAAAATTATTCGAGGACGTTATTCAGATCATTATATGGACGATAATGAAAAGAAAAAAAGCCCATTATTAAGTTCGTTGTATTATGAAGTTAATGGAATCAAATATTGGCATCCTCATGGGTCAGTTTTAAAACCAGATTCTATATTATTAGGATTAAGAAAATACTCAAAGAATGCCAAAGAAGTTGAACAATTAAGAAAACGATATAAAAGTAAAACCAATTTAAGTAAAAAACATTCTACTGATAATTTGAATTGGTTTGATGCACTAATACAAAGACCTATTATTATCTGT
>CANGJU010000153.1 GCA_947453935.1 Bacteroidota bacterium | reverse complement strand
TATTAAAATTCCAAATGGGATATGATAACGGGAAGGCATTAACCCTAACGGATAAACTAGACGAATCCATTTTAGTTGTTACATCTTTACCTGATTCAGTTGATTATAATAAGCGTCCAGAATTTGGTGTAGTAAATGTTCAACGTCAGTTGCAAGCATTAGATCTAAAAAGAATGAAAGCTGGATATTTACCAAGCTTAGTTGCTTTTGGATCAGCAAGTACGAATGCATCTAGAAACGACTTTAATATTTTTAATACATCGTACAGATGGTATCCAACAGTAATTGCAGGATTAAAACTAAATGTACCTATCTGGGATGGACTTCAACGTCATTCACAAATTTCACAATCGAAATTAACGCTACAAAAAGTAGATAATGCCATGGCATTAATGAAAAACGGATTTGCATTAGATTATGAAAATGCAAAGACAACGTATTCAAACAATCTTTCATCACTTAAAATTGTGAAGAAAAATCAAGATCTCGCAAAAGAAATTTCTCGTGTATCAAAAATAAAATACGACAGCGGAGTTGGATCCAGCTTAGAATTAATTGATGCTGAAAGCTCCGTGAAAGAAGCAGACGCAAATTACTTCAACACACTATACGAAACTATTATTTCGAAAATCGACTTAGACAAATCAACTGGAACAATAACATTCTAATATCAATGAAAAACATAATTTATATTGCCCTTATCACCTTAATCGCAGCTTGTTCAAGCGACGATTTAACAAGCAAAAAAGCAGAATTAGCTTCGTTAAAAACGCAAGAGTCAGAAATCAAATCGAAAATTTCTACACTAGAAAAAGATATCGCCAAGTTGAGCGGTAAAAAAGTAACGAATTCTCAATTAGTTGGAATTACTAAAATAACAAAGTCGTCGTTCTCACATTACATAGATGTTCAAGCAAAGGTTGAAGGCGAAGAAAATGTAACAGTAAATAGTCAGGTGCCAGGAGCTGTAACAAGAATAAATGTGAGTGCTGGCTCATCCGTTTCTAAAGGTCAGGTGTTAGCTGAAATTGATAATGAAACCTACATGAAAGGGTTAGATGAATTAAAAACTGCAAGAGAATTTGCAAACACTGTTTATCTAAAACAAAAAAATCTTTGGGATCAAAAAATCGGGACAGAGATTCAATATTTACAAGCTAAGAATACGATTGAATCACTGGATAAAAAACTAGCTACACTTTATCAGCAAATAGAAATGACTAAAATAAAATCGCCTATTAACGGAGTAGTTGATGAAGTGTTTTTAAAAGTTGGTCAGATGGCAGCTCCAGGAATGCCAGGCATCCGCGTTGTGAATATGAGCAAACTAAAAATCAAAGCTGATATTGCTGAATCATACATTTCAAAAGTTAAAATGGGTGACGAAGTAGAAATTAATTTCCCCGATTTAAATCAAACTATCAAAGCTAAATTATCATACGTTGGAAAAGTAATTGATCCGTTAAACAGAACTTTCAATGTTGAAATCAGCCTTCCAGGAAATGCATCCTTACACCCTAATATGGTAGCAGTAATTAAAATTGCCGACTATACCAATTCATCCACCTTTGTACTACCAGCAAACGTTGTTCAAATAACGGATGAAGGGACCTATGTGTTTGTTGCAGAAAATAATATTGCAAAAAAACGCAATGTAGTGGCAGGTAAAAATTATAAAGGAACCATTGAAATTACAGAAGGACTGAATGAAAATGATCCAATCATCACAACAGGATTTCAAGATATTGTAGATGGACAATCGATCGCGACAAATTAATTACTGGCTTAGAAAAATATGAAAGACTTATTTAAAGAATTTAAGCCAAGCAGCTGGGCCATTAATAATAAAACCACCATTTATATTTTAACGGTGATTATTACGTTGGCAGGTATTGCTACTTACAATTCATTACCAAAAGAAAATTTCCCTGACATTACTCTACCACAGGTTTTCGTGAGTGTGATTTATCCAGGTACTTCCCCTTCAGATATGGAGAACCTGGTTGCTAAACCTATCGAGAAACAAATAAAAGGTGTATCAGGAGTTAAAAAAGTAAAGAGCACATCAACGCAAGATTTTACGAGCGTATTAGTAGAATTTAATACAGATGTAAATGTTGCTGAAGCGAAGCAGAAAATAAAAGATGCAGTTGATAAAGCGCGTTCTGATTTACCTAACGATTTACCCCAAGAGCCTGCAGTAACAGATATCAACTTCAGTGAAATTCCAATTTTGTTCGTTAATATTTCAGGCGATATCGAGTTAAACAAACTGAAAAAGTTTGCTGATGAAATCAAAGATCGCATCGAAGGAATGAAAGAAATTTCCCGTGTAGAAATGGTAGGTGCACTTGATCGTGAGATTCAGATCAATGTAGATATGTACAAAATGCAAGCTGTACAATTATCGATGAATGATATTGCCAATGCAGTTAAATATGAAAACTTAACTATCTCTGGTGGTACATTAACTACAGATGGTGTGAGAAGAGTATTATCTGTTAAAGGTGAATTTAAAGACGTTGAGCAAATCAAAAACATGGTCGTTGGTACAACAGGTGGTGCACATGTGTACCTTAAAGATGTTGCAGATGTAAAAGATGCCTTCAAGGAAAAAGAAAGCTATGCGCGTTTAGACGGAAAGAATGTAATTACTTTGAACATTGTAAAACGTTCGGGATACAACTTAATTGATGCTACTGATAAAATCAAAGATTTAGTGAGCACCATGCAAGAGAATGAACTACCACAAACATTAAAAATAACTTTAACGGGAGATCAAAGTGATGCAACACGTACAACATTGCATGATTTGATTAATACGATTATCATTGGATTTATTCTGGTATTAATTATCCTCATGTTTTTCATGGGCACTACCAATGCATTCTTCGTTGCGCTAAGTGTTCCATTATCAATGTTCGTAGCTTTTCTAGTAATGCCTACATTAGGTTTCACTATGAACATGATTGTTTTATTTGCGTTCTTATTAGCATTAGGAATTGTAGTTGATGATGCTATCGTAGTAATTGAAAATACGCATCGTATTTTTGATAATGGCAAAGTGCCAATTAAAAAAGCAGCGAAGATGGCTGCTGGTGAAGTATTCTTACCTGTATTAAGCGGTACGTTAACTACACTTGCACCTTTTATTCCGTTAGCCTTTTGGAAAGGAGTAATTGGTGAGTTTATGTTCTATTTGCCAATAACGTTAATTGTAACACTCACTGCATCATTGATAGTTGCTTATATCATGAATCCTGTTTTTGCGGTTAGCTTTATGAAACCGCATAATGATAATCATGAAAAACCAACGGTGACGAAGAAGATGCGCATGACTTATATACTATTAGGTGTTGCAGGTTTAATATTTCATTTAGCTGGCTCGAATGCATTAGGTAATTTTTCATTCTTGATTATCATATTGAATTTGCTGAATCATTTTTATTTTCAAAAATGGATTAGTGCATTTCAAAACAATGCATGGCCACGATTTAAGGAATGGTATGGAAGAAGATTGACCTGGGCATTGGGTCATATTAAAACAACAATGTTTGCTACGCTTTTGCTATTTATTTTATCATTCGTTGCGTTCAATATTCGTTCACCTAAAATGGAATTTTTCCCAAGTGCTGATCCGAATTTTATTTACACTTACATCAAACTTCCAGTTGGTACTGATCAGGTTTATACGGATTCAATTACTAAAATTGTAGAGGGAAAAATTATCAAGGCAATTGGTAAAGACAATAAAATTGTTACTTCGGTAATTGCTAACGTAGCTGTTGGAACAAATGATCCTAATGAGTTTGACCCTTCTGTTCAAACAAATAAATCGAAGATTACCATTGCATTTAAAAAGTTCTCAGAACGTAACGGTGAGTCGTCAGCGTTATACCTCGATAAAATACGTAATGCAGTAAAAGGAATTGCCGGCGCTGAAATTACAGTTGATCAGGAGAAAGGCGGACCTCCGGTAGGAAAGCCAATCAACATTGAAATCAGAGGAGATAAATTTGAAGACATTGTTAAAACAACTACTAAACTTCAAAATTACCTTGACTCGTTAAACATCGATGGTGTTGAACAATTGAAAAGTGATTTTGAGGCAAGTAAACCTGAGATTGTATTTAACATCGACCGTGAAAGAGCGAACCGTGAAGGAATCAGCACAGGACAAATCGGAATG
>CANGJU010000152.1 GCA_947453935.1 Bacteroidota bacterium | reverse complement strand
GTAAATGAACATTTAAATCCGAAGGTAATATTGCTTTGCGATTGCTTTATTTCCACGACTTCGGCAATCGACTCGATGATTCCTGTAAACATGTTGTAAAGATAGGAAAGGGAAAATTAACCGAGTTTAGAAATTAAATTTTATTTGAATGATTTTAATTGGGCGATGAAAATTGTTATTGTATTCATTTGCATCAATTATCCGGTATTAAATATTTACAATCGTTTAAAATTATAAATCTTAAATGAATGCATATAATTTTGCATAATGGTTGGATATGTTTACATAATTGAGTGCTCTAATGGAAGCTATTATGTTGGTAGTACTTACGATTTAGATTTACGATTAGCACAACATCAAATTGGAGAAGGTTCAAATCACACAAAGAAATATTTACCAGTCAAACTTGTATATTACGAAGAACATAGTTGCATTTACGAAGCCTTTTATAGAGAAAAACAAATTCAAGGTTGGAGTATACGAAAAAAGATTGCATTGATAAATAGTGATAATTATAAATTACCTGAATTATCAAAAGCTTATCGAGATAGATAGAGAGCGCTTCGAGGGCCTCAGCGACCAATACGCTTCGAGGGCCTCAGCGACCGATAAATTTCGAGAGCCTCAGCGACCGATAAATTTCGAGAGCCTCATCGACCAAAGCCTGCAATACTTTAAATGCAAAAAGTCCTGGTCCCTGAGGCACTCGAAGGGAAAGGTCCTTGAGTTTTTTAAATGTGTTTTGATGGGACTTCGCACTTCGCCCTTCGAGAGCCTCAGGAACCGAAGTGTTCAACTACCTTACTAATTAGCAACAATCGATAGCAATTATAAATTTACTTTTCAATCCTTAGGCATCGGAAAGCACATTAACTCATTTTCAAATTATCAAATTGTGTAAATTTGCTCCTACTAAAAACTATATCCATGAGAGCTGCATTTATTGCTTTATTCGTATTTGTTACTACCGTATCATTTTCTCAAAAGAAAAACTTAACGCTTGATGAAGCTGTATTACAGCAGCGCACTACGCTGGCACCTAAACGTCTTGCACAACTGCAATGGGTAGCTAATACTACCTCTTACAGTTATGTGGATGGAGAAAAACTAGTTGTTGAAAGCACTACATCGAAATCCAAAAATGAATATTTATTAGCAGACATTAATTCCATTTTAAAAAGCACTAACCAAGATACGCTTGCGCGATGGTCGACAATAGTTTGGAAAAGTGTAAACGCTATTGAAATTCAAGTTGGAGATAATTCAATCACAATTGATTTATCAAGCAAAAAAATCACAAACACTAAAACAAGTAAACTCACTGAAACAGCACAAGTGCCAGAAAATGGCCCGCAGGGAGATGTGGCTTATGTGATCGATAACAATATTTATATCGACGGAAAAAAAATCACAACCGATGGTAACTACGGTTTAGTTTATGGTAAGAGTGTACACCGCGAAGAGTTCGGAATTGAAAAGGGATTGTTCTGGTCGAATAGCGGATCTCAACTTGCTTTCTACAGAATGGATCAAAGCATGGTAGCTGATTATCCAATCATCAACTGGAACGATAAACCAGCTTCAGAAAAATCAATTAAATATCCTTTTTCAGGTGCTACGAGCCATGAGGTAACAATTGGAATTTACAATAAAGCAAATAGCACTACAACTTACTTAAAAACAGGATTACCAAAAGATCATTACTTAACAAATATTGCATGGAGTCCTGATGATAAAATCGTTTATGTTGCAGAGGTAAATCGTGATCAAAATGAAATGAACCTTAATTGCTACAACGCAACTACAGGAGATTTCATCAAAACATTGTTCACTGAAAAAGATGAAAAATATACTGAGCCACTACACCCTATTGAATTTTTACCAAATAACGCTCAGCAATTTATCTGGCAAAGTAGAAGAGATGGATTTAATCATCTTTACCTATACGACATCAATGGGAAATTAATTCGTCAGTTAACAAAAGGAAGCTGGGAAGTAATTGATGTAACAGGATTCAATAAAAAAGGAGATAAAATTTATTTTACTTCAACTATCAATAGTGGCATTAACAGAGATTTTTGCTCAACAACTATCAGCGCTGGGAAAACAACACGATTAACTTCAGGCGACGGAGTTCATACGCCAATTTTCAATGCAACAACTGAAAACTTCATCGACAATTTCAGTTCATTAAACACACCGCGAGTAATCAAAGTGATTTCATCTCAAGGGAAAGAAATTAAAACACTTTTGACAGCTGAAAATCCGCTAAAAGATTTTGCAATTGGCACTACTAAACTATTCACTATAAAATCAGAATTAGGTGATGACTTATTCTGTCGTATGGTGTTACCTGTAGATTTTGATTCAACTAAAAAATATCCTGTCATCGTTTACTTATATGGTGGTCCGCATGCGCAAATGGTTACGAATACCTGGCTTGCTGGTGGCGACTTATGGTATCAGTACATGGCAGAAAAAGGATACATTGTTTTCACATTAGATAATCACGGTAGTGGTAACAGAGGAAAAGCATTTGAGCAAGCTACGTTCCGTCAGTTAGGCACTGTTGAAATGATTGATCAACTAACGGGTGTGGATTACCTAAAATCGTTATCATATGTTGATACAAACCGCATGGGTGTTCATGGCTGGAGCTTTGGAGGTTTCATGACGACTTCATTAATGACGCGTCATCCTGGTGTGTTTAAGGTGGCTGTTGCTGGTGGACCAGTTATCGACTGGAGCTACTATGAAGTAATGTACACCGAGCGTTACATGGATACACCGGAACAAAATCCCGAAGGATATAAAAACAACAACCTTTTAAATTACGTGGATAAACTTCAAGGCAAACTAATGTTGATTCATGGAACATCAGATGATGTGGTAGTATGGCAACATAGTTTAATGTTTGTAAAGAAAGCTGTAAGTAAAAATATATTGCTCGACTATTTCCCTTACCCTGGCCACCTGCACAATGTGACTGGAAAAGACAGAGTGCATCTGATGGGTAAGATTTCGCAATACTTCGAAGAAAATTTGTAAAGATTAACGATCGCCGCCGTATTTGGTGAAGGCTAACGGATTCGCAGTTACTTCATCAAATATCTGGTGCTGGTTGTATATATCAATTGCTAGGTAAATAGCTTCGCGCAAAGAAGTTTCATTCGCAATGCCTTTACCAGCGATATCGTATCCTGTACCGTGATCTGGCGATGTACGAATCACCGGTAATCCTGCAGTAAAGTTCACTCCGGTTTCAAAAGCAAGTGTCTTGAATGGAATTAATCCTTGATCATGATACATGGCTAATACAGCATCAAACTTTTTATACTGACCGCTTCCAAATAAACCATCGGCTGAATAAGGTCCGAAAACAACAGCAGACTTATCATTAAATGATTTTACAGCAGGCGCAATAATATCCATGTCTTCGCTTCCGATTACACCATTATCACCGGCATGGGGATTCAATCCTAAAACAGCAATTCGTGGTTTACGAATACCAAAATCACGCTTCAACGATTGAACCATAATGTTCAATTTATTCAGAATATTTTCTTTTGTAATCAGCGATGCCACTTTTGTTACAGGCACATGTCCTGTGACTAATGCCACGCGTAACTCGCCCGACACTAAAAACATCAATGGTGATGAATTAGGAAATGCTTTACCCAAAAATTCTGTATGACCAGTAAAGCCACTTCCTGCAGGTTGCGCTGTATGCTTATCAAGAGGAGCAGTAACTAATGCATGTAATTTCCCCGCTGCCAAATCAGCTGTTGCTGCCTGCAATGCTTTATAACTATAAACACCTGTTTCAGAAGAGGGCGTTCCAACTTCCATCTTCAATTCCTCTTCCCAGCAATTAATCACGTTTATTTTACGTGGTATTACTTCGTTGATACTTTTAACAGTATTGAAATTGAATTCCTGAATATTTAAAATCTTACGATGATGCGAAATGACTTTTGATGAGCCATAAATAATAGGCGTAATCGTTTGAAATAATCGATTATCCGAAAGTGCTTTCATTACCACTTCTGGCCCAACACCATTTACATCGCCCAGGGTAATACCTATGCGCACTTTACCTTCGCCATCGTGATTCATAAAATTATTTTTAAAATTATTTAACTCTGTTTTTAATAAACTCCGTGATCAATCGCACACCTACACCTGTTCCATTTTTACCTCTGT
>CANGJU010000151.1 GCA_947453935.1 Bacteroidota bacterium | reverse complement strand
ATTACCATATCCACCATTGTTGTATTGTGCATATCTTACAACTCCATCAAAAGCAGCTTTCACTGGATCGCCAGTTTCCAAGTGTAAGTCTAAGCCCTTATGTGGACGATTCCATCTCCATCCAAATTGTGAATTGATTTTCGTCTCTACAGGCATCACAAAACATCTTAATTCGTCAGTCAACTTGATATGCACTGTATCAGGAATATAATCATTGTCATAAGGAGTTAAATCATCGTTGTCCCAGTATTCACACGTGATAAAATCATACATGGCAACGTACGACGAATCATTACCTTCGAAACGAGGCTTGCCATCTGCTAGCGATATCGTAGAAAAAATCCCCACCAATCCAACTGCAATAAATAAGCGTTGTATAAACTTCATAACCAAAAAAAATCTTCATTAATTAACTGTCGCAAAAATCGCCATTCAATATTTGTCAAACAAGTACTTTGTAGGTAATGGAACCTTAATTCATCTTATGTTCATATTTGGTACGATTTCATTTGTAAAAGGACAAGATGATTATTGTAAATAATTGATATTTAATGTAAAACAATTTTAATTCAAGATGAATAATTTTAGATTATTTAAACGATAATTCGCAATTTTGTCGACTCTCAAAAATGGTTTTTGCTAGCTTAACCTTTCTTTACTTTTTCCTTCCTCTAAACCTGGTTCTGTATTATTGTTCCAATAATGCAAATTATAGGAATTTCATCCTTACGCTATTTTCTTTCGTTTTTTATGCATGGGGTGAACCAATCTGGGTCTTTCTATTGATATTCAGTGCTACCGTTGATTATTGGAATGGACTATTTATTGAAAAATATAAAGGAACACTTTGGGCCAAGCTAGGAATTGTTTCAACGTTGATATTTAACCTCGGTATTCTCTTCTTCTTTAAGTACAGCGGATTTATTTACGATAATGTTAATGCATTATGTGGAACTAGTTTCCAATTCCCAAAGTATTCGTTGCCAATAGGAATTTCGTTCTATACGTTTCAAACTATTTCATATGTCATTGATGTTTATCGCGGCGAAGTGAAAGCGCAACACTCGTGGCTCAAGTTTATGATGTTCGTGAGCTTATATCATCAGTTGGTTGCGGGACCAATTGTGCGGTATTCGCATATTATGAACGAAATTGATACTCGTAAATACAGAATAAGGGATATTTCTGGTGGAATCACTCGCTTTTGCGTTGGTTTATTTAAAAAAGTAGCAATAGCTAACATTGCTGCAGAGTTGGTGGTTAAGTATCTCGATAATCCCGATCTCTCATCTTTGTCAACTGGTGAAATGTGGTTTGGAGTGATTATGTTCTCAATTCAGATTTATTTTGATTTTTCTGGTTATTCTGATATGGCTATTGGTTTAGGTCGCATGTTCGGATTCCATTATCACGAAAATTTTAATTATCCCTATATCGCTAAAACAGCAACGGACTTCTGGCGCAGGTGGCATATTTCATTGGGTACTTTCTTTCGTGATTATGTTTATATCCCAATGGGAGGTAACAAAAAGAATGGATATCTCAACCTGTTTATTGTTTGGGGTTTAACAGGCCTGTGGCATGGTGCAAACTGGAATTTTATTTTCTGGGGATTATTCTTTGGAATCTTAATTATGCTTGAAAGATTAATCACATTCAAAAGGATTAATAAAGTCCCAGCGTTTCTTTTAAGAATTTATTTACTATTCGCTGTTGTCTTGGGCTGGGCTTTATTCTATTTTACTGATTCATCAAAATTATTAATCTGCTTTAAGTCTTTGTTCCATGTTGCTAATGTTTCATGGTGGGACTATTCCTTAACACTTACCATTAAAGAAAATATTTATTGGCTGATATTATCCGTTGTATTATGCATGCCGGTTTATCATTATGCAGTTAAGAAATATCGTAAAGTATTGTTAGCAAATAATAGTAATACACTTTATTGGGCAGGCATTACTTTTTCTATTGCTTTATTATTAATATCGACTGCATTAATGGTTGGTAAGTCCTATAATCCTTTTATTTATTATCGTTTTTGATGGGCGCGAAAAGATTTAATAAGGCTTCTTCTTTACATCTAATACTATTTACAGCTGTATTAGTCCTTTGTGCAGTTTTGTTTTTTGTTGTTCCGAAAATTAATATATCGAAGATGGAAAACAGAAAGCTCACGCCGTTTCCTGTTTACTCATGGCAAAATTTAGAGAACGGAAGTTATCTTGATAGTATCGATTTATATGTTGCGGATCATTTTCCTTTTCGTGATAGATGGGTTGATGTAGTTGATCAGTATCGAAATGCGGGAGGAATTAAAGATGGAGAAATAGCTATTATTGAAAATGAGAATTTCTCGATGGAATCCACAGATACTACCAAACTCGATTCAGTTGATTTGAATATTGTTCAGGATTCGATAAAACTCGATAATGCTAAGCTTGGTTCCGCAAAAGGTCTAATGATTTACGATGGAATGGGTATTCAGATTTTTGGCGGTTCAAATAAATATTCTAAACTATTTGCTTCTGTGATCAATGATTATCGTTCTGCTTTTGATTCGTCTATTAATATTTATTACATGGGTATTCCGGCTCATGGCGAATACTTCATGCCTGATGATTATAAAAAAGGAAATTCAGAATCCAAAAACATTACATTTACAGCATCTCTTTTAAATCCGCCAATTAAAAGTGTTTTTATTGCTGATTATATTAAACAACATCGTGACGAATATGTTTTCTTTAATACGGATCATCATTGGACAGATTTGGGATCCTATTATGCTTATCAAAAATTTTGTGAGGTTGCTGCATTAAAAGCAACTCCAATAGAAAACTATGATATCGAATATCGAGGTCGGTTTTTAGGTTCTCTCTATCAGCTAACGCGTGACCAGCGATTAAAAGAAAAAGGCGATTCGCTAATTATCCATAAAATTCGTAATAAGTATACGATGAAAGTTCTAGACAATCCTAAAAATTACACCAAGGGAAGTGCAGGACAGATGTATTACAAATGGAATAATTCATATGGTTGTTATATAAGTGGTGATCTTCCTTTCGAGCGTTTCGATTCTGATGTGAAAAACAATCGAAGATTAGTTGTTATAAAAAATTCTTTCGGCAATGCACTTGTTCCTCATTTGGTTCAAAATTTTGAGACCGTTTTTGTAATCGATTATCGTTATTTCGAAGGCAGTGTTTATGATTTGGTGATGAATCAGAATATAACTGATATTTTATTCCCAATCCCAGCTTTTTCATCTAATACTGTTAGTCATATCCAGCGAATAAAATCGATATTGAAAATTAATGACGCAAAAAAGTCTGAACAGATAGCAATTAAACAAACGCAAAAAGAATATCCCAAAGGGACAATATTTAAAGTTCAAATTTGTTCTTCTAAAGAGCATTTAGACACTACAAGCTATTTGTTAAAAGATGTGACAAAGTATTCAGAGTATAAATACCACAACTATTTTATTTATCTGGTTGGAAATACAGCTAGCTATAGTGAAGTAGAAAAATTAAGATTGCAAATGGTTGATGCCGGATATAATGATGCTTTAATACGTGGCTTCTTAAATGGAGAATTGATAAAATAAATTAGATGAGTCGACAAAAAATATTTCTTAGTCTGTGTTGCTTAATTTATTCAATTCAGGTTTGCGCGCAAAACGAAATAACCTATCCATCATGGATTAAGCAAGATTATAACTTTATCTATTTTCAAGATTCTAATAATCTTCAAAATATATGTCGTTTGATGGGCGACAAAGGTAAAAGTCTAACGGTATTGCATATAGGCGATAGTCATCTTCAAAATGAAAACCTTCCGAATCAGTCACGAAAATTGTTGCAAGCCGTTCAAGGCGATGCAGGAATTGGATTAATAGTTCCTTTTTCAACGGTGAAATCATATGATGCTCGCTTTTATAAATCGACTCATACGGGTATCTGGAAATATTCTAAAAGCTACATGGGTAAATTCGAATATCCTATGGGTGTTAGAGGTATGACAAGTTATACGAACGATTCGAATGCAACTTTTAAAATATCATTTTCTCAAAGTGTTTCATCAGCGAATAATGAATTAGTTGTTTTTCGTCATGATAATGATTCAGTTTTTGAAATGATTTTTTTTATTGATGATCAGCTGGCTTCTATTAAATACCGCGATAGTGAAAAAGTTATCTATAATGTTGTT
>CANGJU010000150.1 GCA_947453935.1 Bacteroidota bacterium | reverse complement strand
TGATGTTCGGGAATATCTATCTGATATAATAGAGATGCTAGACGTGAATTCTCTTCTTTGCACCATTGCTTAAGATAAGGCTCGACGCACATTTGCAAATGAAGAATTCCTGTTAACTGTTGCACATCAAAATCTACCAGAAATCCCATCCGTTCACAATCTCTTATAAATTGCTGCGCTGTAAGTCGAATAAATTCGAGATCATTTCTATATTTATCGAGCTGTTGATCATCCATAATTATGCTTCACAAAAATAATTTTATTCCTTTTAAACTAATTGGATTTCCTCTTTTAATAATTCTAACATTTATCAGTTCATACTTAAATGCACAAGGCTATTATAGGCCTCACCCTTTTTTATCGCCTATGTGGCAAGTTGAAGGCGAGTATTTGCCTGCATCCCAAATTAAAGATGCTAGTGTATCAAATGGATTTACTGGTGCTAACTTCGCGATGCGCGTCCCAATTTGGAAAAAGAAAGACTGGCTCGATGCCAGTGGAGGCAAACCCTTCGTTGCAGTCCTAACGCATTTCGGGGTGAGTGCACGTCAAACACAAATTGATTTTTTTGAACCTAATCAGAATTTAACGGTCTCAAAATTTGGCGTTTCCGGTGTAATGGCAAAAGGACTAAGAAATCTTTATTTGATGCAGGGCTTTGTGAGTATGCCTACTTCGGATTTTTCTATTCAGCTTAATCATATTCGATTTCATGCAACGGGACTATGGCGACATCTTTATCATAACAACCGATGGTGGCATACATTAGGCGTAACTTATTCGCCCATATTTGGCAAAGATTATATCTTACCAATTGCGGGTGCTGGTGTGCAATTATCAAATGAAAATCAATTGCAATTTACTTTTCCGTTTAATGTAACATACACACATCTGTTCTCAAAAAAATTTAGTGTTGGTTTAAAGATAAATAATTTTGGAGGCTATAACTTTTTTAAAACTGATAGCTTAAATAACAATGAATGGAGTATTTATCGATTCAATTATAAGAGAGGAAGTGTGATGCTCCGATATTACACGGATCGCTTTGTTGTTTTTACAATGGAAGGTGGCGTCACCACAACAGCAAATTTACAGTTGAACGATGCAAAATTTTATCAAATCCCGAGTGCTTATTTAAAAGTTGGCTTTCAGATTCGATTTGGTGAACGTCCGCCAGCAGCACCAATATTGAATTTTGATCCAGGCGAATCAGGCTTCGACCCTAATTATATTGTTGAATAAACTATTTAGAGGAGAGGTTGTTTGGATTTAGACTAACTATGGTTGAATTCTATGCAAAGAATAGCATAGATCGTAAAAGTTTAAAATCAGAAAAAATCGTACCCTAAAACCAACAAATATAAAACAGGGGGCCACCTGGCCCCCTCCCGTTATAAAATTAAAAGTAATAAAAATACAAGCCAACTAAATTTGAATCTTAAACGTTTGTTGTCGGATATTGAAATCAATTTACTAGCAATGAACCTTTTAATTTCTTAACAAATCAAAAATCATTCATGAAAAATATACTTATAGCAGGAGGTAGTGGTTTAGTTGGGAAGCAACTTTCAAAACTTCTTTCACAAAACAATTATGAAGTTGCATGGCTTTCGAGAAGTAATAATTCTTCACAATCATTTCCAACTTATAAGTGGAATCCTGAAACAGGTGTAATAGACCCCTATGCTATCGCCTTTGCGGATGTGATCATTGTTTTATCAGGAGAAAATATTGCAGCTGACAGATGGACCGATAAATTCAAAAAGAAAATTATATCAAGTCGTTTGCAGGCAGCTAATACGATTAACAACGCACTTAAAAACCATCCGAATAATGTTTCGCATGTTATAGCTGCATCTGCAATCGGATTTTATGGAGACCGCAACGATGCTTTACTTGATGAAACTAGTGAAAAAGGAACTGGCTTTTTAGCAGATACAACCCATCAATGGGAAAATGCATATGCCGATTTTCAAGTACCCGTAACCAATATTCGAATTGGTGTAGTACTATCAAAATTAGGAGGTGCATTAGTTGAAATGTCATTGCCAGTAAAATGGGGTATTGCATCGCCGTTAGGAAGTGGGAAACAATTTATCAGCTGGATTCATATTGATGATCTCGCAGGTTTATTCATGCATGTAATGCAGAACCAGCTGACAGGAATATACAATGCTGTTGCTTCAACTCCTGTTACAAACGAGGACTTTACAAAACAACTAAAAAATTCTCTTTGTAAAAATGCCATCAGCTTTCCAACTCCAGCTTTTGCATTGAAATTACTGCTTGGTGAAAAAAGTGCTATTGTACTTGACTCTACACGCGTATCCAACAAAAAAATAATTGATTCTGGATTTTCCTTTAAATACGAATTACTAGAACAAGCTTTAAAAAACTTCTATGGAAAATAAAAAACAAGTAGCCATTCATTGGTTTCGCCGTGATTTAAGATTACATGATAATGCAGCATTGTATCATGCGCTTAATAGTGGGATGCCTGTCATGCCTATTTTTATTTTTGATTCCAATATTCTCGATAGACTAGAAAACAAGCAAGATGCAAGAGTGCAATTTATTTACGAATCGTTGCATAACATTCATCAACAACTTCAAAAAGTGAATTCAGGCATTACCATTTTATTTGGTAATCCTATTGAATGCTGGAAAAATATTTTAAATGAGTATAATGTAAAAGCGGTTTACACAAATCATGATTACGAACCATATGCACTGCAACGTGATCACGAAATTGAATCACTTTTATCTAACCACAACATCTCCTTTAACACTTATAAAGACCAAGTTATCTTTGAAAAATCAGAGGTCGTAAAAGACGATGGAAAACCTTATACAGTTTATACTCCTTACAGCAGAAAATGGAAAAGTCGTTTACATGCAGAAGGAATTCCTAACTATGATTCTAAATCGTTGATGAATAATTTTCATCAAACAAAAATTGATTTTCCAACATTAGAATCTATTGGATTTGAAAAAAGTAATTTGATATTCCCTGCAGACCATTGCGCTGATGATATAATTCAAAAATATGCAGATCAACGCGACATACCTGGAATTAATGGAACCAGTCGTTTAGGAATTCATTTACGATTCGGAACAATATCTATTCGTGAAATGGCTCGTAAAGCACAACATCTAAGCGATAGTTGGTTAAATGAATTATGCTGGAGAGAATTTTACATGATGATTTTATGGCATTTCCCACATGTTACGAAAGGCTCTTTTAAACCTCAATACGATTCCATTGCATGGAGAAACAACGAAACTGAATTTCAAGCATGGTGCGATGGAAAAACCGGCTATCCTATAGTTGATGCAGGCATGCGCGAATTAAATACAACAGGGTATATGCATAACCGTGTGAGGATGGTTGTAGCTAGTTTTCTAACAAAACATTTGCTTATCGACTGGCGATGGGGCGAAGCTTATTTCGCATCTAAACTTCTCGACTTTGACTTATCAGCTAATAATGGCGGATGGCAATGGGCAGCGGGAAGCGGATGTGATGCTGCTCCTTACTTCCGAATATTTAATCCCTATGAACAAACTAAAAAGTTTGATATCGATTTGAAATATATTCGTAAATGGGTTCCGGAATTTCAAGACTTCAGCTATCCGCAGCCGATAGTAGATCATAAAATGGCAAGAGAACGCTGCTTGGAAACTTATAAGCGCGGATTAGGACGTGATTTATGAGCGAATCACTTCGCCATCTTTTAACTCAACGATTCGATCACTTTTACTTGCAAAGTCATCGTCGTGCGTTACTGCAATAATTGTTTGTCCGTAGTTTTTTGATAGCTCCTGAAAAATATCAAAAACAATTCGCGTGTTCTTACTATCTAAATTACCTGTTGGCTCATCACCCATAATTATCAACGGATCATTTATTAAAGCACGCGCAATAGCAACTCGTTGTTGTTGCCCCCCCGATAATTTACTAGACAACTTCATCGCTTGATCACTTAATCCTAGCATTGCTAATTTCTGATAGGCACGCTCTTCTATTTCTTGATGCGAAAGTTTTCCAAGTTTTAATGCAGGCAACATTACATTTTGCAGACTTGTAAAATCACTCAGTAAATAATGAAACTGAAAAACAAATCCGATTTTTTCATTTCTTAATCCAGCTAATTGATCTTTCGACATCTTTCCTGTTATATCATTATCAATGATTAACTCTCCTGAATAATC
>CANGJU010000149.1 GCA_947453935.1 Bacteroidota bacterium | reverse complement strand
TTCTCTCCCCCACTTAACTTCGAAACAAATGCATGTTGTTTTGCACCTGAGAAATTAAAATGATTCAAAAACTGCGACACTGCAATCCAGTTTCCATTACCTGTCTCCACATACTCTGCAATATCTTTTACCACATCAATCACGCGCTTATCTTCTGGCAATTGCATTCCCTGTTGCGAGTAATACCCATACACCACTGTCTCACCCGATTTAACTCTTCCTTTATCTGGCTTGATTAATTCCATGATTATGTTAAGCAATGTCGATTTACCTGCTCCATTACGACCAATCAATCCTATTTTTTCTCCGCGCTTAAACGTATAAGAAAAATCGGTCATCAGTGTTTTACCATCAAACGATTTACATACATTTTCCAATTCGAGAATTTTACTCCCCAATCGGTTCATCTGCATCGTAATTTGCATCTTCGATTCCGTCTTCCTGCTTTTCGCAACTTCTTCTACATCGTAAAATGATTCTTGACGTGATTTCGATTTTGTAGTACGGGCTTTCGGTTGGCGACGCATCCATTCTAATTCCTTACGATAAGTATTTCTTGCCTTATCAACTGTAGCTCGCTGCTGCGCTTCACGCTCTTCTTTCTTTTCTAAATAGTAAGCATATCCGCCGTTATAGGTAAAAATCTTTCCATCTTCTAACTCGGCTATCGAATTACAAACGGTATCTAAAAAATAACGATCGTGACTAATCAATAAAATCGTTTTATTCTGACGTTTCAAATAATTCTCTAACCACTCAATCATATCTAAGTCGAGGTGATTGGTAGGCTCATCCAACAATAACAACTCATGATCTTCAATGAGCAATCTCGCTAATGAAATTCTTTTTTTCTGTCCGCCGGATAATTGATTAACCGGTTTATCTAAATCATGAATACCCAAACGACCTAATACTTCTGATGCACGCGCTTCGTAATCCCAGCCATTCAACGAATCCAACGTATCCATCACATTTTGCAATTCAACATGATCAACGTCTTCTCCTAATGCTAGTAATCGCTCGTATTCACCAATTGCATGTAATACAGGATGACCTGGTTCGAAAATACAATCCAAAATAGAAGCACCAGGCGCAAAAAACGGATCTTGTTCCAAATACCCCATTCGCAAATCAGAACGGTAGGAAACCTTCCCTGAATCTGGTGTGTCCTTTCCTGCAATGATACGCAACAAGGTTGTTTTACCACTTCCGTTAGCAGCAATCAGCGCCAGTTTCTGTCCTTCATTTAATGAGATATCAAGATCAGAAAACAGCGGCTTCTCATTAAACGACTTACTGATTTTTTCGGCGGTAAAAATATTCATGGCGCAAAAGTACGGATTGCGCTTCAATTGTCGATTGAGGGAATGATTATCTTTGTTGCAGAATGAACATTCAATTGCAAAAAACTAAGTCGCAGGATATTCCACTGATAATATCATTAGCTCATAAAATCTGGAAAGCCTACTACCCTGCCATCATTACGCATGAGCAGATTGATTATATGTTGGATAAATTTTATTGGACTTCTTCTTTGGAAGAGCAAATGAATGATGGACAAGTATTTTATTTGATTAATAGCAATGCTATTTCAGTTGGATATCTTTCTGTTGAACAACAAAATCACGGCGATTATTTTCTGAATAAATTTTACATCGACCCTAACGAGCACAGGAAAAATATTGGAGAAACTTCTTTTTTGCAATTACTCGATTTACTTCCTGATTTGAAAACAATGCGATTGACGGTAAACAGAAGTAATTTTAAATCGATAAACTTTTATTTTAAATTAGGTTTTATCATTGAAGAAGTAAAAGATTTTGATATTGGTAACAACTACTTCATGAATGACTTTATCATGATTTACAAAAAACGATAATATGGCAGGCAATACATTCGGAAAACTTTTTCGCATCACTACATTTGGCGAATCACATGGAGCAGGAATAGGTGTTGTAATTGATGGTTGTCCTGCGGGATTAATAATCGATGAAAATTTTATTGCGCATCAATTAAAACGTCGTAAACCGGGACAAAGCGCTATTACTACATCTCGTAATGAAGATGAACAATTTGAAATTTTATCGGGTGTTTTTGAAGGCAAATCGACAGGTGCACCCATTGCTATTTTCATTCGTAATAAAGATACTAAGCCAGAAGATTATTTGCATTTGAAAAATGTTTATCGTCCGAATCATGCCGACTATACCTACGAGCAGAAATATGGAATTCGGGATCATCGCGGAAGCGGAAGAGCATCAGCACGCGAAACAGTTGCGCGTGTATTAGGAGGTTCTGTTGCGCAGTTGTTTTTAAATCAGCATCAGATAAAAACTCATGCATTCGTTAGTGCTGTCGGACCAATAACGATGACAACAGATATTAATGAAATTGATTTATCAGCTATCGACTATTCGATTGTTCGTTGTCCCGATCCCGTTATAGCCAAGCAAATGGAAGAGTATATACTTTCCGTTAAAGAAGCGGGCGACAGCATAGGCGGATGTATTACCTGTATTATTAAAGGTGTGCCTGCAGGATTAGGTGAACCTGTTTTTGATAAGCTTCATGCCGACTTAGCAAAAGCGATGTTGAGTATCAATGCTGTTAAAGGATTTGAAATTGGCGATGGCTTTTCAAGCACATTAAGAAAAGGAAGTGAGCATAATGATGTATTTGTAAATTCAGATGCAGGAATAACAACAGCCACAAATAACTCAGGTGGAATTCAAGGTGGCATCAGTAATGGAGAAACAATTTATTTCCGTGTTGCTTTCAAACCTGTTTCAACGATTATGCAAGAACAACAAAGCATTGACAAAAACGGTAATGCCATAACGTTAGCAGGGTTAGGTCGACATGACCCGTGTGTTGTACCACGCGCAGTACCAATTGTTGAGTCGATGGCAGCGTTGGTGATTGCGGATCATTTGTTGAGGAATAGAAACTCAAAAATTTAATTTGTTAATTTGTTAATTTGCCAAGTTGCTAATGAGATAATGGCTTTTAAACAACTTTCTAAACTTCAATTGTTTCAATGCCATCAAAATATTTTTCAATTTAACAAAAACTAAAAATTCAAATATGACTTTAAAATTTCAGTTTATTCAGATAATACGATTAGGTTTTTTCATTTTAATGCTTACAAATGTTGCGGGTTGTAAAAAAGATGAGGTTGCTCCTCCCGCTACCGTTATTGATGTGTGCACTCTCCCCAATGGATTTATCAAATGGAATGACAACATGGGGAATTATTGCGCTACAACGGCATTTGCAGATGAAGCTATCACGATGACGATGAATGGAATTTCCAGCAATGGCCCAACTATTACATTTGACTTAACTGATTATGCCTCCGGCAATCATCCTATTACGGAAACAATAAACAGCATCTATTACACGAACGCATTGGGTTTTGCCTTTACCTCGAGCAATAACAATCCTGGCACATTAAACATTACCTATTACTCTCCTACTAACCATCAGATAAAAGGCAATTTCAATTGTTTTGTCTATGATCCATCTGGACTAAACCCACCTGTTTATTTAAGTGGAAGCTTTAGCCTATATTATACATTTTAGATTTTCTGTACACTATTTTTTTTGTTTTTCTAAAAAAAAGTTATCTTGCATGATATAAGTCAATAAAATGAAGAAAGTACTCTTGTTTGCTATAGCCGCTTGGACGATTATCTCCTGCGAAAGAAACTCAAAAAACGTAGTGGTTGTTTACGACACAATTAATACTGACACATCCTTAATTAAAATAGATTCTATTGCACCAGACAAAACATTTTCAGGTATTTTGCCTTGCAAAGACTGTGACGGAATTAATGCTTATTTAACCTTACACTTAGATAGCACATTTCACTACACCGAATCAAGAATAAATGATACCATCCAAGATGAAATGGCTGAAAAAACAGGAAGCTATTCAATCGATTCGAATGAGGTTGCTCAAGTGTATGATTTGAAATTTTCAAATGGATCGAAAATGTATTTTCAGATTTATGGAGACACTGCTATTCAGCTTTTGAATCAAGAGAAAAAAGAATTAAATACAGACGAGAACACATTCTTAAAGAAGAATTAATCTTCGATTTTCAATTCCCCTTCCCACTTGCTAACTACAGCTGTTGCTACTGCATTGCCAATTACATTGGTAGCAGAACGGCCCATGTCTAATATCTGATCAATTCCTAAAAGCAATAATAAACCAGCTTCCGGAATATGAAACGCACCAAGCATTCCAGCTATAACGACCAGGGATGCACGAGGAATCCCCGCCATACCTTTACT
>CANGJU010000148.1 GCA_947453935.1 Bacteroidota bacterium | reverse complement strand
CATTTGTTTTTTATTTACCGCCAAAGTATTCTACGAAATTGTTTTCCGTTTCATAAAGTTTAACGCAATGTAAGTAGCATCCTTTTTCGTTGATTTCTGTTTCTAATTGATCCCAGATAGCAATGGCTAATATTTCAGTTGATGCCATTTTTCCGGCCATAAAATCCACATCGATGTTAATATTTTTATGATCTAACTTATCAATCACACGTTCCTTAATAAGCTTGCTCAAAAACTTTAGGTCAATTACGAATCCGGTTTCTTCTGCCGGCTCTCCTTTTACTGTTACAAATATTTCGTAATTGTGACCATGCCAGTTTGGGTTCGAACATTTTCCAAACACTTCTGCATTTTTTTCTTCCGACCAATCAGGGCGGTGTAATTTATGGGCTGCGTTGAAGTGCTCTTTTCTTGTTATGTAAATCATATTTTGGGGTTTATTTCCCTCTTTGAACAAGGAGGTACAAAATTAGTTTATTTTAAAGTAAATCATTGTAAATACCTACAAACTATGTTATAAATTTGCCACATGAAGCCTAAGAATTTACTTGTAGCCGCTACTTCTGCTGAGATTGTCGAAATATGTGGACAAATTCAGCCTTATCAGATAACTGAAATCAATGAAAATTGGTCGGTCCTTGTAACAGGCTTAGGTATCGTTCCAACTGTTTTTCATTTAACAAAGGCACTTTGTACTAACAATTTTCGATTTGTTTTAAACGTCGGACTCGCAGGAGCAATTAATAAATCACTTTCACTTGGCGAGACAGTTAATATCATTTCTGATGAGTTTGCATTTTGGGGCTCGGAGGATAATGATGATTTCGTGTCGGTTTTTAAAACAGGACTTCAAAATGCAGACGAATTTCCATTTTCGAATGAGAAGATAGTTCCTCTGAAAAATGATTTTAATTTTCCTGCTATCCAAATTGCTTCAGGACTTACAGTTCAAACTGTTACTGGCTCTTTAAAGTCAATGGAGTTACTTCAAGCGAACTATCACGCCGATGTGGAATCGATGGAAGGAGCTGCAGTTTTTTATGTGGCGAATCAATTTAATATTCCATCAGCTCAAATTCGGTCAATCAGTAATTACGTAGAGCCCCGAAACAGAGAAAGTTGGAAGATTCAAGAATCTTTAAAAGCACTTTCAATAGTTGTTAAACCAATTTTAGAATCAAAATAGTAATTTACATTCTCTTGTTGATAGCATTTTTTATTCGTTGGATTTATTATTCATAAGTCCGATACTTTTGATTTGTTATTATGAAAAAAATATTCATACTGTTTGTTTTTATATACTTTTTGATGCAGACACGATTATCTGCACAATCAAATAGTAATAGACCTTTGGATATTGTTTTTTGCTTAGACCTTAGCGGAAGTACAAATGGCCTCGTGAATGATATTCGAGATAATCTATGGCTTATTTCAAATGAGTTAAATGCCATGCAGCCAAAGCCTGATTTTCGATTAGGGGTGATCTGTTTTTCTCGTCCTAGTTTTGGTAAAGAAAATGGTTATGTGAAAGTGTTCTCTGATTTGTCATATAACCTTGACTATATCGATGCAGAGCTATATCGATTAAAACCATCTATCGAAAAAGGTGATCAAATTGTTAGTGCCGCACTTTCAATAGCAGTGAGCGATATGTCATGGTCGAAAAAAGAAAATGCTTTAAAGCTGATTTATATTGTTGGAAATGGCTCTGTTTCTTCTAACGGGTATGAATATGTAAAAATTTGCGAGGCAGCAGTTAATAAGAAAATCATTGTTCATTCTTTATTTGTCACAAAATCTGCAAACAAAGCAGCTGACCTTGCCGGATGGAAACGTATTGCAGCGATTACAGGAGGAATACAAACTGAAATTACCGTAAATAAAAAAGATCCGCTCAGTTTTTGGGAATCTAATTTAGATGAATTGGTTAAGGCGAACAAAATTATTTACAATGATCTTCAATGGAGTGGTGCCGATAGTGCTATGGGTCGTAAATCGATGGTTTCTTGCGACTCTGGAGCCTATGAAGCTGGAATAAACACCTATTGCCATCGGATGTTTTATAAGTCTTCATCGAGCTTTATAAAAAGTATTCGTTACTGTGATTATTTTGCAAAATTGAAAGAAAATGTTCCCATTGATTCTTTATCTGCATTTGATCAACGAGCATTAAGAATGCGTGATGAACGCAATAGAAAATTAATAGGTATAAAGAGTACAGTAGGAGAGGATGGAGTACTCGAATTGCAAAAGCATTACTCTTCTCCTGAATTTAAGGATGAAGGGGTTTTTCACAGGGCAGTTTTAATTCCTGCCATCCAGCAATGGAATAAATAATATTACATCTCGGCAATTACCGAAACGCCACCAGTTGTTTTCTGACCAATCTGTGCAGTTATTTTTGTTCCTAACGGGAAATATAAGTCCACTCTAGATCCAAATTTAATAAAGCCCATTTCACCACATTGGCGCACTTTGTCGTTTTCATGTGGATAGTAAACAATTCGTTTTGCTAAGGCCCCCGCTATCTGACGTAATAAAATTTCACGACCATCATCTTTCTGAATAACGATAGTGCTTCTTTCGTTTTCTGTACTCGCCTTTGGATGCCAAGCCACTAAATATTTTCCTTTATGGTAAGCAACATATTTAATTAGTCCTGCAATAGGATACCAATTAGCATGTACATTTATTGGCGACATAAAAATGGAAACCTGAAGACGTTTATCTTTGAAGTATTCACCTTCATAAACTTCTTCAATTACTACCACTTTGCCATCAGCAGGAGCAACTACTAAATTGCTTCCTAATGTTAAATCACGCTTAGGGTAACGAAAGAATTGAAGGAATAACAGATAAAGAACAACGCAAAAAACCACAACACTAGTAAAAAGGGTTCCAGTTGTGTAATAAATAATCGCATTTAATGCAATCATTATAATTGCCGATACACTTAAAATGGTATATCCTTCGCGGTGAATTGTCATAGTTTAGTTTTATTAAAAACGCAGGCTGATTTATACTCAACCTGCGTCTGTATTTTAATTTCGATTAATAACTTCCTCTCGAACGAATTGCTTTTGCTACTTTCTCTAGTGCGAACACATAAGCAGCAATACGCATAGAAATTTTATGCTTTGTGGAAACACTCCAAACATTTGCAAATGCTTGTTTCATCCAACGGTCAGCACGCTTGTTAATTTCTTCTTCGCTATAGTAATATCCTGTTCTGTTTTGTACCCACTCAAAATACGATACCGTTACTCCACCACCGTTAGCAAGAATATCAGGAATTACAATCACTCCTTTTTTGTTTAGGATTTCGTCTGCACCAGCTGTTGTTGGTCCGTTTGCACCTTCAACAATTAGCTTCGCTTTAATATTACTTGCATTAGAAGCAGTGATTTGATTTTCTAACGCGCAAGGTGCTAAAATTTCAACTGGCAATTCTAATAATTCAGCGTTCGTAATTAACTTACCGCCTTTGTATCCTTTTAAAACTCCTTTGTTGCTATCACGATAGGCCATAGCTTTTTCAATGTCAATTCCTTTTGGATCGTAGAATGCTGCTGTATGATCAGAAATCGCAACCACTTTAATTCCGTGCATAGAAAAATGCTTTGCTGTGATTGAACCTACGTTACCAAATCCTTGAACAGCCGCTTTGCATTTCTTTGGCGACATTTTCATTTTTGAAAGTGCTTCTAACGCTGATGTACATACCCCACGACCTGTCGCCTCAACACGTCCTAATGAACCACCTAAGTGTAACGGCTTTCCTGTTACAATACCAGGAGTAAAACTTCCTTTAATTTTGCTGAATTCATCAACAATCCAAGCCATTTCTCTTGGACCTGTATTCATATCTGGAGCTGGAATGTCTTTATCTACTCCGAAAATATCTTGCATTGCAGCTGTATAAGCACGTGTTAAACGCTCTAATTCACCAACCGACATTTTAGAAGGCTCACAATTGATTCCGCCTTTTGCTCCACCATAAGGAATATCAGCAATAGCACATTTGTATGTCATCCATGCAGCTAATGCTTTTACCTCATCCGCATCAACCGCTGTTGAATAACGAATCCCGCCCTTAGACGGTCCTAATGCTGTAGAGTGTATTACACGGTAGCCATCAAATGTTTGAATGCTTCCATCATCCATTTTAATTGGCAAACTTACCTCAACTAATTTCGATGGGTTTTTAATTACGTTGTAAACGTCTTGCTCTAATCCAATAATTTTTGATGCAATATCAAAACGCTGAATCATTGCCTGGAAAGGATTTGTCGTGTCTTGAACTGCAGCGGCAGCTAAGTGTAAAGATTTTTCATCTTTCGCAATGAATTTCACAGATGATTT
>CANGJU010000147.1 GCA_947453935.1 Bacteroidota bacterium | reverse complement strand
GCAGATAAAAGGGAAGCAATAATAATTATGATTAATAACGACACCGACATTTATTTTCTCCTATAAATTATTTTTAACTGATTATTATCGATTTGTTCAAATGATGAAATTGCTGAACTTATCGTAGGTGCTAAGATACCATCTTCCAGTAGATCTTCGCTCTCGAAGATTCTAATTTCATCCCAATAGTCTGATTTTAAAAACTGATTTAAAACTGATGATCCACCTTCTACGATTACACTTTGGATGTTTCTTCGATATAAATCAGAAAGTAAAAAATCTAAATTGGTTTCATCAGGCATTTCCACAGTTTCGCAATTTGAATACTGAAAATTATTTTTTGAATAAACAAGTGTCGTTGCACTGCCATCAAATAAATTCGAGTTCGCAGGGAGGTCGCCGCTTTTTGAAAGTATAATTCGCATTGGATTTCTTCCTTCAATTGTTCTGACAGTTAAATGCGGATTATCAACTCTTGCTGTTTCGCCACCAATTAAAACAGCATCTTCTTGTGTCCTCCACGTATCGTTAATCACGCGTGTAAGTTCATTGCTTATTCGCAACGATTGATTTTTCTTACCTATAAATCCATCTTTGCTTTGTGCCCATTTTAAAATAACATAAGGGCGTTTTTCGATGTGAAATGTAAAAAAGCGCTTGTTGATTTCACGACATTCTTCTTCTAAAACTCCATCTGTTATATTAACACCTGCATCTTTTAATTTTTTAATACCACTTCCATTTACTTTTTCAAATGGGTCCTGAATGCCAATAACTACATTCGGAATTTCATACTTCAGAATTAAATCAGCGCAAGGAGGTGTTTTCCCAAAATGATTACATGGCTCTAACGAAACATAAAGTGTTGATGATTTTAAAAGTGATTTATCTTGAACAGAATTAATCGCATTCACCTCTGCATGAGCCTCACCGTATTTTTGATGATATCCCTCGCCAATAATTTTATTATCATGAACAATGACACAGCCCACCATCGGATTCGGAGAAACATTCCCCAATCCTTTTAGCGCCAATTGCAGACATCGCTGCATGTATTGCTCATGTGTATTCATTGCTTGCAAAGGTAGCAAAGGAATTCTAGTACAAGTACCTAGACAAGCATTGATTTTTATTTCATCTTTGCAGCATGAATCTGAATGAGTTTTATGAAGTAGCAACTAAACAACTTTCCTCGATGGAGGAGGATGAGCGTTATACATTGATTCGTTTTTTAGTAGCTGATCGACTATCCGTGAATGCAAATGAACTCGATTTAAAATCGGATATTGCTCTTCCAGCGGAGATGATTGATATTCTTCGAACAGATTTACAAAAACTTCAGAGCGGAATGCCTTTGCAATACGTGACAAATATTGCTTGGTTTGCTGGCGAAGCTTATTATGTGGATGAAAGTGTTTTGATCCCTCGTCCTGAAACAGAAGAGCTGGTGTACTTGATAAAAGAGGAAGTAGAATTAAGAAGCGATTCAAATGTGCTAGATATTTGCTGTGGTTCCGGATGTATCCTCATTTCGTTAGCAAAGCTTTTTAAATTAAATCAGGTGTATGGATGTGATATTTCGCTCGATGCGCTTGCTGTTGCAAAGAAAAATGCAACCATAAATGCTGTTAACTTAAATTTATTTTGGACGGATGTGCTTGAAGATGGCTTTGAAAATAATTCAGAAATCAAATACGATTTAATAGTAAGTAATCCTCCATACATTACCTCTGTAGAGGGACAATCTATGACAGATTCAGTATTGAATTTTGAACCTCATCTAGCATTGTTCGCTCCCGATGATGACCCCATTCGATTCTATCGCAAAATAGCGCTCTTTGCCAAGCAACATTTGAATCCTGGAGGTTCACTGTGGTTTGAAGTCAATAAATTATACGGGGTAGAAGTAGAGCGTTTGCTTCGCGGGTTAGGCTTCGCAGAAACAATGGCTCAAGAGGATATGTCAGGAAATCTTCGCTTTGTATCCGGATTTCAACCGTTTTGAAGCGCGTCTAATATTTGCTTTGCATGATTCTTAGCATCCACTTTCTCAATAATGGCCGCTATTTTCCCTTTCTCGTCAATCACAAATGTTTTACGAATAATACCCATGTACTTCTTGCCATACATCGATTTCTCTCCCCAGGCTTCGTAAGCTTCAATCAATTCACGGTCGGTATCAGCAATTAATGAGAATGGAAGACTTTGCTTCGTAGCAAATTTCTCATGACTTTTTACATCGTCGGCGCTTACACCAATAACTTCAAATCCTGCTTTCGCTAACGACTTATAATTATCTCTCAAATTACAGGATTCAACAGTGCATGTAGGAGTGCTGTCCTTTGGATAGAAATAAAGAATCACCTTTTTACCTTTTAAGTCAGCAGGTTTTATTTTTTCTCCTGCCTGATTAACTCCCTTGATTGCAGGAGCTTTGCTTCCGATTTTTAATGCCATGGTTTAAAATTTAGTTTCATAACAAGCAATACTTGAAAATGTTTAAAATCTGCTTTAGAATGATGCGGATTGACAAATTTACAATTGATTTTTTGATACTTTTGTGCCGCAATCAAAATTGCAAAACTAAAAAACAAGTATTATGAATTTACACGAATATCAAGGCAAGTCGATTTTAAAAAGTTTTGGAGTTGCTATTCAAGAAGGAATTGTAGCGGATACAGCTGAAGAGGCGGTAGAGGCAGCAAAAAAATTAACTGAGCAAACAGGCACACAGTGGTGGGTAGTGAAAGCGCAGATTCACGCAGGTGGTCGCGGAAAAGGCGGTGGTGTTAAGTTGGCTAAAAACTTAGATGAAGTGAAAGAGAGAGCATCGCAGATTATCGGGATGCAATTAATCACTCCTCAGACAGGTCCTCAAGGTAAAAAAGTAAATAAGGTTTTAATTGCACAGGATGTTTACTATCCAGGAGCAAGTGAGACTTCAGAATTTTACATGAGCGTATTGATGAACCGTATGACTGGTCGTAATATGATTATGTATTCAACAGAAGGTGGAATGGACATCGAAGAGGTAGCAGATAAAACTCCACATTTAATTTTCAAAGAAGAAATAGATCCTAAAGTGGGATTACAAGGTTTTCAAGCTCGTAAGATTGCATTTAATTTAGGCTTAAGCGGAAATGCATTTAAAGAAATGACAAAGTTTGTAGCGGCTTTATACAAAGCATACGATGCAACTGATTCTGCAATGTTTGAAATCAACCCGGTTTTGAAAACATCTGACGATAAAATTATTGCTGTTGATGCGAAAGTGAGTTTAGATGATAATGGATTATTCCGTCATCCAGATTTCGCTGCTATGCGTGATAAGACAGAAGAAGATCCTACAGAAGTAGAAGCGAGCGAGCATGACTTAAATTATGTGAAGCTAGATGGTAACGTAGGTTGTATGGTAAACGGTGCAGGATTAGCAATGGCTACAATGGACATCATTAAGTTATCAGGAGGTGAGCCTGCAAACTTCTTAGATGTGGGTGGTACTGCAAACGCAGCTCGTGTTGAACAAGCATTCCGTATCATCTTAAAAGATCCAAGTGTAAAAGCAATCTTCGTAAATATCTTCGGTGGTATCGTTCGTTGTGATCGTGTTGCACAAGGTATTGTTGATGCATACAATAACATCGGAGAGATTCCAGTTCCAATTATTGTTCGTTTACAAGGAACGAATGCGGCAGAAGCAAAGAAATTAATCGACGAAAGTGGATTGAAAGTATATTCTGCTATTCAGTTAAAAGAAGCAGCTGAGTTAGTACAGCAGGTGGTTGCGTAAATCAATCATTAATAATATTCCAAGCAGTTTGTTATCTTTAACAAACTGCTTTTTTATTTATGGCTAAATCTCTCAAATTAGTAATTGCTATCCTGCTTCCAATGGTGGTGGGTGGCTTGTCTGGATTTCTAACAGCTAACTCAATCAACGGTTGGTATACAACTTTGAATCAACCTTCGTTTAATCCACCTAATTGGGTTTTTGGTCCGGTTTGGACAACCCTCTATTTGATTATGGGGATATCGCTCTATAGAATTTGGAGTTTACCGATTACAGAGGAAAGGAATCTAGCAATTAAAATATTTGCATTGCAAATGACTTTGAATTTTTTCTGGAGTTTGATTTTTTTCAAATGGCATTTAATCGGGTTAGCACTCGTTGAAATCATTGTCATGTGGATCGCTATTGCAATGATGATTCATAAGTTCAAGAAATTAGATAAGTTTGCAGCATACATGAACATACCTTATCTCTGTTGGGTAAGTTTCGCGACTGTATTGAATGCTTCTTATTATTTTCTCAATTCATAATCGTTGTTGAGGAGTAAATAACTGAAGGATTAATTATTTACTCTAATAAATAGTGAT
>CANGJU010000146.1 GCA_947453935.1 Bacteroidota bacterium | reverse complement strand
TCAACTCCCGATGAATAAGGCGACGGTAATACGTCATAGTTATAAGGACCTCTCTCAGCAGGATAATAGGACATGTTCATCACTGGCAGAATTACCGTCTGACCTTGTGGTGCTTCTTTATTCGGGAAGATTTCTTTCTCCGGAATCTGACGTACAAGATGATTAGAAATATCGTTATTGGTAATGTGTGCTGGTGTTACACCACTTTGATTTCTGTAAAATAATGGATCAATAATATACCAGGAGAATTTGCCTCTGTTGAATCCGTAAGCAGTCGAAACAGAATCTAAACTAGCTTCTGCAAAACGACTCTGCGGTGTTGAAGCTAACGTCCATGCACCTACGTTTGTTTTTAAATCGATGGTTGTCTGACTCCCTTCGAAATCATCAATATAAGCAGTACCGTTTTTACCAATTGCTTTGCTGTTACCAGGAATTAAATCAGCAAACTCACCACTCACTGTAATTTGAGAAGGTGTTTTAGTTGAGATGCCTGGTAATTTATCAATCACTTTTGTCAACCATCTCGACTCGCGTTTCCAAGTTCCATCAACACCCCAGATAGTATTAGCAATCGGCTCATCACCAAAATTTACTTTCTGTGTGATTGGCCTTTCATTCAAACGCATGATTGTACCACCCACGACTAAATCTTTGTTCAACACATAATCGAAGCGAGAACCAAACAATGTTTTAGACTGAATGCTGAACAAGGAATTACTCTCAAGAGATATATTAATTGCCTGACCAGAATTTAAAATACTCTGATTAATAATTTTAACACGACCTAAATTGTAATCAACAGTATAATCAATGTTTTCTGTCAATGGAATTCCACCGGCAGTCACCTTTACCGACCCCTCAGGGATATTTAATTGGTTCAAAGGAATATCAGAACCAAACTTACTTGAGTAACTTCCTTTCAAGCTGTATTTATTCTTTTCAGGAAATTGCAATGCAATTGTTTTGGTAGAATCGTACAACACATCGTACGCATATACATCGGCGTTAGTCTGGCTAACAAACTGACTTCTTAAATATCCTCCAAAGGGTTCACGAACCGGAAAAATAATTCGTCCGCTATTACTATTGATTGTTACACCTTCAATAAAATCATATTCTCCATCGGGACGAGGATCATTATTTACATTTAACTTATCAAGATTAAATAATCGATTTAATGCTTTTGCGTAAACGTTAGGTTCGGATGGACCAACAGGAATATAGTTTAAACGATTTCCGATTGTATCGACATAAAACAAAACATTCAACTTGAAATCTTTTTTATCAATTTGAAATCCGCCTAATGCATAAACGTTTTTCATCATCAAATCCCACAAAGGAAGTTTTGTATTGGTAATACGGGCTTTCAATAATTTCAACATTAATACTTTTGGAGGCTCAACACCAGAAGTTGTTAATTCACCAACACGATATACCTGACCGCCTACCGTATATTCGTAAGCAACTGCTAATACTTCATTCGTATTCAAAGCTTGATTAAGGGAGATATATCCCAATCGCGAGTTGAATGTATACTCATTGGTATTTAACTTACGTGCATTTTGAACAACTTCATAATCACGCGATGCCGACAAATACGGAATAGAAGCCATCGTGTTTTGCACCGAGTTTATATCACGGATTGAAGGATAGTTATTCAATACATCCTGATAAAGAGTATTTGAGAGGGTATCTGACGGATAAGTATTACCAGACCCTGGAATAGCAGGGTTATAAGGAGCACTTTCTGCTAAATCTGAGAAACCTACAATTGTTCGTGTATTATCCGTAGAATTATTTTTATTTGTCACCCATACTTCCAAACGGGTAATATTAGCCGTAGAATTAATGAAAGGGAGATCCTTTAATGCATTATCATAACTGTCTTTGAAGTAATTTGCTAGGAAGTAATGTTTATTAGCCTCATACTGATCTGCAGAGATATCGAAATTAGTTGTAGTTGCTCCACCTTTCACTTCAATATTAGATGCCTTTCCTTTTTGTTGAGTTAGGATAGACGTAACCGTTAGCTTACCAAACTTCAACTGTGTTTTTAATCCGAATAAACTCTGGCTACCTTGAATCAACTGCGTGTTCAGTGGAAGACTAACATTACCTGCTTCTAACTTCTGAATAATTTCATCTTCATATCCGGTGTATTCTAACTTAATTTGATTTTCAAAATCGAAACTTGCTTCTGTATTGTAATTGGTTGTAATCTTTAATTTCTCTCCGATATTACCAATCACATTCATCTGAATTCTTTCTTTGAAATCGAAAGTGGTATTACGTCTTTGTCGCTCTGGCAAGGTAGGGTTATCATAGCGACTAATATTTAATCCGAAGCTTAATGCAGCTGAACCCTGCGGACGAATATCAATTGTATTACCTCCGAAAATTCGGTTGAAAGCTTCTCCTCCTACATACAGGCGAGGTGCAAATCCATTTTTACGTTGAGTAACGCTTTCTTCATTTGCCTTTTTCTTCCAATAGTCCTGTGTACTTTTCTTGAATTGCGATTCTTTAAATTCTTCAAAAGTCATGTAGCTCGGACTTCTAAAATCAATGTCACCAATTTTCTCGAAAATATCATACTCCCGATTATCCGGATTGTACTCTACCGTAGTTTTGATATTGGAGGGATAATTTAGATAAAGAGGACTAAAATTAGATTGAGAACTGTAAGGGTCGGCGTAACGATCACTGAAAGGATAACGCAACATGACGGGACCTCCTCCAGTAGTTGGAGTATCTCCAGGTAAAATGAAATAATTTTCGTGAATTTCCGCAAGTGCAGGGCTATCCGATAAAATCAGGGCAAAAACAACCAACAACCCCAGCAAAACAGAAATATAAAACCGGATATTTTTCAAAACTATTAATTCTCAGATATTAGTTGTCCTTTAGGGCCCTAAGTTAATAAATTACTGAAAATACAGAGACGGAAACAAGAATTTCCGCTCTGAATCAGTGTTTTTTTGTAATCATTATAAATAATTGAGCGATGCTTTAATTAAATCCTCCACTTTTGCATCATTCCCCAATTGTTTTTGCGCAGATAATAATGCTTTTTCGGCACTCGCTCTCGCAAATCCAAGCGTCATAAGAGCAATCAACGCTTCTTCTCTGCTTGTATTGTGTAACGATGATAAAATTGTGGTTGAATTAGGAGTTAACTTATTGACCTTATCCTGTAAATCGATAATAATTCGCTGAGCTGATTTTGCACCAATACCTTTTACCTTTTGAAGCGTACCAGCATCGCCCTTTGATATAACTGATCGCAACTGATCAGGAGCCAGGCTAGACTGAATAATTCTTGCTGTTGATGCTCCAACACCGCTGACATTCAGCAATTCGCGAAACATCAATCGTTCGTCTTCATCAGCAAATCCGAACAATAAGTGAGCATCTTCACGAACAACCTGATGAGCAAAAAGCTTAAATTGTTTTGCATCCTTGATGGCAGTATAGGTGTAAAGAGATATTTGAAGGAGGTAGCCAACACCATTGCAATCCATTGTTACATGAGTTGGTGTCAGATTTTCAATTTTACCATTAAAGTAATCGTACATGTAAGCAAAAATAAGATTTTTTCGAGTGCAATAATTGAAAAAGGGGATCGATTACTCAACCCCCTATTCGCAATAAATTTAATATTATTATTCCTTTACAAACGATTTTTCTGATTGAACAGGCGCTTGAGGAATTCTTGTTTGTGCATCAACAACTGCGATAGTAATCATATTCACGATTTCACGCACCGAAGAACCTAATTGAAGGATATGCACTGGCTTTTTCATTCCTAATAAAATTGGTCCTATAGCCTCAGCATCACCTACTGTTTGCAATAATTTATAAGCAATATTTCCAGCATCGAGATTAGGGAAAATTAACGTATTCACACCCGTTTCTGCAAGATCGCTGAATGGAAAATTATCTTTTAACAATTGCTGATTGAAAGCAAAATTAGCTTGTAATTCACCATCAACTACCAACTCAGGATGCTTAGCATGTAAAATCTCCACCGCCTTACGCATTTTTATTGCACTTTCAGTATTTGATGATCCGAAGTTTGAGTAAGACATCAAACCTACTCGAGGTGCAATATTAAATCGACGTACAGCCGCCGCAGTTAGTAATGTTATCTCTACAATTTCTTCTACTGTCGGATTGATATTGATAGTAGTATCAGCAAAAAATACAGGACCATCTTTCGTAATCATAATGTACATTCCTGCCATTTTAGAAACTTCTGATTGGGTACCAATCACTCTTAATGCAGGCTTAATAGTTTCCGTATAATTACGTGTCAAACCACTGATAAGCGCATCTGCCATTCCTGTTTCTACCATCATTGCACCGAAGTAATTACGCTCCTGCATAATTTTTTTCGACTCATACAGTGTAAATCC
>CANGJU010000145.1 GCA_947453935.1 Bacteroidota bacterium | reverse complement strand
GAGAAACAACCAATCTCTTCTAACAGCTTCGCATCTTCGCGTAATCGCTGCGCTTCTTGTTCTTCCTTTGCACGCACAACGTAAGTACCGAATTTATAAATCGATTGTGGAGTTAATCCTAAATGCCCCATTACGGGTATGCCAGCCGTTAGAATACGCTCAATTGCATCCTTTATTTCACGACCACCTTCCAGTTTTACCGCATGCGCACCCGTTTCTTTCATGATACGAATAGCAGAGTTCAAGGCTTCTTTGGAATTTCCTTGATATGAACCGAATGGCAAGTCAACAACCACCAAGGCTCTGTCGACAGCTCTTACCACACTCGCAGCATGATAAATCATCTGATCAAGTGTAATAGGTAAGGTAGTTTCATGTCCTGCCATTACATTACTTGCTGAATCGCCAACTAAAATCACATCTACCCCTGAGGCATCAACAATTTTAGCCATACTATAATCGTATGCCGTAAGCATAGCAATTTTTTCTCCCTTACGTTTTAACTCAGAAAGGGTATGGGTTGTTACTTTTTTTATTTCCTGATGTACCGACATAGTTAATTTATTTAAAAGAACTTCCTGACACTTTTTTAATCTTTCGACTTAGTACAGCGTTCTCTTGTTCTAACTCTATATTTTTTTGCTTTAATCCATCTAATTCCAACATCAATGCATCAATACTTGGATCTTTGATTACAGGTGTTTCCTGAACTGATTTCAATGAATCACACGCTACTTTTAACAACAAATATTCATTGACTAACGAATCATATTTTAATTTAAGCGCATTATAATTCGCAACGGAAGAAACATATTTAGTTTCAAAATCGTCAGGAGAGGAGTAGCCTTTTGCTTTCATCGTTTCCACAACTAATAATAATTCATCATTATCATTTTGTAATTTCTCGATTGTTGCTTTCAATTTTACTAGTTCAGCATTGTCAATAGCCTTCATGTCGGTATTAGTTGAAAAATTCACATTGTTAGCTGGACCTGAACTTTGTTCTGTTCCCATTAACACAAAATTATCAATCGATACTTTTGTTTCAGGTCCGATGAGAATACCGAAACTTCCGTCTTTATATTCAATATCATTAAACGACAAAACACGTTTAGAATTAATCATCAAATCATAATTCCTATTTTGACAAGCTATGGAAATAATATTATTCTGATTGTAATTGATTAATCCTTCAGCAGTAACCCAACCATTCGATTTGCTATTGCCTGTAATATTTACATACAACCCATTTTTAACCTGGCGCAATCTGTATTTCGAGAGTGGGCCTATCTCAAAAATATAACCACCAACACTTGACTCTTGCAACATAAATAAAACACCTACATATCCATCTAATGAAATTTCAATAGGGTTGATTCTTACATTTAATTGAAAAGCATTAATCGTTATTTTCTTTGAACTTAAAATTGCATATGGTTCGCCTTTTACTTTTCTATTCATGTAATACGTTCCGTTTTGGACCATGAACAGATTATTAAAATTTGATAGCGTGGGCCAATCGGAAGATACACTATCAAAATCTTCTCTGAATATTGTTGTACTAAATTCTGTATTTACTAACGCATTATTACTTATCTGAATTTGAGCTTCAGTTTTAGTTACAATAAACAGAACCAGTAATAAAAGAATCTTTTTTTGCATAACAGATTTATAAACTTTTGATTGCTGTTTTAAGTTTTGATTTTAATTCAGCACTAATCTTAACCAATGGCAAACGTACTTGATCATCCATTATTTTCAACTCAGTCAATACAGCTTTTACTCCTGCGGGATTACCTTCCTGAAACAACAATGGAATAAAACTATGAAATGGATAATACAGTTTCTGTGCAGTTTTATTATCTCCTTTAAGAACCGCATTAACCATCTGCGAAAACTTCTTTGGATAAGCATTAGCCACAACCGAAATAACACCAACTGCACCAGCAGCTACTAACGGTAAGGTTATACCGTCGTCGCCAGAAATAACTAAAAAGTCTTTGGACTTATGTTCTAAAATTGACATGGCCTGTTCTACATTTCCACTTGCTTCTTTAATTCCAATTACCGACTTACATTGCTTCGCTATTTCAAGCACCGTAGCAGGTAACATATTAGAACCAGTTCTTGAAGGAACATTGTAAAGGATAATTGGCACCGGACAAACCTTATCAATGGCTTTATAATGTGCAATAATGCCTGCTTGTGAAGGCTTGTTATAGGCTGGCGAAACAGAAAGTATGGCATCAATTCCTTTAAAATCGGTTGACTTAATTTCATCTACCACCTGTTGCGTATTATTTCCGCCCATTCCTAATACAACTGGCAAACGACCTTTATTCGTTTTTAAAACTGTTTGAATTACTAATTGCTTTTCATCGTTGTTTAAAGTAACGCCTTCGCCTGTGGTACCTAATACAACGAGATAATCACATCCACCTTTCACAATGTGCTGAACCAATTTCTCGAGTCCTTTTACATCAACATCGCCATTGTTTTTAAAAGGAGTAACGAGTGCTACACCAGTGCCAATAAATTTATTTCGATTTTTCATTTTTGATTTGCTTTAAATAATGATTTACCTGTTCAATAAAAGCAGGTAACTGCGTTTGTTCATTTACACTAATCATAAAATGATAATAGCGCTCCGCATTTTTAGTGTATTTACCCATTTTAAACTTAGCCTTCGAAGAGGCCACCACATACTTAACAGGGATGTGATGTCCGATATGTAAATCAATTAGTATATCAAATTCACGATCAACAAAACGTTTTACAATTGGAGAAATCGGCTTATAAAACCAGTTTAAATCTTTGCGAGTAAAAAAGTCAAGCCCAAGTTTCGAAAACCGTAGGGTAGGTAATTCCTTTTCGTCATAATACCCTAATGCCAATACATCTTTATGGTAAGTTTCTCGTAAGTCCTTCACATATTTACGAACCATTTCATAATGCTTTTCATTGGTTGAATCGTAAATAATTCCAATACTCTCGGCCTGATCAAAAGGAATAAGATTGCTTTTAAGTGTTTTATTTCTGAATTCATTCAGGAATACCACGTGTGCAATTTTATGTCGTAAGTTCTTTTTCATCTTTCTACTATCAAGTAAATTTAAAATTTATTTTGATATCATCTGCTCGAAGTCAGTCTCTCCAATCACTTTTACACCCATAGCTACTGCTTTTTCAGTTTTACTAGGACCGCTATCAGAGCCAGCCAATAAATAACTAGTCTTCTTAGAAACGGAGCTTCCATTTTTACCTCCGTATTGCTCTATCAAGGCTTTTAACTCATCACGAGAGTGACGTTCGAAGGAACCTGTCACAACAATGGTCATACCCTCTAATTGATTTCCTAACGCTACAGGCAATGCATCGTGAGCCAATTCAAATTGAAGGTTACTCGATTTTAGCTTTTCAATTATTTCAACGTTGGATGTTTTTCTAAAAAACTGATAAACACTTTTTGCAATGATTTCTCCAACCTCCGGCGCATTCATTAATTCTTCTTCACTTGCATTGACGATCGCATCAATGGATTTAAAATGTCGGGCAATTTTTTTGGCAACCGTATCTCCTACATATCGAATTCCGATAGCAAACAATACTTTTTCAAATGGTATTAATTTTGATTTTTCAATGCCGTCAATAATATTCTGCGCAGACTTCTCTCCGAATCGATCAAGAACCATTAGCTGTTCTTTTTTCAAATCATAGATATCTGCTATCGATCGAATTAAATTTTTCTCCACAAGTAAATCGACAGTCTCACTTCCGAGTCCATCAATATTCATTGCCTTGCGAGCAGTAAAGTGTTCAATCTTTCCTTTTATCTGCGGCTTACATTCTTCTTCATTCAAACAATAATGCTGCGCTTCACCTTCTTTTCTTACGAGTTCTGATCCGCACTCAGGACAAGCTGTGATATAACGCACAGGCATAGCCGTTTCGCTGCGTTTGCTGATATCTACACCTGTTATCTTCGGAATAATTTCTCCACCTTTCTCAACGAAAACAAAATCGCCAATATGCAAATCAAGCTTTGCAATCTGATCGGCATTGTGCAAAGACGCACGCTTAACTGTAGTGCCTGCTAAAAAAACGGGTTGTAAGTTAGCAACAGGAGTAATTGCTCCCGTACGTCCAACTTGATATTTTACTTCAAGTAATTGTGTTGTTACCGACTCTGCCTTGAATTTATAAGAGATTGCCCAACGTGGAGACTTCGCTGTAAATCCAAGTTCTTCCTGCTGACTAAAATTATTTACTTTAATTACGATACCATCAATATCAAAAGGTAAATCATGACGTGCTTTATCCCAATGATGGATGTACTGCATGACCTCAGCAATAGAGTTACAAACCATTCGATGATTAGATATATTAAAGCCCCATTCGTTCATTGCATTTAACGAAGCTTCATGGGTAGTAAACACAGAAGGACCGTAATACGCATATAAAAAACAATCGAGACTTCTTTTCGCAACTTCAGCACT
>CANGJU010000144.1 GCA_947453935.1 Bacteroidota bacterium | reverse complement strand
GCCACGTGCTCGTCCGATGGGTTTAGGCCTAGACTTACATGCTTTACGTAAAGATGGAACCTTGTTTCCTATTGAGATCAGCTTGAGTCCTATTTTTAAAGATGATCGCAAATACATCATTGCCTTTTTGATAGATATTTCTGTTAGAAAGAAAATTGAAGCAACGGTGAGAGAAAAACAATCTGAATTAGAACAAATTGCCCTTACTCTTCAAAAGTCGAATGAAGATTTAGAACGAAAAGTTTCTGATCGCACGCAAGTTCTGCAAGAAGCTATCGCTGAATTAGAGAAATCAAGGTCAGAGTTAAGTGTGGCGCTAGAAAAAGAAAAAGACCTAAATGATTTGAAGTCACGCTTTATTTCAATGGCATCTCACGAATTCAGAACTCCACTCACGACCATTTTATCTTCCGCTGTTTTAATTTCGGAATATAAAAATCCAGAGCAAGAAGAGAAAAAACAAAAGCATATCAAACGCATTCAATCTTCGGTGAATAACCTGAACGATATCTTAAGCGATTTCCTATCCATCAGTAAATTAGAAGAAGGAAAGATTCATGCGGATATGAGTTTGTTCGATTTGAACTCACTGATGAACGAAATTGCAAGCGATATGCGACAGAATTTAAAAGCTGGTCAGAAGATAGTAATTAACTACAATGGCGATAAAATGGTTTTCCTCGATACGAAACTCGTTAAGAATATTCTTTTCAATCTTATTAGCAATGCCATTAAATTTTCATCAGAAGGAAAATCGATAGTGCTTGATGCTGATGTAGATGCTAACGAAATAAAAATTGCAATTCAAGATCAAGGTATCGGTATCAGCGAAGAAGATTTAAAACATCTCTTTGAGCGATTCTACCGAGGTAAAAATGCTTTTAATATTCAAGGTACAGGATTAGGCTTACATATCGTAGGTAATTATGTTGACATTATGAAAGGCCATTTGCATTTAACAAGTAAACTAAACGAAGGGACAAGAATAGAAATCACATTTCCCAATCAAATAAACTAATTGTATGAAAAAGATTTTATTAATAGAAGACAATCTGGATGTAAGAGAAAATACAGCAGAAATTCTTGAGCTGGCAAATTATAAAGTGAGCACTGCGCCAGATGGAAAAGAGGGCGTTGAAATGGCTCGTAAGGAGAAACCAGATTTGATTATCTGCGATATTATGATGCCTGGATTAGATGGCTATGGTGTCTTACATATGTTAAGTAAAGATACAGATATGAGTGCTGTTCCTTTTATATTCCTAACGGCTAAGGCTGAACGAAGCGATATGCGTAAGGGAATGGATTTAGGGGCGGATGATTATATCACTAAACCATTCGACAAAACAGAATTGTTAAATGCTATTGAAAGTCGTTTGAAAAGAGCGGATGCACTTAAAAAAGATTATCAGCCTGACTTTGACGGACTAAGTCATTTTATTAGTGATGTAGCTGGTGATGCTGCCTTAAAGAAATTTTTGGACGGTAAGAAAGTAAACCACTATAAGAAGAAAGAAAAAATTTATCAGGAGCACCACTACCCTAACGGTATTTACTATGTGAAAAATGGCAAGGTGAAAATTACCAAAACACATACATATGGTAAGGAACTTATTACTGATTTATTAAAGGATGGTGATTTCTTCGGATATGTATCACTGTTAGAAGAGAAGCCATACATTGAAAGTGCAGAAACGTTAGAGGAATCAGAGGTCATTTTTATTCCTAAGGAAGAGTTTTTTAATCTGGTATATAGCAATCATGCAGTCACCAAAAACTTTATACGTTTTTTAACCAAAGGAGTGATTGATAAACAAGAGCGCCTTTTAGAATTAGCTTACAGTTCCGTTAGAAAAAGAACCGCAGAAGCATTGGTTTTATTGCAGGATAAATACAAGACAACAGATACTTCTCCTTTTACAATGGCGATTGCCCGTGAAGACTTAGCCAATATTGTGGGCACGGCAACAGAATCCTTAATACGAACGTTAAGTGATTTTAAAGAAGAAAAATTAATCGAAATTAAAGAAGGGAAGATTAAAATTATGAATGATGAAAAGCTTCGAACTTTAAAAGCATAAAGAGAATAAATTATTTAGAGGGCGTTGAGAATTCAGCGCCTTCTTCATTTTGTTGCGCTAATGTCCAGCTATCGGTAGCTGTTGTTTCTAACCATACTCTTCCAGCCTTTCTAAATACTTGAACTGATAATTTAAAGTCCTTGAAAAATTTCGTTTCTAAATCGCTAACAGGAGTTACCGAAGTAAATTCAATGACCCCACCCTTTTTTACGGTTGAGCAATCTTTTACTAATTTATTAGCGTTAATAATTAAATCTTTTTTTAATCCTTGTCCGATTTTATGTGGTGCCTTAAAAAATTCAATTTTTAAAAACGGAAAATAAGTATTAAACTCTTTTTGTATTTCAGATAGTCGTGAGTTTAAATCGATGTAAAGGTGTAGCGAGTTCGGCGCTTTTGATTCGGATAACATGTTCTTCTTTTGTGTACTGCAAAATTGATTTATTTAGTAAGTGTAACAAATGACCTATGTCATTAGACATTATAATTTAAACCACTTATTTGAAAAAATGTTTTGTGACCACTATCAAAATCATTACTGATTTTAGTCATGCGTATAGGTGTATACATTGAATAATCTTGCGTAAGATTTATTTAGTATGTCGACATTAAACACTACAACTACAGCAACAACAACTTGTTTTCATTGTCATGAAACCTGTGAAGAAGAAAAAGTACGCTTTGATGATAAAGACTTTTGTTGTGTTGGATGCAAGCTGGTGTATGAGGTGTTGAATGAAAATAATCTTTGTAATTATTATGCGATATCCGATAATCCAGGAATCAACAGAAAGAACTCTTATCTCGGTAATCGTTTTGCATTTCTTGATGAAGAACAAATAATGAATAAGCTCATCAGTTTTAAATCGAATAATGAAATCCATATCCGATTTCATATTCCGAATATGCATTGTAGTAGTTGTATCTGGTTGTTAGAAAATTTTTCGAGAATAGATAAAGGTGTAATTCGTTCACAGGTTGATTTTGTAAACAAGGAACTACTAATTGTATTTAATACTTCTCTGACAAGTCTTAGGAACATTGTTGAGCAATTAACCTTGATTGGCTACGAGCCTGAATTGAATTTAAATAAGGTGAGCAATCATTCTTTTTTAAAAAAGAGTAATGCACGTATTTATAAAATTGGATTAGCCGGATTTGCTTTTGGAAATATTATGTTGCTTAGTTTTCCAGAGTATTTATCGGGTGGTATTTTTGGAGCGGAGGATTTCAGACATCTATTCAGATATATCATAGTCGTATTGGCTTTGCCGGTTTTCTTTTATTCGGCAAGTGAGTTTTTTATTAATTCATTTAGAAGTTTCCGTCAGCAGGTAGTAAATATTGATGTACCTATTGCCATTGGAATTTTAGCGATGTTTTTGCGAAGTTTATATGAGATTACTTCTGGTACCGGACCTGGGTATTTTGATAGTATGTCAGGTCTTGTTTTCTTCATGCTGATTGGAAGAAATTTTCAGGATAAAACCTATCAGTGGCTTTCGTTTAATCGTGATTATACCTCCTACTTCCCTATTGCAGTTACACGTTATAATGGTTTGAAAGAAGAAACTGTATTGGTGAATGATGTTGTAAAAGGAGATCGTTTGAAAATACGAAATCATGAAATTATTCCAGCCGATGTGAAGCTGCTGAATCAGTCAGCACATATCGATTATAGTTTTGTTTCTGGCGAATCGACTCCTGTAAAAGTGAATAAAGGAGAATTGATTTATGCCGGTGCTAAATTGTTAAACGGACCAATTGATGTCTTAGTAGATCAGGCTACCTCCAACAGTTATCTTACAAAACTATGGAATCAGCAAAGCGATAAGGTTATTCAGATAAGTTACTTTCAAAAAATGGTGAATATCATTAGTCGTTGGTTTCTATTAGTGACCGTTCTTATTGCTGTTTCATCCTTTGCCTATTGGTATTCTACAGACTTCACAAAAGCAATTAATGCATTCACCTCGGTATTGGTTATTGCTTGCGCCTGTGCACTTGCATTATCTGCTCCTTTTACCTTCGGGAATATTATTCGCCTGCTTGGTAAAAAAGGGATTTATTTGCGCAATGTGCAGGTAATTGAAAAATTAGCGGATATTGATACTGTTATATTTGATAAGACGGGTACTTTAACTGAACCCGAATCTAATCATATACGATATGAAGGTGATGAACTTGATGATTTTAATTTGCGTGCGATTTATACAATTATATCTTCTTCAACACATCCTTTAAGTGTTGTCCTTGCAAAGTACTTAAAGTTAAAACCTTTTTCGGATCCTGAATTACATATAGAAGAGTTTCCAGGCAAAGGAATTTCTGCAATGATTTTCGGACATCATTATAAAATAGGAAGCGAAGAGTTTGTGACAGAAAAAAAGGAAAATAATTCATTAAAATCTACACG
>CANGJU010000143.1 GCA_947453935.1 Bacteroidota bacterium | reverse complement strand
GACATTTAAGCGGTACAAATCTAACTTCAATTTCCGATACTTTGGAAATACGAATTAACTAAGTTTTTGTAAAAATTATTAAAGGATGGCGGAATGGTTTTCAACAATTCTGTTTCTTTCATTTTCGCCTTTTTATACTCTTCAAATTGAGGGGAGGAGCGTGACATGTCTTTTCCCTCAAATGATTCACGCTTCTGATCTTGCTCTCGTTCTTTCTCTGCTTTTTCTGATTCCAGTAATCTGGTTAAAATATCCTGCTGTCTGTTTAGCGTTAAATCGGTGATGCGTTTATTAACAATATCTTTTTCGGTTTCTTCCATTTGCTTGGCAATTTTCTGCAAATCTCCCAGCTTTCCTTGTCCATCTTTATTCTGCTCTTTATCGAGTTGCTGAAGCATATTACGAAGAGCCTCTTGTTGTGCAGCCATCTTGGCCAATTGTTCGCTCATTCCTTTTTGACCACCTTGTCCACCCTTACCATCTTTTCCTCCTTTTTGCATTTGCTCCTTCATTTCTTTCAGCTGCTGCGATAATTTTTCCTGCATCTTTTTAATATCGCCTGCATTCGGACCCGGCTTGGGTTGGCCCTGACCCGGTTTCTTACAAGAAGAATTACTTGGCATTTGTTGCATCATCTGCTGCTGCATCTGATCCAGTGATTCACTAAGAATCAAAGCCAGATTATTCACAGACGTCATTACATATTGTTGATTCGATCGGGCCTGTTGTACTTGTCTGTCCTGTAAATTAAAAATAGCCTTTTCGGTATTAGCATTTATATTAGTGATTTCTTCATTTACCGTTGAAGAAATTTTAGCAACCCGTTTACTCAATGCTAATAAAGAGTCTTCTAAAACTTTAGCATCGTCTTTTAATTTGCGTTGCTGTTGCGACATCTTTAAAAACTTTGGATCATTGATGTCTACACTACGTAAGTCTTGCATTAACTTTTCCTGATCAAACGAAAAACGTAAAAGGTTTTCTAATAAAGCCCTCAATGCATTTTCATCTTCCTGCTCTTGTTCTTGTTGCTGCTGTTGTTGCTGTTGTTGGATTTTATCAGCTAAGTCCTGCATTTTCTTGGCAGCACTTTTTTGTGATTTACTTGCCTTACTACTTTGGCTTTGGCTTAATTGATTCTCGCTATTCTTCATATCCTGATCAATTGCGTTTTGCTCCTGATCAAAATTTTTCATATCCTGAGAATATTCTAATTCTTGATTTTTCTTTTCAATATCATCAAGGCTCTTCTGAATGTCATCAAACTTCTTATTTAAATCCTGTTGATCCTTTTTAATTTCGTCCGCCTTGGCATCTTTCTTCTCTGCTTGGTCGGCTAGTTTATTTTGTTCTTTTGATAGTTCCTCTAGTTGATTTGCTGTTTCTTTCATCTTCTGTTCCAACTCCATCTTCTTATAAAGTTCAAGCGTTCGCTCTAATTGCTTTTCTAAATCCTTTGTATCAAACTTCATCTCGTTCATCTTCTCCTGGATTTTTTCTTTATCAACCTCGGCCATTAACTTTTCTAATTCTTCCATCATCTTTTTCATTTCAGGAGTCATTAGTTCATCAAATAGTTTTTCTAATTGCTTTTCTTTTTCAGCTAACTCAGGGTCGGGCGACTTCATTTCGTTTTGAAGTTGATTATTCTGCTCGTACTTTTCTTTTAGTTCCTGAATTTTTTTCTCCAGCTCTTTTTGTTGTTTTAAAACATCATTGATTTTTTTCTTGTCTTCAAAATCAAGATTCTTTTTATTTAGCAGTTGCTTCTGAATGGCATCTAAACTTTTTTGTAATTCTTTCGCTTTACGAATGCTGGATTCCATTTCATTCTTCAACGCTTTATTCTTTTGCTCTGCATCCTGTGCTAATTCACCTAATGATGGTGCCTTAAATATTGCTGCTTGTGATTTAACACTTTTCGGACCTGATACTCCGTCATTATCCCAAGCTTCAAAATAATATTCTAATTCATCGCCAGGTTTAATTCCAACAGTACTGATATCCCAGTAATAAAAGAATTGTTCTTGTAATGTATGATTACAGTTAATAGCAACTGAATTTAATTTTTCATTCACTGCTTGTCCGTCACGCTTTATGAAACGGTATTGAAAATTAATTTTACTTATACCATAATCGTCACGCGTAATTCCTCTGAAAAATAATTTTTGGTATGAAGTGGTGTCTTTTTGTTCTTCTGTTTGAATAGTTGGATATTGATCAGGTACCACATTAATCGTGTACACCATCGAATCCTTTGAAGTAATAAAGGAGTTAACCGAACGAACTGAATATTGTAATCCATTCATCAAACGCTTCTGAAAAATAAATTCATTATTACTGTTTTGATTGATATGATAAGTACTATCACCAAAACGAATATCTAATTGTGAAGTATTCTGAGTTCCGAAATTCCATTTTACTTGCGTTCCTGCCGGGATGTATAAATCACCCGTATTTTTTATACTCTCATTTTTCTTCTGAAGATAGGCTGGATAGTTTAAGTCGATAGAGAACTGAACAATTAACGGATTAGGAATAATTTCAATTTCATATTCATCAGAATAAAATCCATCAGCCATTAACTGGAAAGGAGTATTTTTCTGTAAATTTCTAAATGTGTAATTAAAATTTAATTTATCTTTTTTATCCAGCTTGAAAGTATTTCCGTTGTATTCGATATAAACTTCCTGAGGGATTTCTTTACCATTTACTTTTACTTCTAAAGAATAATCTTCGAATTGTGTTGTCTGAAGTTTATTATTAGTAATGGTAAATTTAAATGGAGCTGGCTTAGTAAACTGAGTGTTATGAAATAATAATCGTTTCGTTGAATCGGCAATTAATCCTGGAGCCACAATTAAAATCCCAATTAAAATAATTAACGAAGGAAGTGCATACTTGATGTATTTTTTATTCTTAGATAAATCGACCGCACTTGTAAAAGGAACCGGGCGTAATTGTTTGCTTTTTTGATCAATTGATGCGATTAATAATTCTTTATTCTGATCATTCTTATCGAGCGACTCAAATAATTGAAGTGTATTTAAAAGTTTGTCGTTTATATCGGTAAAATGCTGCCCGATAATTTTAGCCGCATCATCATAGGTTAAAATTTTACCAATCCTGTTTAAATTTAATAACGGAATTAAAATCCATTTGTAAAGAATCCAGAAAGCAGTCAGTAAATAACTCCAGAAAAATACAGAACGTAGAGTGGCATTAAACCAGATGAACGATTCAGAAACAGTGAGTACTAAATAAAAACTTAGAAGCAGTGAAAAGGAATAAATTGTTCCACGCAACAACTGATTTTTATAATACTTGCGGATAAAAGCATCGAGCTTTCCTAAAATTTCTTCGTATCCTTTATTCGCTTGCATGATTATACAAAATTAAAATTAGCATCGTATAAAATCAACGATTTTTTAGAGGGATTTCGTACGTTATAAACAACGAAAAGTTTACACTTTCAATCGACCAAAAACGCCTAATGGAAGTTTAACACCAGATGTAGCCTGCAAGTATATTTCTCCAAACTCGCAATTTATTCCTCTTTTTCCAAAAGCTTCTTTCAAAAGATTTTGAATTATGAGAGCAGAAAATCCTAAGGAATAGGTGTTTAAGACTAAAAATGAATTTTTTTGATCTAATATCTGTGCTACACCATGTATCATTTCGTTGATCATCTCCTCTAATTTCCAGTTTTCTCCATTAGGACCATGACCATACGCGGGAGGATCTAAAATAATTCCATTGTATTGTTTTCCACGTTTAACCTCACGACGAACAAATGTCAGTGCATCTTCAACTAACCATCTGATATTATCTAAACCTGATAAATCCATATTTTCCTTCGACCACGTAACTACTTGTTTAATTGAATCAAGATGAATTACATCTGCTCCCGCAGCTTTAGCAGCCAATGTTGCACCACCAGTATATGCAAAGAGGTTTAATACTTTAGGTTCCTGAATTTCTTTCTTAAGTTGTTGTATCTGCGAGTAAATAAAATCCCAGTTAACTGCTTGCTCTGGAAAGATTCCTACATGTTTAAATGAAGTAAGTCCTAAACGGAACATAATTTTAGTATCTGCTAAATCGTAAGAAATCCTCCATTGATCAGGCATCTCTTTTAACTTAATCCACGTTCCCGCCGAACTCGATTTAGGTTTAAATCGTACGTGTGCTAACTTATTCCACTCATTATCAGATAAAACCTTACTCCATACAGCTTGTGGCTCTGGACGAATAGTAATATACTTACCAAAGCGTTCTAGTTTTTCAAAATCGCCGCAATCGATTAATTCATAATCATTAAAGTGTTCTGGAGTTAGTAGTAACATAAAAACAAAGGTAATAAATCAAGTTAATCAACAACTGTTTAAAGATATGTTCATAACGATGTTAACTCATATGTTAATAAACCTATTTGACTGTGTATACCTTTCAAAAAACTTATTTGGAAAGTTGAATTAAGCTGTGCTTAGTATTTACAACCTATAAACAAAATT
>CANGJU010000142.1 GCA_947453935.1 Bacteroidota bacterium | reverse complement strand
TTCGAATGCATCCCCAACAATACCATAGTCGGCAGCCTTGAAGAATGGAGCTTCAGGATCTTTATTGATAACCACAATTACTTTCGAAGAGCTTACTCCTGCCAAATGTTGAATGGCGCCTGAAATCCCGATAGCTATGTATAAATTAGGACTAACTGCGATACCTGTTTGACCAACGTGCTCGCTATGTGGACGCCAATGAGCATCTGAAACAGGCTTTGAGCATGCAGTAGCCGCGCCTAATAGTTGAGCTAATTCTTCAATCATTCCCCAGTTCTCCGGCCCTTTCATTCCGCGACCAGCAGAAACAACAAGCTCAGCATCTGGTAACGAAACTTTGTCGGATGCACGAACGATTTCTTTCACCATTGTAGCAAAATCATTACTTCCGGTTGTTGGTGTAAATAATTCTATGTTAGCAGACTGTGGGTTTTCTACAACTTTAAAAGCATTCGGCATTAAAGCAATTACTTTGTTCTCACTGCTGATAGAAACATCGGCAAAAGCCTTCCCTGAAAAAGCTCCTTTGCGAACCATAAATCCGTTAGTAGTATCAGGCAATGAAACCGCTCCATCAACATAAGCAGCATTTAATTTAACTGCAACACGAGGCGCTAATCCTTTACCAGAAAAAGAAGCCGATAAAACAACTACGTTCGCATTTTCCTTTTGAGCTGCTTGAGCGATAACAGCTCCATAAGCTTGGTTAACAAACGACTTATAAGCATCTTCTGTAACTGATAAAATCTTTGAAGCGCCGTAATTGGCTAATTTGTTTAACTCTTCGGAAGAAACATTTCCAATTGAAATGGCTACGAGGTTGGTTCCTAATTGTTGAGCAATAGCAGCTCCATAAGAAACTACTTCAAAACTCGATTTTTTGAATTTGCCTTCTGCGTGTTCTGTATATACTAAAACTGACATATCGTAATGTTTTTATTATTCTGAATTAAATAACTTTTGCTTCCTGATTCAGTAAGTTAACTAAGCCTTTTACATCATCTGCGTTCACCAGTTTAACCTGACTTCTAGGTGCTGGTTTGTCGTATTGGGTAATTGCTTGTAATGTTGGAACATCAGAAGGTTCTATAACCGCTAATGTTTTTGTTCTTGCACTCATAATTCCACGCATACCAGCAATTCGTGGTTCCGCCATTCCTTCTGATGCTGTTGCAACAAGAGGTAATGGACAAGAAATAACTTCTTTACCTCCTTCGATTTCTCTTTCCAATGTAGCTGTTGATCCATCAAGAGTTAAGGACTTAACAATTGAAATTGAAGGAATGTTCAATAATTCTCCAATCATAGATCCTACCTGAGCTCCATTATAGTCAATCGATTCGCGACCAGTTAAAATCAAATCAAAACCATGCTCTTTTGCATAATTAGCAATTTGAGACGCAACAAAAAAAGCATCTCTTGCATTTGCATTGATACGCACAGCATCAGTAGCTCCAATTGCTAAAGCCTTACGAATAGTAGGTTCCGCAGCAGCATCTCCCACATGAATAACCGTCACCGTTGATCCAGCATTCGCCTCAGAAATTTCTAATGCTCTGGTTAGTGCTATTTCATCATAAGGATTGATAATGTAGGTAACTCCGTTGGATACAAACGACTTATGGTCATCCGTAAAATTGATTTTTGTTGTAGTGTCGGGAACGTTGCTGATGCAAACTAAAATTTTCATAATTGTCTCGTTACTTTCAATCCCGCAAAGATACTTACCCAACTCCACTAAAAAAAGAAAATAAGCTGATAATACATTACAAAAAACGCTGATATCAACTCACGAATATTACTTTTGTGCACATAGATAATTACAACCATGGACGATCGCATAAAAATGCTTCAGGAGTATATACAAGACGACCCTTCGGATACCTTTTCGCGCTATGCACTGGCGCTCGAATACGCCAAAGCAGGGGAGACATCCAAGGCAATCGAGTATTTAAAGCAACTTCGGATCATCGATTCAGAATATCTTGCGCTTTATTATCAATTAGGTAAGTTGTTACAACAAATAGGTTTGTTAGATACTGCTGTAGAAGTGTTTAAGGCTGGAATTGTCGTGGCACAAAAACAACAAAACCGACATACAGAGAGCGAATTAAGTGGTGCGTTACTACAATTAACTGATGATAATGAATAGTTTTTTGGTTTTATTCCATCTTTTCTTTTTTAGTTAGGTGGTTAACTTTATTTTTGTCACTAGAAAAAAACAATAAACATGAGAGAACTACAATTTCGTGAAGCCCTAAGAGAAGCTATGCAAGAAGAAATGCGTCGTGATGAGAGCATCTTTTTAATGGGAGAAGAAGTAGCTGAATATAATGGAGCCTATAAGGTAAGTCAGGGAATGCTGGCTGAATTTGGAGCTAAACGAATCATCGATACCCCAATTGCCGAATTAGGTTTTGCGGGTATCGGAGTTGGTGCTGCTATGAACGGACTTCGTCCAATAATCGAATTCATGACATTCAATTTCTCGTTAGTAGCAATTGACCAGGTAATCAACTCGGCCGCTAAAATGAAAAGTATGTCGGGCGGACATTTCGGTTGTCCAATCGTGTTCCGTGGACCAACGGCCTCTGCAGGTATGTTGAGTTCTCAGCATAGTCAGGCTTTCGAAAGCTGGTATGCCAACTGTCCAGGATTAAAAGTAATCGTTCCTTCAAACCCTGCTGATGCAAAAGGATTATTGAAGTCAGCAATTCGTGATAACGACCCTGTGATTTTTATGGAGTCGGAGCAAATGTATGGCGATAAAGGAATGGTGCCTGATGGAGAATACTTAATGCCTATCGGTGTTGCTGATATTAAGAAAGCTGGAACAGACGTTACAATTGTATCGTTCGGTAAGATGATGAAAATCGCTTTGAAAGCAGCAGAAGAATTAGCAGCTGAAAATATCAATGCAGAAGTGATTGACTTAAGAACGGTTCGTCCTATTGATTATGCAACAGTAATAAACTCAGTAAAGAAAACAAACCGTTTGGTAATTGTTGAAGAGAGCTGGCCGTTGGCTGCAATCGCAACTGAGGTAGCTTTTAAAGTTCAGCGTGAAGCATTCGATTATTTAGATGCGCCTGTATTGCGTGTTATGGGTGGGGACGTTCCATTACCTTATGCACCAACATTAATTGAAGCGTACCTTCCAAACCCTGCTCGAGTTATTAAAGCAGTAAAAGAAGTAATGTATTTGCAAAAAGCATAATCTTAAAAAACAAATATGACAAACGGAGGCTGAAAGGTCTCCGTTTTATTTTACAGTGATTGCCAATTAGTTTTAGAAAATAATTCTCAAATTTGAATATGCATAAACCAATTTCAATTGCGCTTCGAAGTTTTTTTGGGATGATTGTATTTATCTTGATTAGTCAAGCTGTATCGGGACAATCCCTGGTGCGCAAGTTTGATAGTACTATTGGAGGTAACGGAACCGAATATCCTAAAAAGCTGATACGTACTTCCAATAAGCGATTCGTTTTTGTTGCTCCTTCTTCTTCGGATACTTCTCAATTTAAAGCGGAACCTAATCGAGATAATACATTAGCCACCTATGATTATTGGATTGTTTGTTTTGATTCATCAGGATCAATTGTATGGGAGCGAACATTCGGCGGAACAGGAAATGATATTCCAACTACCATTGTTGAATTAGCTGGTGGAGGATACCTGGTTGGAGGATATTCTGATTCGCCCATCTCAGGAGATAAATCAGAAGCTTGCCGAGGAGGAATTGATTTCTGGTTGATTCGTTTAACTGCAACAGGTCAATTGCTTTGGGAAAAAACCTGGGGAGGAAATTCCTTTGATCAATTAAGTGACCTCTCGGTTTCAGCCTCTGGAGAAATATTCGCGGTTGGAACAACATTGAGTGGCATCAGTGGAGATAAAACAACTCCCGCATATGGAAGCTTCGATTTTGTAATGGCCGTATTTAATTTAAATGGTCAATTCCTGTTTGATAAAACTTATGGATCAACGCTCAACGATAATTGCTATGCAATTGCTTACAATGGTAACGGCGGATTTTTACTTTCAGGATTAAGTGATAGTCCTGCTGGATTTACTAAGTCGCAAAATGCACGCGGACTCAACGATTTCTGGATGGTTAAAATTGATAGTACAGGAAAGAAACTATGGGATTTGACTCAAGGTGGTACAGCGGAGGATTACGGATATGCTTGTCGTTATAAGGATGGATATTATTATGTGGGTGGTGATTCTTACTCACAAGCTGGACTCGATAAAACAGCAGTCAACAAAGGAGCCTGCGATTATTGGGTAATTAAAGTGAAAGATGCAGGCATTAAAATGTGGGATAAAACGTTTGGTGGCAGTGATGTGGATGAGCTGCGTCAGATTGATTTTACTTCGAATGGAAAATTACTTTTAGGAGGAAGTTCTTATTCGCTAGTTAATAATGACAAAACAGAAAGCAATCTCGGCGTTGAACAAATCTGGCTTGTTATTGCAGATACCGGAGGAAACAAATTGTTTGATAAAACCTTTTTCTCTCCTGGTCACGATGAAGATGGTCT
>CANGJU010000141.1 GCA_947453935.1 Bacteroidota bacterium | reverse complement strand
TAAAACTTGTTGCTTGGAAGTAAGAAGTGGTAGATAATTGTCCACCTGTTTTTTTATTGCAGTTGCTGTCATGATTGATTATCGTATTAAAACAAAGTTAAAGATAATACTTTCTAAAAGTAACTAATTGTTGAATCTATAAATTGAATTCAAAATGTAAAAGTTCGCAATGCTAAAAGCTACATTTGATTTTTACAAAACTAAATAAAAGTGTTTTATTAATGCTCCCAAAAAACTTTCGGGTTATTTGTTTTATAAGTATTCCATGTTGTGTTTTTTTGTGTTCTTTTTTCTTCTTCAATATCAGGTTTTTGTTCATGATAATTTAAAGGGAGAAGTCTAATGTAGTTGTAGGTTTTTCCTTCAGCATTAGTTTCCATATTGTACTCGCTTGATGTTGGGCATTCAAGCATGTATAGATTCTTTGCCATATAATTTTCGAGATAATGCTCCTTTGTCTGTGCCTGTTGATTGTTCCAATTGGCATCGGGATTCAATATTAGGGTTTTATCGGTAATTAAACGCTCACGAACTTCCTCTATGCTCAGCATCTCACCTTTTTCATTCATCACGTATGCATCAAAGGTCGGATCAATCCACAGCCATTTTTTTAAGGATTCAGAATAAACCGAATTGATCACATGACAATCTTGGTCAATTTTTAGGCTGTCTTTCGGCAGGCAAGTGACAATTCTTGATTTGATTCCCATTGCTAAGTAGCATTCATTCAAAACTAGGGCAAGTCCTCTACAGTTTAATCCTCTGCCATCCTTTTTACAGACCTCTACCATACTTATGGCGTTTTTAACTTCTGGATTTCCATTAATTCCATCGTGTGGAACTAAATCATGTACCCAATGCAATAGATTTAAAATTTTCAACACATCGTTGCCTTGTCCTGCAATACTGTCCAAGTTAAATCCTTTTCGCAATGCACTAAGTTTTGGGTCGTCACTTGATTGATAACTAAATACTGGCAATGGTCTATTGTCTGATAGGTTGTATTTGTTTGCTTTTTTTAAGATGTCGAGATAATCACCGGTAGTCTTTAACTTTTTATTGAGAGCAATAAACTCTTCTTCCTTTCGGATATTGTCTAAGTCCGTATCAAGTTGTACGTGTCCATAATTATTATATCCTGCGTCCATTGATTTTTTAAAACAATTGATTGCTGAGGACTTATTGCCTAAAAGGGAATAAATACAAGTTAAATTGTAGTAAATATTACTTAGTTCATAGGTGCGTTCCTTTTTTTCATCCGCAGGTAAATTTTCGTGTAGTACTAGATATTCGGAAAGAAGAGAATTGTATGTCTTTTCATCTTTCTTATCATATGCAATATTAAATCCATCGCCTTTTTGCTTAATGAATTCATCTAGCTGTTGGGATGATGTACTTTGAGCGCAGAGTTGTTGCGTGCCGATGAGTAATGCGAATAGAAATGTTAAATGCTTTTTCATGGTTGCTTATTTTTATTTTTTGTTATCGTACTATAATATCGCCATAACCTGATTTTGCTTTAATTAGTATTGTACCATTGCCAAATATTAATTTACTTGCAGATTCTAATTCTAAATCTGTTCTTTTCATTTTAATTTTTCCAAAACCTGTTTTTAAATCAATCTGACAATCAGTAATGGGATTAGTTATTTGAAAATCGATATCGCCATAACCAGAATTAATATTTATATGCTCTTCAATGGTTATGTTTTTTCCATTAATATCTCCATAACTTGTATTGATGTCAATTTTGCCATTCAACTGTTCTGCATTAATATCTCCATAACTGCTTTTTAAATTAATGTTACCAGAAACTAATGATGCATTAATATCTCCAAATGATGTTTGGAAATCGAAGTCATTATTTTTTAAGCCACTAAGATCTATATCACCAAAGCTAGTTTTGACTTTAACTGCAATACTTTCTGGTACTTCAAAATAAATATTAGATGTTTCTTTTATATAACTAACACCAATGCTCACTGTCGAATTTTTTCTACCAATCTGAATGGTTAAAACAGAATCCTTTTTTTCATACCTTACTTCGCATTCCCTATTCTTACTGGAATAAATACCTTTCACTTTGTATTTATAATTATAATTCATGGTAACATTTGTTCTATTGCTTCCATGGACTGAAATTTTATCATTAACTCTTCCTGTAAAAACGAGCAACTTAACACCTTCAAATAAAGTATCGATGCTCAAACTATCATTAGATGATTTCCACAAACCCGAATCATTGAAAGTTCTTTTCTCCTGATGATTAACAATGCTGTTAATTATGATATTTTTTGGTTCTTCTTTTAAATTTTGAAGTTCAATATTTTGTTCACTGTTATTTTTCTCAACGGAGTTTGTATCTAAAAATAATAACTGATTTGCTAGGAGGTTATTTTGTTGTTTCTTATTTAAGATTTTAGTTGTTTCAACAGAATCAATCTCATTTGTGATGATAGATTTTTGAATAGAAGGGACCGCAATCTTCTTTTCATTTTTTGTCGGATGACCTGTAAAAAATAGAACGGTTCCAATTAAACCAACAGTGATTATTGAGCTCATGATAATAATTTTATTTTGAATTAATGTTTTAAAAGTTGATTTGCCACTAGTTGCAGTCGCTGCTGTATTTATCCATTGAGAAACTTCTGCAATATTAGTTTCAGCAGGAGCACTCTTTATATCGGAAAACAATTTATGCAAAGCTTGGTCTGTCATATCATAGTATTTTTAAGTTCATTTTTTTCTTTTAGTAATTCTAAAAGTTTTTGTCGACCTCTCGATAATTGTTGCCTTATGGCAACTTCAGATTTTTTCTGAAGAACTGCTATTTCTTTGACCGAAAATCCTACGATTTCAAAATAAATTAATGCATCACGTTGGTCGGCTGGAAGTAAAGAAAGAGCTTTATATAGATGGTCAACATCTGCTTTTCGCGATACTTCTGGTGTTAGAAAATACGACGATTCTGGAATTTCATTTTGATATACTGGCGAATTTTTTTTACGTTGATTGGCTAATAAACGGGTCGCAATTCCAAACAAAAAGTATAGTATCTTTTCCTGTTCTTTTAGCTCTTCAAACTTTGAATATGCTACCATTAAAGTTTCTTGCATCAAATCCCGGAATGGCATACAGCCATATGCCCTTGCTTTACAAAACCTTTCAAATGATTCGTGAACAGGTTCGTACAACGACATAAATATTTCCTTTTTCTCTTTCATGCAACGAGTATTATTGGCCACTCTATGCGTATGTGTACCCAAATAGAAAAATGTGACAAGGAATACAAATAAATTTCTTGGAATTAATTAAAACGTCGGTAATTTAATTCGTTGATTTTTTTAAAGAAAAACTCAAAATTCATTTCTCATCAAATCAATACCAATTACATCTCAAAAGATTTTCATTTCACTTGTCTTTAAAAACTACATTTAGATCAATAATCAATAGTATAAATTTAATTTTCTAATTCCTGTTTTAATGTCACATTTTAAATATTCTACAATTCCTCCAGCTTCTTAATATTATCATCAGGAATTCTATCAATCAAATAATTGTAGGGGTCAATACCTACTTGATAAGGTTTCTCTTTTGTTCTAAAGACAAAGGTGTTTTCTTTTTTATTTATTCGTACACGTTGATAATTTAAAACTTTACCTAGGTTTTCTTTATTGATTGGCTCCGCGAATATGGCAACATCAATATAGTCATTCAACATTCTACTTTTTTCATGACCTAATGAATCAGCTCTGAATTTTTCAGACGATGTAGTTATTGTAACTTCATATTCTTTACCAACCATTTTATAATTTGCTTCCAACGTTCGATTAGAGAAAATGGTAATGTTCTCAAATAAATCATCAATCAAGTATTGTAAACTATCAGGAGTTACTTTTCTAAATGCACTAACTGCCGCTAATGAAGTTGGGTAGGGTGGTTGCTTGTAAGCAAAGGAGTCTATCAACGATTTTAAAGCTTCGTTTACTTTTTTCTCGCCAATCATTTCCTTTAAATAATACATTACCACACTTGCTTTTTGATAATGAATATACTGTTGCGATTCTGTTTTGATTAATGGTCTTTCAGCTTCGTACTCACTACTTCTTCCTCTTAAATAGCCATCCATTTCATACTTCAAAAATTTCTTCATTTTATCTTTGCCGTATTCTTTTTCCATTACCATTAACGCAGAATATTGTGCGAATCCTTCACTCATCATTTCACTGCCTTGCATATTTGCACCACATAATTGATGTGCCCAATATTGATGTGCCATTTCATGTGCTACTACATAAAACACCTGGTCAATATCATCTTTAGTTACGTTGCGTTCATCAATGATAAAACCAATTCCTTCGCTATAGGGCATCGTTCCAGGAAACGCTTGCGCAAAGCTTGCATATCTTGGGAACTCAATAATTCTACATTGTTTGTGATAATATTTTCCAAAATTACGAGTGTAATAATCAATCGACTTTTGCAAGCTATTGATCATGTTAGGTACATTATATTCATGTTCTTTGATGTAATAAACTTCTAAATCAAGTCCATTCCAACGTTTTCTTTTTACTTCATATTTAGCTGATATAAACGAGTAGAAGTC
>CANGJU010000140.1 GCA_947453935.1 Bacteroidota bacterium | reverse complement strand
CAGATTCCGGAGAAAGAAATCTTCCCGAATAAAGAAGCACCACAAGGTCAGACGGTAATTCTGCCAGTGATGAACATGTCCTATTATCCTGCTGAGAGAGGTCCTTATAACTATGACGTATTACCGTCGCCTTATTCATCGGGAGTTGACGCAGATGGTAAATTATTAGATCCTGCAACGCGATGGGGTGGTATCATGCGTCGTATTGAGTCAACCGATTTCAACGCAGCAAATATCGAGTTCATTCAATTCTGGATGATGGATCCTTTTAATTCCAACAGTCAGAATACATCAGGTGGTGATTTATATTTTAACCTTGGAAATATCAGTGAAGATATTTTGAAGGATGGTAAATTAGAATATGAAAATGGTTTGTCATCAACAGGAGATACAGCTGCATCAAACAAAACAGTATGGGGCTTTACTCCACGAACACAACCTCCTATTATCTATGCATTTGATAACAACCCTGACTCACGTCAATATCAAGACGTCGGATTAGATGGAGTTCGAAACGGTCAGGAGTCAATTATTTTTCAAGATTACTTAAATACATTAAGCACTAACGTTTCTCCTAATGCATATCAGCAAGCGGCATCCGATCCTTCTTCCGATAACTACCATTATTACAGAGGTACCGACTATGATAATGCTCAAAAAAGCATCTTAGATCGTTACAAAGAATATAGTCATCCCGACGGCAACTCACCTACGGATAATCAAACAACGGAGTCCTATTCTACTTCTGCTACAACAATTCCTGATGTAGAAGATGTAAATAAAGATTTTAATCAGGAAGGTTCAGAGCAGTTTTATGAATATCATGTTTCATTGCGCCAAGGTGAAATGGAAGTAGGTAAAAACTTTATTGTTGATAAAGTAACTCGCAATGTAACATTGCCAAATTCTACCAACACAGATATTACCTGGTATCAATTTAAAATTCCAATTCGTGATGTTCAGGGAAATAATCCGAATATCACAAAATACGGTGATATCGAAGATTTCAATACGATTAGTTTTATTCGTACGTTCATGACAGGCTTTAATGAGCCAATGACATTACGTTTTGCTAAGTTAGAGTTCTTGCGTGGTGAGTGGAGAAAATATGCGTATGATATGCATACAGCTGGTGAGGTAATTCCTGGTGATCCGAATTTAGGCACCTTCGATATTTCTTCTGTAAGTATTGAAGAGAATGGTGCAAGAACACCAATACCGTATGTTTTGCCTCCAGATATTCAACGTGAAACAAATATTGGTTCAACTACTTTACAACGTTTGAATGAGCAATCACTATCGTTAAAGGTTTGTGATTTAGAAGATGGAGATGCACGTGCAGCGTTTAAAAATTTAGGACTTGATTTACGTTCTTACAAAAAAATAAAAATGTTTATCCATGCAGAGTCATCTGGTGTTGCTGATGATTTAAAGGATGATGACCTTACTGTTTTCATTCGTATGGGGAACGATTTTACTGAGAACTACTATGAGTACGAAGTGCCTTTAAAGAAAACAGCATGGGGAGCAACTGACGAATATGCTATCTGGCCAATTGCAAATAATATTGACCTTGAATTAGACAAGTTTGTTAATCTGAAACTGTCGCGTAATACTGCGGTAGATAATTCGGGAGGAGCATTAAATATTACCAGCTTATATTCTGAAAAAGATGAGGATGGTAGAAATATATTATCGGTAAAAGGTAATCCTTCGTTAAGTAGCGTTCGAACGATTATGATTGGTGTTAGAAATCCGAAGCGAGATCCATCTAGTCCTAACGGTGACGATGGTACGTCGAAATGTGCGGAGGTTTGGGTGAACGAATTACGATTAACAGATTTTGATCGTAAAGGTGGTTGGGCTGCAACTGGTCGTGTTACGGCTAAGCTTGCCGACATTGGTAATGTAGCTTTAACTGGTACGCATAAGTCGGTAGGGTTTGGTACATTGGAGCAGAAGGTAAGTGAACGCCGTAGAAGTGCTGAAACATCATTTAATGCTACATCTACATTGTACCTTGGTAAGTTCTTACCTGAGAAGGCAAACCTTGATATACCAATGTATGTTAACTTTGGTACTGTTGTAAATAATCCACAGTTCGATCCATTAGATCAAGACGTGCCATTTGCTGATGCAGTAGCAAATAATCAAACGGCAGCTGAAAAGAAAGAATTTAAAAAACGTTCACAGGATTATACCAGAACGAAAGGTATCAATTTTACAAACGTTAAAAAGAATAGAAGTGGAAGTGCAAAAGCTAAAGTGTACGATATTGAAAACTTTAATTTCACTTATGGCTATGATGAAGTTTTTCATCGTGATATCAATATCGAGTATGATATCATCAAAACTCATAAAGGTGCAATCGGATATAACTACAATACAACACCGAAGTACATTAGTCCTTTTTCAAAAGTATCTTTCTTAAATTCTAAGTACCTTAAATTAGTTAAAGATTTAAATATTAATCTTGTTCCAACAAGCATGAATTTCCGCATGGATGTGCAGCGTGTTTATGGTGAGAAATTATATCGCAATAACACAGGGTACGCAGATATTGTTCGTGATACATTCTTCAATAAGAACTTCGACATGCGTCGTGTATATGATTTCAAATACGATATTACGAAATCGATTAAACTTGATTTCAATGCAAACAACTACGGTGTAATTGATGAGCCAGAAGGACGTATCGATACCCAAGAGGATAAAGATTCTATCAAGAGTAATATTTTTGGAAAGAACTTTTTCTTAGGAAGAAATAAGCAGTACACACAAGCAGGTAATGTTTCATATCAGGTGCCATTAAATAAATTCCCTTTAACAGATTGGGTATCGTTGAATGTGAAATACGGCTTTAATTATAGTTGGCAATCGGGTCAGTTTGTACAAAACACAACGACGGGCGCTTTTGGAGTTGATACCAGAACAGGAAATACAATTCAGAATTCAAATACAAAGCAGGTGAATGGAAATTTTGTATTGACAACACTCTACAATAAAGTTCCTTTCCTGAAGAAAATAAATTCACCTAAGCCACCTAAGAAAACGGCAATTAAAAATGAACCTCCTAAAAATCCGAAAGACACGATTCCGGGAATGAAGGCTCCAAAAGTAAAGCAACCTAAAGCAATTCCTGATGGCGTGCGCTTCTTTGGAAAAATGATTATGGGTGTGAAATCGGTAGGATTTACATACAGCGAGACTAACGGTACCCTATTACCGGGATATACAAATTATGCACAAATGTTAGGTCAGGATTTAGATAATAACTCACCAGGATTTGGATTTGCATTTGGTTCGCAACAAGATATTCGTCCGCAGGCTGTGAATGGAAAATGGATTACAACAGATACTAGTTTGAATAACTCGTTTGCAAGAAATTACAATGAGAATTTTACAGGACGAAGTTCAATTGAGCCGTTTGATGGATTTAAAATTGAGTTGAATGCTACACGCCAATACACGCGTAATAATTCAGAATTCTTCCGTTGGAATGGGTCTCGTTTTGACTCGCAAAGTGTAACGGAGACAGGAAACTTTAGTATCTCTACAATTTCAATAAATACAGCGTTTGTTAAAGATGATCCAACAACTTATTCGAATGCTGTTTTTGAAGAGTTCTCAAAAAATCGTAAAATTATTTCAGAACGTTTAGCAGGATTAAATCCTAATTCTGTTGGCTTTGCAGCGCCTGATACCTTCGGAATTATTTACAACGACGGATATAGTGGTACGCAACAAGAAGTATTAACGTTGGCCTTTATTTCAGCGTACACAGGCAAATCGCCAAACGATGTTAAGCTTAGTCCGTTCTCAAAAATTCCTTTGCCTAACTGGCGTGTTACATACGATGGTTTGAGTAAGTTACCATTGTTTAAGAAAGTGTTTAACAATGTGAGTCTAACGCATAGTTATCGTTCTACGTTTAACGTAAATAGCTATAACAGAAACCTGAATTATATTGATGGGAAATATCCAACAGCAAAAGATATCAGTGGTAACTTTATTCCTTCACGTGAATTCGGACAAGTTTCATTAGTAGAGCAGTTTGCACCGTTAATTGGAGTTGATGTTACTTGGAAGAATAATATTCAAACACGTGCAGAGTTCAAGCGTGATAGAAATGTTTCTTTAACCTATGCTGGTGTTCAGGTTACAGAGGTGAAAGGAAATGAAATTACCTTAGGTTTTGGATATCGTTTACCTAAATTTAAGCTGCCGTTTAACATAGCGAAGAATGCATCGGGGAATGGTTTAAACTTAACTGCCGACTTTAGTGCAAGAAAAAATTCGACTATTATCAGACGTTTATTAGAAGGAGTTAATCAGCCAACAGCAGGTTTAAATGTATACTCGATTAAAGCAGCAGCTGATTATGCTATCAGTGATAAATTAAATATGCGTTTCTTCTACGAGCAAACAATTAATACTCCTGTTATCTCTACGTCGTATCCAACATCAAATATTAACACAGGAATCGAAATTCGTTTCTCATTATCACAATAAAAATTAAATTTGTAAAAAATTAAACCATTATGAATATTCCTTCAGAATTAAAGTACACAAAAGACCATGAATGGGTTCGCGTAGATGGCGACATTGCTACTATCGGAATTACAGAT
>CANGJU010000139.1 GCA_947453935.1 Bacteroidota bacterium | reverse complement strand
TTCATAAAGAAAATATACTTATCCTGCGATGTTAAACTTGCATACTGCGTAGAGCCTAGAGCTGCAAAACCATTTTTTAAAACTGATAACGTATCAAATGGCACATCAAAAACAGTCCAGCTTAAAATGTAATTACCGTTGGGAACATCATTCAAAATCATATCAACCAAACTATCTGTTTGAGCAGGATTGGCTGTATTAAACAAGAAAAATTTATCTGGACGATAACGATTGCAACCGATGCGAGTTGAGCAATTAAAATAATTGTAATTTCCGAAATAGCGTATACAAGAATCCGTTTGCCAAGGATGCTCAAAGTCTATTGAATCTAAAACGGCAATAGCTATCTGAGGTGCATAATTACATCCACCATAATCGATATTGATTCCATTAATCTCGTATGATGGACGCGTACCAGAATGCGTAATTGTTAATGCGTACTGCGAATTAATAAACTCAAAATAACGAATTGCATTCTGACGTATAATATTTGTCAACTCATCTTTTTGAAATTGTGGATAATCGGCTTGTGACCAACCTGTAATTCCTTGCTTGTAAATAAATGAACTATACTTCCATTGGAATTTATTAGAGATAGCTGTATCTGCATTCGTGATTGAATCGTTCGCAACTCTCCAATAATAAACCTGATTATTATTTAGGGCTTGAGGAACGGTCCAGCTTACAACACCATAAACATTGTTCACAACATGACTTAGCTTAACAGTACTTGTAAACTCAGCAGTTGTATCTATTTCGAAAATATAATTCTTCGGATTTGAAAAAAGATTAGCAGTTGTAGCTTTTAATGTTACTGTATCATTCGGAATGATTGCAAACTCAGAAGGAAAAACCGGATTGATATCTGTACTTGTAATTTGAAGTGTAACTGTTGCGAAGTTATTAGAAGACTCATTGAGCTCCTGCACTTCATTAAATGCATCAACTGTTATTTCAAAAGTGTTTAATCCAGCACCATCTCTAAAATCCACAGGCAACTTTACTGTTATTGTATCACGGTAGGAAATATAAGGCACAACAACAATGGTATCACGCTTACTAACGCCATCGGGCATACGTCGACTAACAAGCATACGCATACTTTCAGAAGTGTTCTTACCTAGATTAGTGATAGCTACTTTCACGTTGAACGAATCGAGCTCTGTTGTTACTATCTGCGGATCAAATAGTATTGAAGAATTATCAATTGCATAATCAGGCAGATCATAAGAGTTGAGATTAATTGCAGGATCGCCATGCATCGTCATGCTCATGCACACATTTTTATATCCTGGATTAGCATTGATAAGGGCGTTGATAGTTTTATTCATCGACTCACAAACGCTCTTTCCATAATTTAATCGGAACAACTGCTGATGAAGTTCAGTTGAATAGGTGTCTAACTCTTCAATAATTCCTTTATCGGGAACAGCAACGAAACCAATTGCAGCTTTATCAGGAGTTAATACAAAACGTTCGTTTAACAACTTTGATGTTGTGAAAATATCTCCTACATAACAACTTTGCGCCAACACCAATGGATACTTTCCTTTGTTATTATAGTTCTCTGGTGCATCCGTACTGATATCGAAAGATGTTCCTGCTGCATGTCCGTAAAATGTCATCATTGTTGATCCTGAATCAATCAACGATTGCAAATACTGACTTTGATTTATCTGAATTGGAGCACTTGAGTTTTTTAAGAAGGTATAAACATTACCACCAAACAAAGTATCTTGTATTAACTGCGCATATGCATATAATTTTGCAGCCAGTACATTTTGCTCATTCAAATCGGTACCTCCACCAAAATGCAATACATTCTTCATCCATAAAGCTGGTGCTTGTGCCTGATTGCTTTCAAATTCGATTAACTTATTCAAATAGGCAGTAATATCGTCATTAGTCGTTGCAGCAATACGACCAGTTGCTAATTCCGGAACAAATTTATTTGAGTTTAATTTCGAAGTAAACAACTGATCAGATGAAGGCTCTCCCCATGTTGGAACAAAGTTCAAACTATGCCCTGTACCAGAACGAGCGTCTGTAATCATAATCCCTTTTCCCAATAACAATAGATACTTCGGATATCCAGCAGCGTTATCTAACATAAAATCAGAAAAACTGCGGATTGATTGAGGGTGCTGACGAATTCCCCAAGCAAATTGATCATATAATTCATTCACATCAACAAGCAAAGGTGAATATCCTTTGGATGCACGGTACGTAGCGTATGCATTCGCACCTGTCCATAAAGCACGATTAGAAACAATTAAAAAATCGGAAGTGGCCCCTGCTAACTTATAATTATTAAAACGCGCATAAGAATTTGGGTTAGGATCCTTATTGACAGATTCGATAGTTACATTTCCAGAAGAATAAAATACCTGATTATTATCTAACAAAATCATTTTGCTTTTCCCGTTATAAGCAGGTATCAACACATTGAAATTACCACCTGTTGTGTTAATACTAATAAGATGCGCGGTATCATTATCCACTACATATAACAACGGATTTGCGGCATTTACATTCGTAAAATTGACAAGGCACTTGCTATTATTCTGATCAAGATAAAATTGAACCGGGAGAGATTCGCCTGAAAAATCTGAGGTACGATCGTAGGTTATTTTTACATAACCAAGATTCATATAGTTCGCGTTAAACGGATTTGAGGCGTCAGCTAGTGGCTGTAACTTTACATTTAAGTTCCCACTTCCAGGGAATAATGAAAGAGGCAATACATCTTTATTTAACGAATATCCATAAATAGTATTAGTTGTAATTGTATTACTATTTACGATAATACTATACGGATGCGAAAGCGCATTGGCACCCATTTGCACCATCTCTATCTCAGGAGCATTGATTGTGGTGTTTGATTTATTGATAGTAAAATCGACACTTGCACTTTGATTAAAGCTTACTTTATAAAAATAAAATCCTTCTCCCTGTGTATAAGAATTATCTGCAATCGAATTAGCATCGCGATCACCAATATTATAATCTTGTGCTGCAGTTTTTACTTCTGAAACTCTTAGCAATGACGCTGTGGGATACGAAGAAAAATTCTGATCATTTTCAATTTTCATTCTGCGATTATTCGTAGAATTCAAATTGTATGTCAGATAATATGAAGCAGTATCATTAAACAAACTCTGATACGGATTTGGATGTGATGTAATGGTATCGTAAATCTGCGCATCAAAAGCTCCATCGTTTTTGTTTCCTACGAACTCAATAAAATCGCCGTTATTAAAAATTCCATTCTGGTCATTATCCAACACACGAATAAACTGTTCTGTTCCTCTGTGAAATAATTGATAACGATCGGGACTAAACCATGCATTAACAGGAACACTTGAATTTTGAAGATCGTTATAGGTTAATCGATAAACACCATCTTTCCATACTCCAATTCTAAAATACTGCTGACTGGAATAAGGTTGTCCGCTTATAAAAGATATCCATTCGTTACCATAAGTTTGAGAAAACCCATAATTTATAAAAGAAGTAAAAACTAAAAGGAGTAAAATTTTCTTCATCCTTATTTAGTATTAGTGGTTGCTGGAATAGTCTTTCTTATAAAATTTAATTTGAGCGAAAAAATATTAGAGTACAATGTTCCTGCAGCTCCTGTAAAATTTGTTAATGCATAATCAATTGTTACGTTCTTAATTTTAATTCCTGCACCTATACTTGGTTGAGCAATGGTCGAGGTAGAGGCATCAATATTCTGAACAGTCTGAATATTTGCTACTCCTCCACGAAGGAAAATAAAATCATCGTACGCTAATTCTAATCCGCCTTTTGGATCGATGCTTACAACATCCGACTTAATTGGAACATTTCGTTTTCCATCAAACGTAAAATCCAAATCGACCATAGGCGTAGCCGTTATCTTCTTTGAAAGATTAAACTTATAAGCTACTCCTCCAATTAATTTGGGCAATGTTACTTCTAATCCGTTTTGAGGAATTTCATTTCCTGTTTGTGCAAACACATCTTGCAACGATTCGGTATTGTACGTCCATGCATTGAAAGTAGAAGTGATATCCTTTCCCATCAAACCAAAATTCCAGCGATTATGTTCGTATTGCAAACCTGCATCTAAACCAAAGCCCCATGCATTTGCAAAATCACCCACCTTACGATGAATCACTTTCACATTCCCTCCCGCTGATAGTCCTTTAACTTTTAACGTTTGAGCGTAAGAAAATAAAAACGCATAATCAGCAGATGAAAAAGTTTTCAAACGATCGTAATCGATATTTCCGTCCTTATCAATCAAGTCGGTTGAATCAATAATATCATCAATCGCAAAGCGAATAAACGATGCGCCTATAGTTCGTGTTGCGTCGATAGGTGCTGCAAATGATGCATAATCGTACTTGCCGATACCACCAAAATATTCATTGTGCATTACAAACAACTGCAAATTACTTTTCACCTTCACCAACCCTGCGGGATTCCAGAAACCTGCAGAAGCATCACCCACTAATGCCGACTGTGCTCCACCAAGTGACAGTCCACGGGCACCTACCCCAATCGATAAAAACTCATTACTATATTTTACTTGCGCTAAAGCCAGATTCGGAATTATAAATCCGAACACAACAAACACTAATTTTTTAATTGACGTCATTAGATAATAGTTAATTTATCAGAACGGAAAACGACACGATAAATTTCGTCATCCGACAATA
>CANGJU010000138.1 GCA_947453935.1 Bacteroidota bacterium | reverse complement strand
GCAGATAAAAGGGAAGCAATAATAATTATGATTAATAACGACACCGACATTTATTTTCTCCTATAAATTATTTTTAACTGATTATTATCGATTTGTTCAAATGATGAAATTGCTGAACTTATCGTAGGTGCTAAGATACCATCTTCCAGCAGATCTTCGCTCTCGAAGATTCTAATTTCATCCCAATTGTCTGATTTTATAAACTGATTTAAAACTGATGATCCACCTTCTACGATTACACTTTGGATGTTTCTTCGATATAAATCAGAAAGTAAAAAATCTAAATTGGTTTCATCAGGCATTTCCACGGTTTCGGAATTTGCATATTGAAAATTATTGGTTGAATAAATTAGAGTAGGCGCATTTCCATCAAATAGATTTAAATTCGAAGGAAGGTTTCCACTATTTGATAAAATTATTCGTGTTGGGTTTCTACCTTCAATGCTTCTGACCGTCAAATGCGGATTGTCTGTACGAGCTGTTTCGCCACCAATTAAAACAGCATCTTCTTGTGTCCTCCATGTATCATTGATAACACGCGTGAGTTCATTGCTAATGCGCACCGATTGATTTTTCTTTCCAATAAATCCATCTTTGCTTTGCGCCCATTTAAGAATGATATAAGGTCGTTTTTCGAGGTGAAAAGTAAAAAATCGTTTGTTTATTTCACGACATTCTTTTTCTAAAACTCCTGATGTAACATTCACTCCTGCGTCCATTAATTTTTTAATTCCACTTCCATTTACTTTTTCAAATGGATCCTGAATGCCAATAACTACATTCGGAATTTCATACTTCAGAATTAAATCAGCGCAAGGAGGTGTTTTCCCAATATGATTACATGGCTCTAACGAAACATAAAGTGTTGATGATTTTAAAAGTGATTTATCTTGAACAGAATTAATCGCATTTACCTCTGCATGCGCCTCACCATATTTTTCATGATACCCTTCGCCAATTATTTTATCATCATGAACAATTACACAGCCCACCATCGGATTCGGAGAAACATTCCCTAATCCTTTTAGCGCCAATTGCAGACAACGCTGCATGTATTGCTCGTGAGTATTCATTGCTTGCAAAGGTAACAAAGCATTTGTAGTACGCGCGCTGACATAAGCATTGATTTTTATTTCATCTTTGCAGCATGAATCTGAAGGAGTTTTACGAACTAGCAACTAATCAATTTTCCTCGATGGAAGATGATGAGCGTTATACGTTGATTCGTTTTTTATTGGCGGATCGACTTTCGGTGAATGCAAATGAACTTGATTTGAATTCAGAGATTGCTATTCCATCTGTTATGATTGAAATGCTTCAAGCTGATTTACAAAAACTTTTGAGCGGAATGCCTTTGCAATATGTGACAAACATAACTTGGTTTGCTGGCGACGCTTATTATGTAGATGAAAGTGTTTTGATTCCTCGTCCTGAAACAGAAGAGCTGGTGTACTTGATAAAAGAGGAGGTGGAATTAGATAGTGATTCAAACGTACTTGACATTTGTTGTGGCTCAGGATGTATTCCTATCGCGTTAGCAAAACACATGAATTTAAAGCAGGTGTATGGTTGTGATATTTCGCTCGATGCATTGGCCGTTGCAAAGAAAAATGCAGAAACTAATTCCATCAATTTAAATCTGTTTTGGGCAGATGTGCTTGAAGATGGTTTCGAAAATAATTCAGAAATAAAATTCGATTTAATAGTTAGTAATCCGCCATATATTACCTCTGTTGAAGGACAGTCAATGACGGATTCAGTTTTGAATTTCGAACCTCATCTCGCATTGTTCGCTCCCGATGATGATCCCATTCGATTCTACCGAAAAATAGCACTCTTCGCAAAACAACATTTGAATCCAGGTGGTTCACTCTGGTTTGAAGTCAATAAATTGTACGGGGTAGAAGTAGAGCGTTTGCTTCGCGGATTAGGATTCGCAGAAACGATGGCTCAAGAGGATATGTCAGGAAATCTTCGTTTTGTATCTGGATTTCAACCGTTTTGAAGCGCGTCTAATATTTGCTTTGCGTGATTCTTAGCATCTACTTTCTCAATGATGGCTGCTATTTTTCCTTTCTCGTCAATAACGAATGTTTTACGAATAATACCCATGTACTTTTTACCATACATCGATTTCTCTCCCCAGGCTTCGTAAGCTTCAATCAATTCACGGTCGGTATCAGCAATTAATGAGAATGGAAGACTTTGCTTCGTAGCAAATTTCTCGTGACTTTTAACATCGTCGGCGCTTACACCAATAACTTCAAATCCTGCTTTCGCTAACGACTTATAATTATCTCTCAAATTACAAGATTCAACGGTGCAGGTAGGAGTGCTGTCCTTTGGATAGAAATAAAGAATCACCTTTTTACCTTTCAAGTCAGTAGATTTAATTTTTTCTCCTGCCTGATTAACTCCCTTAATTGCAGGGGCTTTGCTTCCGATTGTTAGTGCCATGGTTTAAAATTTAGATTGATAACAAGCAATACTTGAAAATGTTTAAAATCTGTTTTAGAATGATGCGGATTGAAGAATTTACATTTGATTTTTTGATACTTTTGTGCCGCAATCAAAATTGCGAAACTAAAAATACAAGTATTATGAATTTACACGAATATCAAGGCAAGTCGATTTTAAAAAGTTTTGGAGTTGCTATTCAAGAAGGAATTGTGGCAGATACAGCTGAAGAGGCGGTAGAGGCAGCAAAAAAATTAACCGAGCAAACAGGCACACAATGGTGGGTTGTTAAAGCGCAGATTCACGCTGGTGGTCGCGGAAAAGGTGGTGGTGTTAAGTTGGCTAAGAACTTAGATGATTTAAAAGAAAAAGCTTCTCAGATTATCGGGATGCAATTAATCACTCCTCAGACAGGTCCTCAGGGTAAAAAAGTAAATAAAGTATTAATCGCACAGGATGTTTACTATCCAGGAGCAAGTGAAACTTCTGAGTTTTACATGAGCGTATTGATGAACCGTATGACAGGTCGCAATATGATTATGTATTCGACAGAAGGTGGTATGGACATCGAAGAGGTAGCAGATAAAACTCCTCATTTGATTTTCAAAGAAGAGATAGATCCTAAAGTTGGTTTACAAGGATTTCAAGCTCGTAAGATTGCGTTCAATCTTGGACTTAGCGGAAATGCCTTTAAAGAAATGACGAAGTTCGTAGCGGCTTTATACAAAGCATACGATGCAACTGATTCTGCAATGTTTGAAATCAACCCGGTTTTAAAAACATCTGATGATAAAATTATAGCTGTTGATGCGAAAGTAAGTTTAGATGATAATGGATTATTCCGTCATCCAGATTTCGCTGCTATGCGTGATAAGACAGAAGAAGATCCTACAGAAGTAGAAGCTAGCGAGCATGATTTAAATTATGTGAAGTTAGATGGCAACGTAGGTTGTATGGTTAACGGTGCTGGATTAGCAATGGCTACAATGGACATTATTAAGTTATCTGGTGGAGAGCCAGCAAACTTCTTAGATGTTGGTGGTACTGCAAATGCAGCTCGTGTTGAACAGGCATTCCGTATCATCCTAAAAGATCCAAGTGTAAAAGCAATCTTCGTAAATATCTTCGGTGGTATCGTTCGTTGTGATCGTGTTGCGCAGGGTATCGTTGATGCATACAATAACATCGGAGAAATTCCAGTTCCAATTATTGTTCGTTTACAAGGAACGAATGCAGCAGAAGCAAAGAAATTAATCGACGAAAGTGGATTGAAGGTATCTTCAGCAATTCAGTTAAAAGAAGCAGCTGAGTTGGTTCAGCAGGAGATTGCAAAAATGAATTAGAAGCAAGAAAAATTATTTTATAATTATAGAGCGGCTCGGTGCATACCGAGCCGCTTTTTATTTACTATTTATTATAGGGGTAATGAATATTGATATTTTACTTGGAATCACTTGTAAAATGAAGTAAATTGCGTTCTTGAAAATTAAAAAAGGGACTATCAAGGTTGCTCGATTTCTAGCATTTTATAGAAATTAGTTTAAACTCATTGGTTCTAAAAACACCTGGTTGTATGAATAAAATTTACAAAATTTTCCTATTGATTATTATTTTCTCATTTAGCTATGGAATAGTCAATTCGCAAGTAGTAACACAAACCGAAAGTGCGGAAAGTAATTTCTTTCCCATGCCGGGCTGGAAAACCCGTAAAGGTATTGTGGCGGAATTCTCGAGAATAGCAGCGGCTTCTACAACTGCTCCAACTGCACCTGCACTAACACTTGGAACTTACTCTACTGGCGGTGCAGCGGCAGCGGTAACTGGTGGTGGTAGTAATGTTGTTATGCTCAATTCTTTTATTTCGAGCCCAGATACTGCTTATTTAATTTCAAAACCATTCGATTTCAGTAATAATGCTGGGGTTTCTCCAACGTTCAGTTTCTGGGTGTATCGCGATGCGGGTTATCCTGGCGTGAATGATCGTTTAGAGGTTTTTTGGTCAGGTGTTTCTCCAGGTCCAGGGGCCACATTAACTCCAATTAACCACCAAAGTGGTAGCAACGTTATTCCTCGTTTAACAACATCTTTCCCAACGGCAATTAATGGTGCAGGTTGGTATGAATTCAAATTCACATTACCAGCAGCTACTTATAATACAAAGCGAAATTATTTTGTTATCAAAGGTATTTCAGCACTTGGTAACAATATGTACATGGATAATTTTACAGTTAATACGTATCCAACTGCAATGTT
>CANGJU010000137.1 GCA_947453935.1 Bacteroidota bacterium | reverse complement strand
ATTTAAAAGCTGTATCTAGCACAGGACCATCAATATAAAATCCATTTGGATTAGGACGATCTAAAACTATCAGTGGAAGTTTATTTTCAATGCAAGACTCCATTACATACTGCAATGTGCTTATGTAAGTATAAAAACGAACACCTACATCTTGAATATCGAACAATACAACTTGAACGCCTTTTAAATCCTCCTTTGTTGGCTTATAGTGTTTACCGTACAACGAAATCACTTTCACTCCTGACTTCTTATCTACGCCATTATCTAAATGTTCTCCTGCTTCTGCATCACCTCTAAATCCATGTTCAGGAGCAAACACGCATTTTACTTTTACCTTGCTGTTAATTAAGTAATCAACTAAGTGTTTAGCTCCTATCATTGATGTTGGATTAGCCACAACAGCAACGTTCTTTTTTCTTATGAACGGAAAATAAAGTTCGGTACGTTCGGCACCTGCGATATAGTTGGAAGATTGAGAAAAACTAATAACTGTTAAGCAACTAAAAAATATCAGAAGTGCGCATTTAATCTTATTCACGGGTAAACAATTATTAGGTAAATTTAGGCCAAAATTAAGTAATATCAGATTGAACCTTAGCAAACTTTTAGCAGACAGAATTTATCAATCGAATAACGATTCTAAAAAAACGGCAAAACCTGTGGTTATTATTGCCATATCAGGAATTGGTTTGGGCGTTGTTGCTATGCTTCTTTCTGTAATGGTGGTTACAGGATTTAAAAACGAAATCTCGGATAAAGTTACTGGATTTATGTCGGCCATTAGAGTGCATCAATTAGCCAACAATAATTCATTTGAAGAAGTTCCGATATCCAGCAATCAAAACTATTTACAAGAAATAAAAAAAATAAATGGAGTTACATCCATTCAAAATTACGCGCATAAAGCAGGGATATTAAAGGCTAAAGATGAAATACAAGGTGTTGTATTAAAAGGTGTAGACAACACATTCGACTGGGACTTTTTCAAAAATAAAATAACAAATGGCGATAAGATCGACGTTAATAATTTAAATAAGAACGAAGCACTTGTATCTAAAAATTTATGCGATAAATTAAATCTTAAAGTAGGCGACTCCTTTTTAATATTTTTTATTCAAGAAGACCGTAAAGTAAGAAAGTTTATTGTTAAAGGAATTTACAACACCGGCCTAAGTGAAGACTTTGACAACCTCTATGTTTTTTGCTCGATGAACGTGATTCAGAAAGTAAACAATTGGGACAGTACACAAGTAGCAGGATTTGAAATAAAAGTAAATGATTTGAATAATCTTGATAATATCAGCAAAGAAATTTACGACAAAGTAGACTATCAGACCAATGTACAAACGGTAAAAGAAATTTATCCTCAAATTTTCAATTGGCTTGAGTTACAAAATTTAAATGTTATTGTAATAATTGTTTTAATTAGTTTGATTGCTGGCACTACAATGATCAGCACTTTACTCATATTGATTTTAGAAAACAGAAGACCAATAGGACTTTTAAAAGCTATTGGCGCAAGTGATCAAACATTAACAAAAACCTTTTTGAATTTATCAAGCAAGATTTTAATCAGAGGATTATTGTTTGGAAATATTATTGGATTGGGATTAGCTTTTTTTCAATTTACAACAGGCTTTATTACGTTGGATGAAACATCCTATTACATAAAAAGTGTTCCTATTAATTTTAGCCTTACAGGCATCTTATTAATTAACCTTGGAACTTATGTTATGTGCATGCTTATGCTATTAATTCCAGGAAAAATCATTTCTAAGATTAATCCGATAGAGTCGTTGCGCTTCGATTAAAATTACCAGTTTAAATTAATTGTTTGTTTTAAATCTGGATGTAGACTTAAAGCAACAGGACAAGAAGCTGCAGCTTTTTCAATCAATAACCTTTCTTTGTCGCTATAGATATTTGCAGGAAACGAAAAGTTAATTATTATTTCGCCCACCCTTCTGGGATTCGCAGCCATTATTTTAGTTATGCTGATTTTAGTTCCATCAATGGAAAATCCATGTGTATTAGCTGCGATGCCCATGATGGTTAACATACAAGAACCCAGAGATGCTGCTAACAAATCGGTTGGAGAAAACGCTTCCCCCTTGCCATTATTATCAAGCGGAGCATCGGTAATGATAGTATTTTGAGAAGCCAGATGAGTTGCTTGTGTGCGCAACTCGCCTGTATAGATAGTTTGTATAGTCATAGGTCCAAAAATAAGAATTGCCAATAAAATAGCCTCGCGATAATGCCGTTAATTGTATATTTGTAAATATGATTTGCGCACGTCGGATATGGATTCTTTTTATAATGTTGTTTAGCAGCATTGGTGCATTTTCACAGACTAACAATCCGAATGAATATGCAGAAGAAAAGCCGCCTTTAATGAAAGGGGAAATTGCATTTGGATTAAATGTGCATACGAGTGGTACAATTGGATTACAATTCAGAAAAGCAACAAATCTAACGGGTTACAAGAAATTTTATTGGGAAGGTGATTTAGTAGGAATGAAGCATCCAAAAGAAATTAAATCTGTTAACCGATACTTTACAGATGCAAAAGCGTTTGTGTTTGGGAAACAAAACAACTTAACAATTTTAAGAGCTGGTGCTGGATTTGAAAAAACACTATACAGCAAATTTGAAAAAAACGGTGTTGAAATAAGATTGGTATATGGAGGTGGTTTATCGCTTGGAATTACCAAGCCTGTTTACTTAAACATTTTGGAACCTACAGGAAAATTTGGAGAGTTTGATATTATCGTTGAGAAGTATGACCCTAACAAGCATTTTTTGGATAACATTTATGGGAGAGCTCCCTTCACTTATGGATTAAATCAAATAAATGTTCATCCAGGTGCATACGGAAGATTAGCATTCAACTTTGAGTACTCTCCTATTTATTACGATATTAAATCACTTGAATTAGGAGCTATCATCGATGCCTATCCGAAAGATATTCCGATAATGGCATTGATTGATAATAAAAAGTTTTATTTCACATTTTATATGACTTTCATTTACGGAAGAAAAAAATAGACGGATGGATTCAGAAAAATCAATTTCAGAAAAAAACAAAAAGCCTAGTTGGTTAAAAGTCAAACTACCAATTGGTGAAGAATACAGAAAAGTTCGCGAGTTAGTAACAGACAATAAACTTCACACCATTTGCGAAAGTGGTAATTGTCCGAATATGGGAGAATGCTGGGGAGCAGGCACCGCAACGTTTATGATTCTTGGAAATATTTGTACTAGATCATGTGGGTTTTGCGCTGTTGCTACTGGTCGGCCTTCGGCAGTAGATAAAAATGAGCCAATGCGTGTTGCAGACTCTGTTAAAATCATGGGGGTTAAACATTGCGTTGTGACATCAGTAGATCGTGACGACTTAAAAGATGGCGGTGCTCAGATCTGGGTTGAAACAATTAACACAATCCGTGAAGTTAGTCCAGGCACTACATTAGAAACATTAATTCCGGATTTTCAAGGCAAATGGGATAATTTACAAATGGTCATTGACGTTGCACCTGAAATCATTTCGCACAATCTAGAAACAGTACGACGACTAACGAAGCAAGTTCGCATACAAGCAAAGTACGACCGTTCTTTAGAAGTCCTAAAAAGAGTAAGCGATGCCGGCGTCAGAGCTAAATCAGGAGTCATGCTAGGTTTAGGTGAAACAGAAGAAGAAGTATTAGAGACAATGGATGATTTAGTAAACGCAGGTGTGAGTATTATGACACTTGGACAATATTTACAACCAACAAAAAAACATTTAGAGGTTGTTGAGTTTATTACACCTGAGAAATTCAATTACTATAAGGAAATAGGAATGAAAAAGGGATTGAAGTATGTTGAAAGCGGTCCTTTGGTTCGCTCGTCTTATCACGCGGAAAAACATTTATTCTAATGAAAAAAATCAATGTAGCCATTAACGGCTTTGGTAGAATTGGTAGAACCTTTTTGAGAAAAGTTTTTCTTGATGATAAAATAAATATAGTTGCAATTAACGACCTAACTGAACCGGCTACTTTAGCGCACTTACTCAAGTATGATTCTATTCATGGTAAATTTCCGGCCTCTGTTGAAGCAGGAGAAAACTATATTGTTGTAAACAACGTCAAAATTCAAATTACAGCAGAGAAAGATCCTACATTATTACCATGGGATAAGTTAAACGTAGACGTTGTGTTAGAGTCGACAGGTAAATTCACGAAAGAAGAAGACGCAAAGAAGCATATACTAGCAGGGGCAAAAAAAGTAATAATTAGTGCACCCGCTACTGGCGATATAAAATCAGTTGTGATGGGTGTAAATGAGAATATTCTTGATGGAAGTGAATTTGTTATTTCAAATGCATCTTGCACTACCAACAACGCAGCACCAATGATTGCATTACTTGATAAGAATTTTGAAATCGAAGACGCCTACGTTACTACTGTGCATGCTTATACGGGAGATCAGAATATTCACGATGCTCCACATAAAGACTTACGAAGATCGAGAGCTGCAGCTCATTCAATAATTCCTACAACAACGGGAGCGGCAAAAGCGATTGCAGATGTGTTTCCTCATTTAAAAGGCTTGATTGGTGGTGCGGGGATACGCGTACCCGTTATTGATGGCTCGCTAACAGACATTACTTGCGTCGTAAAAAAACCAGCGACAGTGGATGCTATTAATGCGATTTTCAAATCGGCTTCT
>CANGJU010000136.1 GCA_947453935.1 Bacteroidota bacterium | reverse complement strand
TCAAGCTCTTCAAAATACTTTTTGAAAGGATGAATATCTTTCTCAATTTGCTTTCCGCCTCGCTGATATACTTCTGTAATATAAGATAAAGTAGTTGGTGATCCTTGAATAGCGGTGCATTGTAAGTAATGAAATACGCCACGCTTACCACCCATCTCTTCACCACCACCTGCACGACCTGGTCCGCCGTGCACTAACATTGGCATCGGTGAGCCGTGACCGGTAGATTCTTTCGCACAATCATTATTTAAAACTAATATCCTTCCATGCATCGATGCTGCGCCTACTACAAAATCACGAGCTGTTGCATTGTCTGCTGTAACGATACTGCATACCAATGAACCTTTACCCATCTTTGCTAATTCAATTGCCTCTGAAATATTCTTGTAAGGCATGATAGTAGAAACTGGTCCGAATGCTTCAATGTTATGACAATCGGTATTTTTAAACGGATCTTTATTGATGAATAATACAGGAGATAAGAAAGCTCCTTTATCAGTTCCATCACCAACTGGAGTCATTACTGAATTACCAAAAATAATTTCCTGTGTTTGCGCTAATAGTTGAATTTTTTCTTTTACCTCTTGCACCTGACTCGCAGAAGCTAATGGTCCCATACGAACACCTTCTACATTCGGATCACCAATGCTGGTTGTCGATAAGCGTTTGCTAAGCGCCACCTGAACATCTTCAATTAAATTTTCAGGCACCATAATACGACGAACAGCAGTACATTTCTGACCTGCTTTCACGGTCATTTCGCGTTGTACCTCTTTGATAAAAATATCAAATTCAGGAGTGCCAGGAATTGCATCTGGTCCAAGAATACAAGAGTTTAATGAATCGGCTTCCATGTTAAATGGCACCGATTCTTCTAAAATGCGTGGGTGCGACTTCAACATTTTTCCTGTTGATGCTGAACCGGTGAACGTAACTACGTCCTGGTTAGTAACGTGGTCTAAAATTCCATTGGCAGAGCCGCAGATTAATTGCAAACTGCCCTCTGGTAAAATACCGGATGCAACTATTTCTTTCACGACAGCTTCTGTTAAGAAAGATGTTACTGTTGCTGGTTTTACAATCGCAGGAACACCTGCTAAAAAGTTCACCGCAATTTTCTCAAGCATTCCCCAAACAGGAAAGTTGAACGCGTTGATATGAATTGCTACACCTTCTTTGGGTACACATAAATGGTGACCAATGAAAGAGCCACCCTTTGATAACATCACAGGATCTCCATCGATGCAATAAGGAATATCCGGAAACTGTCGACGAAGACTGGCATAAGCAAATAAATTCCCAATACCACCTTCAATATCAATCCAGCTATCCACACGCGTTGCGCCTGTAGCCCAGCTGATCTTATAAAAATCTTCTTTCTTAGCAGTGAGATGCATAGCGAGTGCTTTTAACATTCGTCCACGCTCGTGAAAAGTTAATTTGCGAAGCGCTGGTCCACCGACCGTTCTTGCATAATTGGTCATTAAGGCAAAGTCGAGACCTTTTGATGATGCAGTAGCATACGCACTGCCGTTAACTGCGTTATATAAAACCTGCCCTTCTCCTTCTCCTGCAACCCATTTTCCGAGGGCGTAATTCATTAGCTTATTCATAGGTAAATAATTTGTTTGCAAAAATACAATTTGATTTGTTTCTATTTCTTGCGGATGTATCTATTTTACTTTTTTCTTGATAGTAATTGGATATTGTTATCCTGATAAGTCACTTTAAACTGATCCTTCAATAACGCATTTACTGCCTGATCACAGGAGTCGGCGGCATTGCTGTTTTCACCTTTCCATACGGTCACGTGGGTGATTTTTCGCTGGAAGGTTTGTTCGAATTCGTTGAGGTGAACACAAGGATGATTAGATGAAGTGTAATTGCCTAATACTTTTTCAGGATTGCATTTTTCTTTCCATACAAGTGGGAAATGTCCTTGTGTTGGCTCGTAATTATCAAGCACCATTGCTTTGCTAACGGCACCCATATACGAGCACATGTTGGAGTGCATCCAATTCGGACTGTAATTAAGTGGCATTACTAAATCATGCTCGTTTAGGGATGTTCCTGCATGAATGAAGGATTGCGCATCGTCGCTTAATCCTTTTTGTGTAGGATAATGATGCAGCATCATCATACAACTAAATCCAACGGAAAAACCAGCCATCAGATAACTTTTAAATGCAGAGGACTCCATCGAAGCGAAATAGATCATCAAGCAGAGAAAGAAAAGTTGAATAATACGAATGGATAAAATTCCACCAGAAGCTAGACTATCCGGCAAAATAAAAATCATCAATAAAAAAACAAGGACTAATAAGTATGGAAAAAGTTGAAAATTGATTTTCTTTCTTTCGAAGATGCTCCATCCTAACGCGAGCAAAACGAAGAAAGAATAAATTAAGGTTAAACCGTTTTCATCGTCATAATTGTAAACAATAAAAATTCTTGATTCAGCAATCTGTTGTACTAAATCAGAGAAAGGTAAATAACTCACTTCGCCTCGATATCCATTGGCGCCACTGAGCCATACAAACAATGCAGAGAATAACATCCACGGAAGTGAAAAAGTAAGTAGTAAACGAACCTCCTTCCAGCATTCAGCATGTAGTTTTTTCCAATGACTGAGGGTGTATAATCCCATTGCTAAAACGGTAAATAAAAAGATAACGAGGTGAGAAAAATAAATCAGTGCGAGCCAGCAAAAGCCGATTATAATATTCTTGAATGAATAATTAGTTCGGTTATTTATCCACCATGAAAGAGCAAAAGGAAAGAGCGCCACTGCGAGTGAATAATTGATAAATCCGAGGCAAAAAACAAAGTTGAATAAGAAAGGAAAAAGCATCCATGAGTTTAATGAAATACCTGATTGAAACGAATGAATAAGCTTCCGATATCCGAAGGCAGTCAGTAAAACAATCGATAACAACATTACCTTTTCGACCATCAAAACGGGTAAGATGAAAGTCAATAAAGACATTACCAAATGGCCTGTCCAGTTAGGTTCAGGAAACGCATTAAATTGAAGGAAGAAATGCGGGTTGGTAATCACATCATAAAACTGCGTTCCAATCAACTCACGAATTAAAACTGCGTTGTATAAATGGGCAGGTCCATCGAGCGTGACAAATGGCGTTAGTAGCAATATGGGTAAGAGGTGAATAAAGAGGATAATCCGAAATCCCCATTTCTCAATTAACGCAATTCGGTCGTTTGTAATCATGCTGAAAAATACCAAATAAATGAATTAGGGAATGGAGATTTTTCCGAAGCATTGAAATTTAGGGATTTAAAAATATTCACAATGATAAAAAACTGAAAAATGACATTGACTTTTTCGATACATTTGTGAAGTATGAATCAGTTTGTAGTATCGGCAAGAAAATACAGGCCAGCAACCTTTGATACCGTTGTTGGGCAAGCGCAAATTACGAATACCTTAAAGAATGCAATTCGTAATAACCACTTGGCGCAGTCGTTTTTGTTTTGTGGTCCACGTGGGGTTGGAAAAACCACCTGCGCACGTATTTTAGCGAAGACCATCAATTGTCAGTTTATCACAGATTCCAACGAGGCTTGTAACCAATGTGAGTCGTGTGTTTCGTTTAACAACGGACAATCACTGAACATTTTCGAATTAGATGCAGCTTCGAATAACTCGGTTGATGATATCCGAAACTTAGTAGAGCAAGTACGTTTCTCTCCTGCATCTGGTAAATACAAAATCTATATCATTGATGAGGTTCACATGCTTTCGTCTTCGGCATTTAATGCCTTTTTAAAGACCTTGGAAGAACCACCTTCATATGCTATTTTCATTCTTGCTACTACGGAAAAACATAAAATCATTCCTACCATTCTTTCACGTTGTCAGATATTTGATTTCAACAGAATTCAAGTAGAAGATATTGCGAATCACCTTGCCTATGTAGCAGGGAAAGAAGGCGTGGAAGCGGAGATGGATGCTTTGCATATGATTGCTCAAAAAGCAGATGGTGCACTACGTGATTCACTTTCTATCTTCGATCAGATTGTCAGCTTTGCAGGAAATAAATTAACCTATAAAGATGTAATCGATAATCTGAATATTTTGGATTACGATTATTATTTCAGAGTGACGGATCATATTCTGGAAGGAAATATCCCAGGTTCACTTTTACTATTTAATGAAATTTTATCCAGCGGATTTGATGGACATACATTCATTAACGGCTTAGCAGCTCACTTTCGTGATTTGTTAGTTTGTCAGGATGTATCGACCATTCAATTGCTGGAAGTAAGTAATAGCACGAAAGCACGTTATAGCGAACAATCGAAAAAGACTCCGGTCCTTTTACTTTTGAGTTTATTGGATATCTGCAATCGTTGTGATTTAGATTATAAAGCATCCAAGAATCAGCGACTCCATGTGGAGTTAGCCTTGATCAGGATGTGTTCCGCCGGTAATTCGTTATCAGGCGAAAAAAAAAATCCTGAATTAATAACTTCGGTTCCTCCAATTAGCGAGGCACAAGCTGCTCCTTCGGGGTCAGTTGTTACTGCTCCGCCAGTTGTTGCTACTCCTGATGTTAATCCTACTCCTGTTGCATCAGCTCCTGTTGCTGCTGTTCAAACGACTGCTCCTACTGTAACTACTCCAACACCTTCTCCTGCTCCCGTCAAAGAAAGTCTTTCAGTTGTGGAAGCTAAATCCGAAGAAGAAAAAGTAGCCCCCAAGCTAGTTAAAGGAATTGGAGGTATGAAAG
>CANGJU010000135.1 GCA_947453935.1 Bacteroidota bacterium | reverse complement strand
TATTTTATTTTTTATTGGATGGCTGATTTTCAGTGGACTATTAATTTATCAGCACCTATTAGTAAAGTCGGATGATTTGAGTCGCGTAAATTTTGCATTTTTTAACACAAATGGTATTGCCAGCATCACATTGGCCATCTTTGTTATCGCCTCACTTCTGCTATAGAAATCGTTGTCTGAAAAAGGAATTTTTGCTATTTTTGTTTGATATTGAATTCTTATGTCAAACAGCACTCAAAATACTACATCTCAGGAACTTACATTTGAAGAATTTAAGCTTGCCCTACTTAATGATTTTCGTGTTGCGAATGAAAGTCGCCAGGCGAGTTTATTAGGAAGAAAAGAAGTTCTTACAGGTAAAGCAAAATTTGGAATTTTCGGCGACGGAAAAGAGATTGCCCAATTAGCGATGGCGAAGTCGTTTAAGAATGGCGATTTTCGTTCAGGCTATTACCGCGATCAGACATTTATGTTTGCGACTGGCATGTTAAGTATCCAAGAGTTTTTTGCGCAATTATACGCTGATCCATCAATAGAAGCAGAACCTTGTTCAGCAGGTCGTATGATGAATGGCCATTATGGAACTCGTTCATTAAATCCTGATGGAACATGGAAAGATTTAACAGCAATGAAAAATTCCTCTGCTGATATCTCTCCTACTGGCGGACAAATGCCTCGCCTTCTTGGACTAGCATACGCATCAAAGCTTTATCGTTTATTTCCTGAGCTAGCGAATGAAGCTAAACTATTTACAAGAAACGGAGATGAAGTTGCGTACGGCACTATCGGTGACGCCTCTACGTCGGAAGGATTATTCTGGGAATCGATTAACGCAGCAGGCGTTTTACAAATCCCAATGGTGATTAGTGTATGGGATGATGGCTACGGAATTTCTGTACCAGCAAAATATCAAACCACTAAACAAAATATTTCAGAAATCTTAAGCGGCTTTGAACGCACTGAAGAAAAAGAGGGATATGTAATTTTAACTGGCAAAGGCTGGGATTTTGCTGGATTAGTTGAGCTTTACGAAAAAGCAGCCAACATTGCTCGTACCGAACATGTGCCCGTACTTGTCCACGTTCGTGAAATGACGCAACCGCAAGGTCACTCCACTTCGGGGTCCCATGAACGTTATAAGTCGAAAGACCGTTTAACATGGGAAGATGATTTTGATTGCATCAAGAAAATGAAAGAATGGTTAATCAATGCAGTCATTGCAACAACTGAAGAATTAGATGCGATTGAAGAAGAAGCAAAGAAAACTGTAAATCAAGCCAAGCAAAATGCATGGAATGCTTTTTTAAGCAGTGTAAAGAGTGAAACAAAACAAGCGGAGCATTTTATCAATGAAGCCGCAGCTGCTAGTTCTAATAAAGTTTTTATTGAACGTATTGCTCAAACATTGGCAGAACTATCTACTCCTGAAAGAAAAGATGGAATTGTTGCAATTAAGAAAGCGCTTCGTTATCTGAAAGGTGAACATTCACCAGCTAAAAATAATCTTGTTCAGTTTCTGAACCAGCAGATGCTAATTAATAAAGATCGCTACAACGATTATTTGTATAGCCAGTCTGCTTTATCTGCATTGAATGTGGCACCGGTTGCAATTGAATATCCAGCTGACGAACAGTTGATGGATGGACGTGAAGTACTACAAGCAAATTGGGATGTTCAACTATCAAAAAATAAATCGATTGTTATTTTCGGAGAAGATGTTGGAAATATCGGAGGTGTAAACCAAACATACGCAGGACTACAAACGAAGTTTGGAGAGAATAGATTAATTGACACTGGTATTCGTGAAGCAACGATCATCGGACAAGGAATTGGTTTAGCAATGCGTGGTTTCCGACCTATTGCTGAAATTCAATACCTCGATTATTTAGCGTATGCTATCCAAATTTTGTCGGATGATTTAGCAACGTTGCAATACAGAACGAAAGGCGGTCAAAAAGCACCACTAATTGTTACTACTCGTGGACACCGATTAGAAGGTGTTTGGCATTCGGGATCTCCTATGCAGTTTATATTAGGTGCACTTCGTGGAATGCATATTCTTGTTCCAAGAAACATGACGCAGGCAGCAGGATTTTACAATACACTTTTAAAATCAGATGAACCAGCTTTAGTGATTGAACCACTAAACGGATATCGTATCAAAGAAAAATTACCTAACAATCTTGGTGAATTTTGTTTGCCATTAGGTCAGGTGGAAATTATGAATCAAGGAACAGATGTTACACTTGTTACGTATGGATCTTGCGTTCGTGTTGCACAAGATGCAATTAACCAGTTGAGCGAGCATGGCATCAGCGTAGAGTTAATTGATGTTCAGAGTTTATTGCCATTTGATTTAGATTCACAAATTGCTGAATCAATTAAAAAAACGAATAAAGTTTTATTCTTAGATGAAGATGTATCAGGAGGCGCAACTTCATACATGTTACAACAAGTGATTGAAGGACAAAATGCATTCAAATATCTCGACATGGAACCTAAGACACTAACGGCGAAGGACCACCGTCCTGCCTATGGTTCTGATGGCGATTATTTTTCTAAGCCTTCAGCAGAAGATATATTCGATACAGTATATTCAATGATGCATCAGTACAACCCTTCTCAATATCCATCTATTTATTAATTGAATTATGGATTTTAAGAAAACCACCGAGAGCGATTCAAACTACGACCGACTTGAATCAATGTCGGTAGAAGATTTATTGACCAATATCAACCGCGAAGACCAATCCGTTCCAAAAGCAATTGAAAAAATCATTCCCTCAATCAGCGAATTAATTAAAGCAATTGTTCCAAGAATGAAACAAGGCGGAAGATTGTTTTACATGGGTGCTGGCACCAGCGGTCGCTTAGGAATTGTTGATGCATCTGAATGTCCTCCAACGTATGGCATACCTCACGGAATTGTTGTTGGTTTAATTGCCGGTGGCGACAATGCTATTCGCAAAGCAGTTGAATTTGCAGAGGATAGCACAACACAAGGGTGGGATGATTTATTAAATGAAAACATTTGCGACCTGGATACTGTTATTGGTATTGCAGCATCTGGCTCTACGCCTTATGTAGTTCACGCACTTAAAGAATGTCAGAAGAAAAATATCTTAACAGGATGCATCACTTGTAATGAAGGATCTCCAATAACTCAAGTTTGTGATTTCCCAATTGCAGCTGTTGTTGGTCCTGAATTCGTAACTGGCTCAACACGCATGAAAGCAGGTACTGCACAGAAATTAATTCTGAACATGATATCTACGAGTGTAATGATTCAATTAGGCAGAGTGAAAGGAAATAAAATGGTAGATATGCAATTGAGTAATAACAAACTCATTGATCGCGGAACAAGGATGGTGATGAATGAACTTTCAATTGATGAAGTAACTGCTGCCGAATTATTAAACAAACATGGAAACGTACGCGCAGCAATAGATGCGTACAACAAAAAATAATATGCAAGACATTGAACCTTTTTACAACTGGCGTCATTTATATTCAAGTGAAGAAGATGACCGTTCGCCATTTTACGGAAGGGTTTATAGCGAATTTGAATACAGCAATACCGTCTATAATTATTATATCCATCCTCAATGGGATGAGATTGGCTCACCTACTCTTTACATTAAAATACTTTTTTGCGACTACGACCAAGAGTTTGCAATTATTGAATTATTAGGAGAGTGGAATGATGCAATACATAATGACATCATGATATTAAAAAGAGATATTGTTGATGAACTGATCAAAGAAGGAATAAAGAAATTTATTTTGATTGGAGAAAACGTACTTAACTTTCATGCATCAGACGATTGCTATTATCAGGAATGGTTAGATGATATTGAAGATGGATGGATTGTTGCTTTTAACTTCAGACAACATGTGTTAACTGAATTTCAAAAAACAGGAATTGATTATTATGTTACCTATGGAGGCGAATTCAATAATACCCCATGGAGAACATTTGCGCCAAGTCAATTGCTAAACTATACCGATACCATCATAAACAAGCGTTTAAATTAGCATTCAATTAAAAAAATAAACTATCTTTAAGCGAATGAAGAATCCACTTGTTCTGATTTTTGCTTTTGCATTTTTAACCACGGTCATTCTGGCCACCGGAGGTAACCAGCTATCGAATGTACAAACGGGAAAAGCTTCTTATTATGGACATGAGTTTGAAGGACGCAAAACTGCCAGTGGAGACATTTTTCGTAACAGCGATTTTTCTTGCGCACATAAAAAACACCCCTTTGGTACAATTTTAAAAGTAACAAATCAAAAAAACAGATTATCTACCATTGTTAAAGTAAATGATCGTGGACCATTTGTAAGAACTAGAATTATTGACCTATCAGAAACAGCTGCACGAACAATTGGAATTTACCAACATGGTTTAGCAACAGTAAAGGTTGAGCCTTTAAACATCATCAAGTTGACAAAAAAACTCGACTCTACTTTTACATGCAATGATGTGTTAGATTGTTTAGGAAATCCTGCTAAACTTAAAGGATATTCGATTTCATTGTGGAGAACAAAGAACTTAATCCATTTGCTTTATATTGCAAATGAATTATACTTAAACGAAGAAATTGACAATGTTTATGTTGTTGGATTAGGCGCCAATGAAAACAGAACATATCATGTAGTGATTTCAAATATACCTAACAAAACAGCCGCTTTAAAGCAAATTGATTTTTATGAAAGGAAAGGCTACATGATTGTTAAACCACTATCCTCTTT
>CANGJU010000134.1 GCA_947453935.1 Bacteroidota bacterium | reverse complement strand
TACAAAACATCATCCAGGAGAAAATGTAGGTATCGGAAAAGATCATACATTATTTGCTTTAGTAGATGGTACAGTTATGTTCCGTAAGAAAAGAGATGATAAATCGTATGTTACAGTAATGCCTGTTGCAGAAGCGTAATAACAACCCTTTAAAATATAAAGAGGCTTCGAATTTCGAGGCCTCTTTTTTTTATTGAGTAAATTTCTAATTAAAATGCCCAGCTAGAAATTTGAATTGCTTTTTTATTAAAGCCTCCAATACCGTAAATCTTATCTTGCTTGATATTGGTGCAATAGTCAAAACGCGCTGGTTCAGAGTTAGTGCCAAGGGCGGGATTCACAAATAACATCGAATTGGTAAAGTTCTCATATATCAAGTTGTAAAAGCGGTCATAATAAACGATAGCTTGTTTTTCATCGTCAATTAAAAGTATTTTACTCTTTGGAGTTAAATTATCAGAAAACCAATAATCTGCTTTTCGCAAATTAGAGTATGTTTTGTGGTTAGTGATTCGCTTAATAAAATTATAATGCGTCTGATAAACATAACCATTCTTATAATTCAGATATAAATTATACGAGTAAGCAAAGCGAGTAAAGTAAAAGTCCTGAAGGTAATCGTTGTTGCTGTAATAGGTCGGAATGGATGAAATCTCAAAGTTCCTGAAATAATGATTCAGCATCTTAAACCAGTCTTCTGGTTTAGTATAATTCACTACTTCCAGTTTCTTTGATTCGAGATTGTAACGATAGATATTGGTTTCGTCATTATCCATCATCAATAGGTTGTTGTATTCATCAAATTCCATATTTCGAATACATTTTGTAGTAGGAATTTGAATACTGTCGAAGGCAGTTCCAGTTGTGTCGTATAAATATACATAAGGAAGGGAGCAAGCATTGAATGCAATTCGTTCTTTTGAATCGCAGGCTATTTTAAATGTAAAACCTGACGACTGTTCAAATTTGTCGGTTGGTATTTCAAATAAATTCGTCTTGAATAGTTTTCCCTCCTGAGCATTGACGCAAGAGAAAGTTAAACATAGGATAAATAACTGAAATAGTTGTTTCATATTGGCTGCAAGTTATAACGGCGATGTGTTGCCGAAATTAATCAATTGTGAAATGATTAAGGCTGCTTGCCAATAATAAATTTACCACCACGAGGTAATGATGATCCAAATGCGGACTGATATACTTGTAAAAGATCTTTATGAATATCAGATTTTAATGATACGTTATTTATCATTGCTAACGAAGAGGTTAGTTCAAAACTAAAGTGCTCTCCCTCTTTTATTAATCCTCTTCTTGTTAAAGCACCTGTCATCATAGCATTGATATTCGGTTTTGCATTAGCATCATGCGTTGGGCCAGCAAGTGGTTCTATTTTAGAACGTCGAAATGCTTCAGCAGCAAGATCTTCATATAAGTAATAAAATGAAGGATCTACTTCTTCGCTATTGATAAACAATGATTCGATTCCTCTTGAATTAATAGTAATGCGAGCAGGTTGGTTTTTATATTCTAACGTCATTTTTGCAGAGCCATCATCGAAATAACGTTGAGTAATAATTGTTTTAGAAAAATTTGAATTTGACTTCTTCGTATCGTCAGCAGTATTTTTTATAGTTCTATTTTCAGATATAGATGCAGTTGATTTATTTACAACAGTAGTATTTACATTTGAATTGGAATTCGCAATTTTATTTGAAGTAGTAGCTATGCTGTTAGACGATACGGTAGGTGCAATATTATTGTTGTTTACCGCTGTTGAATTATCGTCCGCAGTAATTTCGTTTAACTGATAATTTGTTGTAGATGCGTCTGAAAATTCACCGCTGTTGCTACTTAATTTGATTTTATTTCTTTCGCTGCTAACAAAGCTATTATTGCTTTTTACAGAGGTGTTGAGACTTTTGTTTGTTGTTGATAGGAGATTGAATTCGTAATACATCCAGCCAAATACCGCAGAGAGTAAAACAGCCCCTCCAATAATGATTGTGTTTTTAATTACAGAAGATGTAACATCATTCGACATCGCGTTTTCAACTAAATAATTCGCTTCTTCCACTGAAAAAATTAATGGTTCTTCTTTAACATTAGAAATAGCATTGTCTAAATCTGTATTTCCTGTTTTACCTTGTTCCAAGTTATTGATATTTATTAATTCGTTACTAAATTGCTTTTTCATGTAATGATCCGTCTAAAATTTCTGAAAGTTGTTGCCTGGCTCTGACTAATCTCGATTTTACTCCATTTTCTGTGAGACTGGTCAATTCGGCAATTTCTTTAATGGTTAATCCGCTGAATTCAAATAATACGAGCGGCTCTCTGTATTTTTCAGGAAGATGAGCAATCGCAGCCTTTAATTCTTTCACTTGAAGCTGTTTTAAGGCATCTGGCGAAGTATCTTCTGCTTTATCGTTTAACTCATCAGTCCATGGCGATTGTCTTTTCTGTTGAACGTATCTGCGGTTCATCTTTCTTTTGGCAATCGTAAAAAGGTAATATAAGAACGCTTCGTGATGCTTTACCTTTTCAAAATGTTCATACGCTGCAAGAATCGTTTCTGATACAATATCTCTTGCTTCCTCTTTATCCCACACAATCGTTTGAACGAATCGAACGAGCCTTTCGTGCAATGGATTATAAAGCGACATAAATTTCGCCTTACGTTCATTCTCGATTTCTTCCGTTCGAAGTTTCAATTGACAAAGGTGTTAGAAGTATAATATTACGAAAAGTTTCGCAAAAAATTATGTAAAATCTGATATTTTTCCACCATCTGTAAGAAATACTTGTTGATATCTCCGAATTACTATGACTGCTTAGGTATTTGAAGTAAGTTTGTTGTGTTAGAATAATAAAATATGTCAGAGGGAAATCTTGTTAGGATTAATAAATTTTTAAGTGAAATAGGGTATTGTTCTCGTAGAGCTGCCGATAACTTAGTGGAGGAAGGTCGTGTGAAAGTGAACGGAGTGGTTGCTGTGATGGGCGCTAAAATTACTCCTGAAGATGTAGTGTCTGTTGATGATAAATTGGTAACTAGACCCAAAGAAGATTTTGTTTACATCGTATTTAATAAGCCCATTGGAATTGTTTGTACTACTGATATCGATAATGAAAAGGATAATATTATTGATTATATCAATCACCCTCAACGGATATTTCCAGTTGGAAGATTAGATAAATTAAGTGAAGGATTAATTCTTCTTACCAGTGATGGCGATATCGTCAACAAAATTCTTCGTTCAAAAAATAATCACGAGAAAGAATATATCGTCACAGTTGATCGTCCTGTTACAGATGAGTTTATTCATGATATGTCGAATGGTGTTCCCATATTAGGTACTACCACTAAAAAATGTTTTGTCGAAAAAATTGATCGCTTTCGCTTTCGTATTATCCTTACGCAAGGGTTAAATCGTCAGATACGACGTATGTGTGAATACTTCGGATTTGAAGTCACGAAGTTGAAGCGTATTCGTATTATGCATATCGAGTTAGACATGCCACCAGGTAAATGGCGTGATTTAACTTCCGAAGAATTGAATGAGTTAAATCGATTAGTGGAACATTCGACTAAGACGTATGAATAAAAAAAGGGAGCAAAAATTAAATTGCTCCCTTTCGTTTTAAGTGCAGTTGTTTAACCAGTTACTTTTTTTAATCTTGTCTTTAATTTTTCCATCATTAAATACATTACTGGAACAAGTATCAACGTAAGCACCGTTGCGAAGCTTAATCCGAAGATCATTGTCCATGATAATGGTCCCCAGAAGGCAACACTATCACCACCAAAGAAGATATGTGGATTCCCCGATGCAAGCAATGTTGCAAAGTCGATGTTTAATCCAACGGCTAATGGAATCAATCCTGAAATGGTAGCACTCGCAGTAAGTAATACAGGCGTCATACGCGTTTTACCAGCTTCGATGATTGCCTCGTATGTTGGAACACCTTGCTCGCGTAATAACTCTGTAAACTCTACTAACAAGATTCCATTACGGACTACAATACCAGCTAAGGCAACAATTCCAATTCCCATCATGATTGTACTGATGGTCATTCCTGTGATGGCGTAACCTAAGAATACTCCAATTAAACTAAATAATACTTCTACTAGAATAATTAACGATTTACTCAATGAATTAAATTGTGTAACAAGAATCAAGAATATTAATCCGAAAGAAGCCATCAATGCAGTCATTAAGAAAACCATGGTCTCCATTTGTTCCTCCTGCTGACCCGTCATAACAACTTCAACTCCATCAGGTTTTTCGAAATTCTTAATTTCATCTTCTACATTTTTAATGACAGCTTGCTCATTATTATCACGAAGGACGTTTGATCCTAATGTAATCACACGCTTTTGATTAATACGTTTGATGCCACCATAAGTAGTAGAGTAGGAGATGTTACAGAAAGAGGATAACGGTACCTGACGAACCATTCCACCTTTGTTCATGTCGCGATAAGTTATCTTTAAGTTGTTCAATGCATCAACATCGATACGCTGATCATAATTATATCTAAGCTGAATCGGATATTCATCATTGTCATCTCTGAATTTTGATACTTCATTTCCGAAAACGGCATTACGAATTTCCATTCCGATTTGTCCTGTGCTGATTCCTTCACGGTTCGCTCTTTCACGGTCGATGTTAAATACAATCTCAGGTTTACTTGCCTCAAAATCACTTTTCAATTGTTCAACACCATCGATGTTTAACGAGTCAAGGTAATTTTGAAGTTTAG
>CANGJU010000133.1 GCA_947453935.1 Bacteroidota bacterium | reverse complement strand
TCGTGGATCAGTTAATATTCCTCTTAATACGTTGCAACAGTCGTTATCAAAAATTAAAAAAGACAAACCTGTTATCACTTGTTGTGCATCTGGAATGCGAAGTGCCTCTGCAAAGAGTATATTAAAAGCAAACGGATTTACAGAGGTTCTCAATGGTGGTGGATGGATGAGTTTAAACCACAAAATCAAATAAATAAAATTAAAATGTATGGCAACTTTTTCAGAGTTAATTCAATCAGATAAACCAGTTCTTGTAGACTTTTCAGCAGAGTGGTGTGGACCATGTAAAATGATGCATCCTATTTTGGAAGATTTAAAATCAAGAGTAGGTGATCATGCATCTATTTTAAAAGTAGATGTCGATAAAAATCCACAAGCTGCTGCCGCTTATCAAATACAAGGAGTACCAACACTTATTCTTTTTAAAGATGGCAAAGTTGTGTGGCGTCAATCTGGTGTTGTTCCTGCTGATTACTTAGAACAAATAATTAATCAAAACGCTTAATATTAAAATTGTTCATCTCTTTTAATTATCCCCTATGAATTTTGAAGAGTTGGAACAACAACTTCCTTCGATGGGGAAATTTACTTTTTCAGATAGAAAAGGTATTCGGTCTTATAAATTTAAAGGAGCTGTTTTCTTAACGATTAATAGAGGACAATCACGCATTTGTTTAAGATTACCTGCAGTCGAGCAAAGTGTTTTTATTGATTTTGCTCCTGGTATAATTTGGAAAGTACCTAATCAGTGGGGAAATTATGGCTGGACCTTATTTAGCATTGAAAAGTTAGAGTGGGAGGTAGTGCAGGAAGGGATAATGACTGCAATGAATTACGTGATTGTTAGAAAACAATCCTAATTTGAAAATGTGTCAATTTGATCGCGAGGTGGTCCCTGAGGCGCTCGAAGGGCTTCGCGATGTGTCAAATCCCTATTTAAAATAGTAATTGTAGTATTATCTCCATCAAATTAATTTCCATTCCAAACAATACAATCTTCAAAATCTAAATCAATAGAAACTCTTTTATCAAATATTCCAAAAACAGCAGCGCCACTGCCACTCATACTCGCATAATGTGCTCCTACCTGATATAATTGGTTTTTGATTTCTCCGATTCTTGGGTGGTGTTTAATTACTGGAGTTTCAAAATCATTTATCAAATTATCCTTCCATTCACTTATAGGTAAATGAATAATATCAGTTAGTGATCTTTTAGGCTCATGAGGTGTAACCCAGCTATATGCCTCTGCAGTACCAACGGAAATATTTTTAGGCATTACAACCACAATTTGATAATTCGATAAATCTATTGAAATTGGAGTTAATATTTCCCCACGACCTGTTGCTAAACATGGCTTCGATTCAATGAAAAAAGGACAATCGCTGCCTAATTGAGCTGCATATTCCCTCATTTTTTCGTTCGATATACCCAGATTATACTTCGAATTAAGTAGTTTTAGCATAAAAGCAGCATCCGATGAGCCTCCACCCAAGCCTGCTCCCATAGGTAGGATTTTATGCAAATGGGCCTGAATAGGAGGCAGTATGTAATCAGCTTTAATGAGCTTCCATGCTTTATAAATCAAGTTCGAGTTTAAGTCGCCATTAATGGTTAATCCACTGATTTCCAAATCAAAATTATCCTTTATGCCATCGTTGACTTCTAAAATATCCTTCCAGAAAACAGGATAAAAAATCGTCTCAATATCATGAAATCCATCCGTTCGCTTGCGCACCACATGAAGGCCTAAATTTATTTTACAATGAGGGAATACAATCATTTTTCAGAATCTTGAACAAACTTTCACTCTGCGAATCTACTTTTTTTTATTTTCGGATATCTTTGCAGAGAATTAAAAATATTAAATCATGGGTACAACGTTGATGGATTTTGAGAAACCGCTTGAAGAATTACATGATCAGTTAACAAAAGCGAAACAGATTCAGGAGAAAGGGAAGGTAAATGTGCAGGCTGCAATTAAAGACCTTGAAGATAAAATTGCTAAAACAAAATTAGAGATTTACTCTAAGCTTACGCCATGGCAACGCGTTCAGTTATCGCGTCATCCTGAGCGACCTTATACACTTGATTATATTCAGGCAATCACCAACGGAAGTTTTATAGAACTTTTTGGCGATCGTCAGGTGAAAGATGATAAGGCGATGGTGGGAGGTTTTGGTGATATCAACGGCCAAACGGTTATGTTTGTTGGGCAACAAAAAGGAAATAATACCAAGCAGCGCCAGTATCGTAATTTCGGAATGCCTAACCCAGAAGGGTATCGAAAAGCACTTCGTTTGTTTAAGTTGGCGGAGAAATTCAATAAGCCTATCGTTACGCTAATAGATACTCCAGGAGCTTATCCTGGACTAGAAGCTGAAGAACGTGGACAAGGCGAGGCGATTGCTCGTAATTTATATGAGATGTCGATTTTGAAAGTTCCTGTAATTTGTATTATCATTGGCGAAGGTGCATCTGGTGGTGCTTTGGGAATTGGTATTGGTGATAGAGTATTGATGTTAGAAAATACTTGGTATTCGGTAATTTCTCCCGAGTCGTGTTCAAGTATTTTGTGGCGTAACTGGAATAATAAAGAAAGAGCAGCAGAAGCATTAAAGCTTACTGCTACAGATATGAATGGATTGCACCTGATTGATGGAATAGTTAAAGAACCTTTAGGAGGTGCACATGCTAATCCTGCAGAAGTATTTGAAACCGTTAAAGAGGAAATTCTTAAAACCCTTTCAGAGCTTAATAAATTAACTCCGGAAGAACGAGTGAATCAGCGTATCGAGAAGTTCTGCTCGATGGGCGTTTATAAGAACGATTAAAAAATTTGTTTTCAGTAGCAGGCCGGCTTGAGAAATCTTGCCGGCTTTGTTGTCGAAAAGATAAAGCGCTGAAAGCAAGGCGTATTCATCAATGTTTAAAAGTATTTTACGATAACTAATAAGGTAATTGTAAATTTGATTTATGGCAAACGAAAGACCCACCACACGAAAAAAAATAACTCCTACAAACACTTTTCCAACAATAGAAGGAGGTAAACTTCCTCCTCAGGCAACTGAACTTGAACAAGCTGTTTTAGGGGCATTGTTAATTGATAAAAATGCAGTTGCAGAGGTAATAGATTTGTTACACGAGAAGTGTTTTTATGTAGAAGCAAATCAGAAAATTTACAAAGCAATTATATCTTTATTTCACGATACTAAGCCAATCGATATTTTAACAGTTACGCAAAAGTTGCGTAGCATGGGTGAATTGGAAATTGTGGGTGGTGCAGTTTATATTACGCAGCTAACGAATCGTGTTGCATCTGCAGCAAATATTGAATTTCATTCTAGAGTAATTCTTCAAAAGTATATTCAGCGTGAATTAATTCGCATTTCGACAGAAACAATTAAAGATGCATTTGAAGAAACAACGGATGTATTAGAATTGCTAGATCGTTCAGAAAAGAATTTGTTCTCTATAACGGAGTCGAATATCCGAAGAAACTATGAAGACATGCATGCATTAGTTAGGCGTGCGCTTGATGATGTACAAAATGCATCAACATTAACAGATGGTGTTACAGGTGTGCCCTCAGGATTTACGGACTTAGACCGTCATACAATGGGTTGGCAAAAGTCGGATTTGATTATTATTGCTGCACGACCTGGTATGGGTAAGACAGCATTTACTTTGAGTCTTGCAAAGAATGCAGCTTTAGATGGCAATAAGCCAGTGGCATTCTTTTCTCTTGAGATGTCTTCTTTACAGTTAGTAAATCGTTTGATTTCGTCTGAAACAGAAATCACTTCTGAGAAATTAAGAAAAGGGGATTTAACCAAAGATGAGTGGGGGAGATTGAATGTAAAAGTTAAACGTCTCACAGATGCACCAATTTATATCGATGATACTCCAGCACTTTCAATCTTGGAATTACGCGCTAAATGTCGTCGTTTGGTTGCAGAGAAGAATATTCAGTTAATTGTTATCGATTACTTACAACTAATGAGTGGTGGTGCTGAAAGTGGTGGCCGTGGTGGTAATCGTGAACAAGAGATCTCTTACATCTCTCGTTCATTGAAGAGCATTGCCAAAGAATTAAGCATTCCAATTATTGCATTATCGCAGTTAAGTCGTGCAGTAGAAACGAGAGGTTCATCTAAACGTCCGCAATTAAGTGACCTTCGTGAGTCAGGTGCAATTGAGCAAGATGCAGATATGGTAATGTTTATTTATCGTCCTGAATATTATCAATTAGAAACATTGGAAGATGGAACATCAACAAAGAATCTTGCAGAAATTATTATTGCAAAAAATCGTGCAGGTTCATTGGGTGATGTTAAATTACAATTCATCGGACCATTAACGAAGTTCTCTGATTACAATCACTTCGATTTTAAAGATGAAACAGACTTTGAACGTGGAGCAGGCATGACACCGAATTATTCTGCTGATTCAGGTAGTAATGCAATAATTGTTGAGTCGCGTATCAATGATGACAGAGGTTCGGCTGATTTTTGATACATTTAACAACATTTTATAAGAGCTATCGTTTTAAGGGCATGCTAAAAAAAATAATCATATTAGTTTTTGTTTTTATAATTGGATTATTCCCTGCCAGAGCTGCTTATATTTTAATTCCTATGGATGATTCACAAGCGAATCATTTAAAGGCCTATGGGATTGCTTATTGGGTTTTAACAAATAATGTTGAAGTCCAATGGCTCTTGAATTACAGAGGTGGTTCATTTATGATTAAACAAATTCCTGCATT
>CANGJU010000132.1 GCA_947453935.1 Bacteroidota bacterium | reverse complement strand
GTTTGTTGATGTTCGAAATCGAGACAATGGTCTAAAATGTATTCAGTGATAATTGGACGTAAAGGTGATAGTCCTGCTAACAAAAGAGTAAGCAGAATACTTCCTAAAAATAATTTACGATAAGGTTTAACAAAGTGTAAAATTCGAAATAATAAATTTTTATCGAATGCCTTTCCGTTTACGCTCATAGTTGAAATGGCGATTGATTAGCCTTTGTTAAATAGGGATACGTAATTTGTTCAAGAAATAATCCTTGTGGTGGAGCAGCAGCTCCTGCCTCGCTACGATTGGCAGCATCAAGAATTCTTTTTAATTCGCTGGGTGGTAATTGGGTTTTGTTGAATTCGTAAAATGTTCCAACAATAGCTCTTACCATACCTCTTAAAAAACGATTAGCTGATATTTTAAATTGATAGCAGTGTTCATGCTCTATCCACACAGCTTCGGTAATATCACATTCGTAAGTGGATTGTTCTACACCTGTTTTGCTAAAACTTTCAAACTGTTTATTGGATTTTAATACTGCGGTTAACGTGTTTAAATAAGCAACATCTAATTTAACAGGAGAATGCCACATTAAATCACGAAGAAAGATTGTTTTATGTTTAGCAATATAGTAACTATAGCTTCTCGATGTTGCATCAAATCTAGCATGAGCATCGGCATCAACGGCATGGATATCAAAAATAAATATGTCGTTTTTTAAAATTGAATTTAATTTTTTAATCCACGTTTTTATTTCGTCTGATTCCAGTACTGTATCAAAATGCGCATAAAATTGTGAGGCATGTACACCCGTATCTGTACGTCCACAGCCTAATGTTTCTATTGGTGTTTTTGCAAGGATGGAAAGTGCTTTGTTTAATTCTTCTTGCACCGTGATGGCATTCGGTTGTATCTGCCAGCCATGATAATTAGTGCCTTTATAAGCTAATTCAATAAAATACCGATTGCTATTTTGATTCACGATGAGTTGGTAAATGATTAAATAGCGTTGATAATATTCATAAAGTTTCTTGATTTCAACGAGGCTCCTCCGATTAATCCACCATCGACATCAGTCAAAGCAAATAGTTCTTTTGCATTTTGATCGTTGCAGCTTCCACCATAAAGTATAGAAACTTTTTGAGCGATTTCCATCGAATACTTGTCAGCAATTTTACTTCTGATAAATGCATGCATTTCCTGCGCTTGTTCAGGACTTGCTGTTAGTCCCGTACCAATAGCCCATACGGGTTCATAGGCAATCACACATTTTGAAAATTCTTCAGCATTTAAGTGAAATATTCCTTCGTTTAATTGCTTCTCGATAACTTCAAATTGCTGATTTGCGTTGCGCTCATTTAAAGTTTCGCCAATGCAGTAAAAAGGAGTAATGCTATGTTGAAGTGCAAGATTGATTTTTGTTGCACACGTTTGATTGTTTTCGTGATAGTATGTTCTACGTTCGCTATGTCCGATTAAAACAGCGTTCGCTCCAATAGAATTTAACATTCTAACTGAAACTTCTCCTGTATAAGCACCCGATAGTTGGTCAGCACAGTTTTGCGCCCCAACTTGAATGGGATTATCTTGAATCTGTTTATTAATGGTATTGATGTAAACAAAAGGAGGAAAAAGAAAAACTTCGCAAGCATTATGTTTTTCATCTTGTATCATTCCGATGAGTTCTGCAGTTAAGCTTTGAGCTTCCTGCAAACTTAAATTCATTTTCCAGTTTCCTGCAACTATTTTTTTTCTCGTATCATTCATACGGATGCAAAAATATAAAAACTGAATGGATAATTGGCACTTGCGTTTTTATGGGTAAAAGAAGTACATTTGTTAAAATAATTATGGTTATGGGTAATGAGAAAAGTTACCAGCGCTTGCTGGAAGGAAATAAGGAATGGTCGACTTTAAAGTTGTCATCCGACCCTGAGTTTTTTAATAATTTAACGAAAGGTCAAACTCCACATTATTTATGGATAGGCTGTTCTGATAGTCGTGTTCCTGCGAATGAAATTACCAATACAAAATCAGGAGAAATTTTCGTGCATCGTAATGTTGCAAATCTTGTAGTTCATACTGATTTGAATTTATTGACGGTATTAAATTATGCCGTTGATGTATTGCATGTAGAGCATATTATTGTATGCGGACATTACGGTTGTGGCGGAGTAGTGGCCGCAATGGATCATAAAGATTATGGTGGTGTGATTAATAAATGGCTTCGTAATATCAAAGAGGTATATGCTACTCATGCTGATGAATTAAATGCGATTGATGATTTGAATGCTCGTTCTAACCGATTAGTAGAATTGAATGTGATTGAGCAAGTGAAAAATCTAGCTAAGACATCAGTAGTACAAAAAGCATGGGAAAAGCGCGCCTTGGCAATTCACGGTTGGGTATACGGATTTAACAACGGAATTATTACCGACCTTAATTGTATGATCAATGAGTTAAATGATCTGGAGCCGATATTCAGATTTAAAATTGCAGATAATTCTTTTTAACGGGTAATCTTATTAACGGCTTGTTGTAAAATTACTAAGTCGTTTAATAATTCTTCTACGCGATCTAACTTTATCGCATTAGCGCCATCGGATAATGCTTGCTTAGGATTAGGATGTGTTTCCAAAAATATTCCTTTTGCACCTGTTGCAATTGCTGCTTTCGCCAATGTTGCAATCTGTGCCGGTTGTCCACCTGTTACTCCTGAAGTTTGATTTGGTTGTTGAACGCTATGTGTAATGTCCATCACAACAGGATAACCAAAATTATTCATCGTTGGAATACCTCTGAAATCGACAATCAAATCAGTATAGCCAAAGCTGGTTCCTCGCTCTGTTAACCAGATACGATCATTACCTGCGGCCTTGATTTTATTAATTGCAAATTGCATTGCTTCCGGCGATAGAAACTGTCCCTTTTTTACATTGACAATTTTTTGTGTTTTAGCAGCAGCAACAAGTAGGTCTGTCTGGCGACAAAGGAAAGCAGGGATCTGTAAGACATCAACATATTCTGCTGCCATCGCTGCTTCATCACTTTCATGGATATCCGTTAAAAGCGGAAGGTTTAATTCAGTACCAACTTTCTTTAAAATGTTTAAAGCTTCTAAATCACCAGGACCCGTGTACGAATCAACGCGTGTACGATTGGCTTTTCGATACGATGCTTTGAAGATGAAAGGAATTCCTAATTGATCAGTAATTTTTTTAAGATGTGATGCAGTCTCAAAAGTTATCTCTTCTGTTTCTACTACGCAGGTACCTGCAATCAGAAAAAAGTTTCCGTTATTGTAATTCTTTAAATTAGGAAGTTGGTTCATGTTATTTTGAATAGCGTTGCAAATGTAATCAGTTTTTTTAATCAACGTAAAGTACAAATCCTTTCAGGTATTCCGACTCTGGATGATAGATGCTGATAGGATGATCTTCGGGTTGCGATAGCTGATGTAAGATGCGCACATTTCTATTTGCTTGTAAAGCCGATTGGAAAATTATTTTACGAAACAGCTCTTTGTCGACAGCCTGAGAGCAAGAGAACGTAAATAAAATTCCTCCCTTTTTTATTTTCTTCAATCCTTCTGTATTCAGGTTGCGATAACCGACCATTGCATTTTTCACTTGACTTAAATGCTTAGCGTACGCAGGCGGATCCAGGATAATTAAGTCGAATTGGTCTGTTGATTTTTTCAAGTACGTCATTACATCTTCCGTAATGCCTTCGTGATTTGCATCAGGAAAGTTTAACTCAATATTGGCAGCGACACCGTCCATGGCTTTTTTCGAACTATCCACAGAAACAACGCTGGAAGCGCCGCCTTTAATGGCGTATAGAGAAAATCCACCTGTATAACAAAACGTATTTAAAACCGATTTGCCTTTTGCGTAATGTTGTACAAGTGCTCTGTTGTTACGCTGATCAATAAAGAATCCTGTTTTTTGTCCTTCGATGTAATTAACGATAAACTTAATATCATTTTCTAGGGCATATCTTTCTTCGTGGAAATCTTCATGGCGATAGGTGTATTCATCTAGTATATTTTGAACTCCATGTTTCGCTAGGGTTTCTGCACTTTTCGAATAAATTGCGTTTAGTTGGTCGTTAAATACGGATTTTAATGCATTATTAATAAAGGCTATTGCATCATACATTCCCTTCGTGTAAACTTGAATGATAGCCGTTTTTCCATAAACGTCAATTACCAAACCGGGACATCCATCACCTTCGCCGTGCACTAAGCGAAATAGGGTTGTATTTGGATTGTTTATTAAACCCAAAGTATTTCTGAAATCATAGGCAGCTTGCATCTTGTTGATCCAGAATTGCTGATCGATTGTATTGTTTTCGAAGTCGATACAGCGAACGGAGATAGTAGCCTTATGAAAATGCCCAGTGGCTAAATAGGAGTTATTACTATCTACAACAATAACAATTTCACCTTCTTTTAATCCTTTGGGTTCTTTGGCAATGGCACCGCTGAAAATCCATGGGTGTTTTGCTAAAACGGATTTTTCTTTTCCTTTTTTAAGCTCAATGATCGGGTACTTATTGTTATTCATGTTTTTTAACTATTAATTAAAATTTTTATATAAATAATTTGGAAATGCAACTATTAATTAAAATATTTGCGAACTATTCATTTCTTTTATGCAAATAGAACGCATTTTGGCCGTTATTCGATTTTTGTCGATAGGGCCAGAAACATTAGCTACTTTATATCCAAAATTAAAGTCGTTGGGATATTCTTGTTCTGAGCGAACAATTTATCGCGACTTAACAAAGATAAGCGAAGTTTTAAATACTCCGCAAATTCACGTTGC
>CANGJU010000131.1 GCA_947453935.1 Bacteroidota bacterium | reverse complement strand
TAAACCAGGCTGGCCTGACTTCTGATTTTATTTCCGTCGCCACTAATGCCATAAGCAAGATAAGACGGAATAATTATAGTTGCTTTTGAACCACAAGGGATTAATTGCAATGCTTCTTGTAATCCTGTAGGCTCGTTACTCTGACCAATTTTAATTTGCATTACACCTGAGCTATCACTCGAATAGCAATAATCGCCATTAAGTAAATGAATGCTATATTTTAGTTCTACTTCAGCAAGATTTTTAGGTAGCTCTCCCTTACCAGCCTGATCAATGGAATAGTGAATACCTGTTTTAGTTTTCTCCATCTTATAATTGTTCTTTGCAATGAAAGAATCAATTTTTTCTTGCTCGAGCAATATCATTTTCTTGTTGCGGTCAATCAACGATTCTTTATCCTTAGGATTGATTTGATCGTTCCCGCTATATATCACCTCTGTTTCCGCTTCGCCGGTTCCTTCTGATCCGCCGCAGGCATAAATAAAGGGAACACAACAAAAAAACAGTTTTAGCAGTGAATGCGATAATTTACGCATGATGATTTTCCTTTAAAATGGTTTTAAATTTCTGGATTGTTTCATCCAGTGTTAGGTGCGATTTCCCTCCTGCTGCATTCTTATGTCCACCACCTTCAAAATGTTTTTCTGCTAAATCTTTTACAGAGTAATCTCCTTTAGAACGAAACGATATTTTGATTATTCCATCACGTTCACTAAACAAAACAGCCATTTTAATTCCATCGATGCTCAAGCCATAATTTACAATTCCTTCGAGGTCGCCAGACTGATGATTGAATCGTTTCATGTCGTCTTTTGTACACTGAAAATAGACAGCCTTATGTTCATTCAAAACAAACATATTGTTGAGTAATACATGACCTAAGAAGCGTAATCGGTCTTCCGAAGAAGTATCATAAACTGCCTCGTGAACGAAGTCGTTACGCATACCCGTATTAAGTAATATGCCTACTACCCGATGTGTTTCTGCTGTTACGCTACTAAATCGAAAGCTTCCTGTATCGGTCATGATACCTGCATAAAGACAAGCAGCACTATCCATTGTTATAAGTGAAATTCCATCTAATGCCTCGATAAAATGAACAATCAATTCACAAGTGGAACCAATAGATGGGAAAGAAAATGCATAATCGCAAAACTCCTTTGGGGCCAAATGATGGTCAATCATTATTTTCTTTGCCGTAGAGTTAATGAGCAAATTGCTCATTCCTTCTGTTCTTGTAGGGTCGTTGAAGTCCAAGCAAAAAAGCAAGTCTGCCTGATTAATTAATTCACTTACTTCTTGAGGTGTTTTTGAAAAATCAATCGTTTCATCACTGCCATGCATCCACTTCAAAAAATTAGGAAATTCACTTGGTAAAACAACGTCTACATGTAGATTCAACGACTTTAAATAAGCCCATAATCCCAATGAAGAACCCAATGCATCGCCATCTGGTTTGTAATGCGTAGTAATTACAATGCGCTTACTGTTTAAAATCAGCGATTTAACTGAATCGATTTTATTTTGATCAAAATGGGGTTTCATATTGTGTGTCAAATTTAATCCAATTACCTTTGCAGCCCAATAAAAGACAATAAAATAAGATGAGAACTAATCGCACATTTACCATGCTTAAGCCTGATGCTGTTGAAAACGGACATATCGGAGCTATCTTGGATCACATTACAAAGGCAGGTTTTAAAATCGTTGCCATGAAATACACAAAGCTTTCTGCTGAATCAGCTGGTAAGTTTTATGAAGTACACAAAGAGCGTCCTTTCTACAATGACTTAGTAAGTTACATGTCATCAGGCCCAATTGTAGCTGCTATCTTAGAAAAAGATAATGCAGTTGAAGACTTCCGTAAAATTATCGGAGCTACTGATCCTGCTAAAGCAGAGCCAGGAACTATTCGTAACTTATATGCAAAGTCTATCGATGCAAATGCGGTTCACGGTTCAGACAGTGATGAGAATGCAGAAATTGAAGGCAACTTTTATTTCTCTACTCAAGAGAAGTTTTAATAAACTCCAACTAATGAACGAGGGCCCTTACATTGTAAAGGCCCTTTTTTATTTTATTTAAATTCGATTTTCTCAATGGCTGCATCTCCAAGTCGATCATTGAATTGTTTTTTCAATTCTTCTTTTTGATAGTCGAGTTCGTTTCTAATGACAGAGGAAGTAAGATAAATTGTTAATGTCTTATTGATAAAACGCAACTTCGTAGTTCTTGAAATGATAGGTCTGCTCATTAATTCAACCCAGATTTCATTAATTCTTGCCTGAGTAATTCCATCACCAAGGTTATTATCCTTTATGACTTCTTCCAAAATTTTTCCTAAGGATTTTTCATTAGTCCTGCGCATTCAACGAAGGTGGAAAAAATTGTTGAATAATGGAAACAATACTTCCAATTTAAAGTGTAAAATAATTTATATTTGACAACAATGAAGATAATAACGCTGACCACCGATTGGGGAACGAATGATCATCATGTTGGTGCTTTAAAAGGATTGCTTTATAGTGTTTTTCCGGATGTGCTGGTTGTGGATATTTCACATGAAATCCCTCACTTCTCTATTCAGCAGGCAGCCTATCTATTTAGCAATGTTTATAAGCGATATCCCGAGGGAACAGTGCACATTGTTGCTGTGCAAAACGCAGGTCCTGTTAAAACAGATTTGTTAGCAATAAAAAAAGATGGGTTTGGATTTGTAGGAATGAACGACGGATTATTTTCATTGGTGTTTGGCGATCAGGCGCCCTCTAATATGGTGGCTGTTAAACTAGATATTGATCAAAAACCAGGATACGATTTAGAGGTGTTGACGTTTGTAGCGACTCATCTTTTATCAGGACAAAATGTATTTGAATTAGGAAGTCGCCCCGATGAATTTGTGGTACGTAAAGGATTCGAACCTGTACTTGAAGAAGAAGTAATTCGTGGTACTATCATTTACATCGATAGTTTTGGAAATGCTGTTTCAAATATTCATCGTGATTTATTTTACAATCAGGTTAAGGATCGCAAATTTGAAATCAATATCCGAAAGTTTTCAGATAATAAGATTTTGTCGAATTATACGGATGTTGACATGGGAAATATGGTGGCGCTTTTTAATGATGCAGGCTTACTCGAAATAGCGCAAAACCAAGGCAAGGCAGATAAGCTTTTGGGTATTAAAATGAATGATCAAATTCGAATAGATATAAAATGATAATCAGAATTGTCAGGATGAAAGTAGCACCTGAAGATGTATCTACTTTTCAAAATTATTTTAAAGAATCCTATACGCAAATCAGGAATTTTTCGGGGTGTTCTGATTTATCGCTTCATTCAGATATTAATGAAGATGGTGTTATTTTAACTTTCAGTCGTTGGGAAAGCGAAGCGCACCTTAACTCCTACCGCGATTCAGCAATTTTTAAATCGACCTGGGCGAAAGTAAAGCCATTGTTTATAGCTAAACCAGAAGCGTTTAGTATGCAGGAGTTGATTTAACTCTTTTTGCTTTATTCAATTTTATAGTTTTGCAGTTATAATTAAAGACATATGAAAAATATTTCAGTTATTGGTTCTGGGCAGATGGGAAATGGTATCGCTCACGTATTTGCTCAAAATGGATTCAAAGTAACGTTGATTGATATCAAAGAAGATGCTTTGGCAAGAGCAGTTCAAACGATTTCAAACAACCTAGATCGTCAGTTATCAAAGGGTTTAATTTCAGAAGATGTAAAGTCGCAAACGCTTGGTAATATTGAAACAACAACAGATATGAAGTCTGGAGTTGCTAATGCTGATTTAGTTGTGGAAGCGGCCACTGAAAATATCGATTTGAAATTATTCATTTTTAAAGAGCTTGATGCGAACACTAAACCTGATTGTATTCTAGCTTCTAATACTTCGTCTATCTCGATCACTAAGATTGCATCAGTTACCAATCGTGGCGATAAAGTAATCGGAATGCATTTTATGAATCCGGTTCCTGTGATGAAATTAGTTGAGGTAATCAGAGGTTACAATACATCTGATGAGGTAACTAATTTAATTCTTGAAACTTCTAAGAAATTAGGCAAAGTACCTGTTGAGGTAAATGATTATCCGGGCTTTGTTGCTAATCGTATTTTAATGCCAATGATTAATGAGGCTATTAATACGTTATTTGAAGGTGTTGCAGGTGTTGAAGAAATAGATACTGTTATGAAGTTGGGTATGGCGCATCCAATGGGGCCATTACAGTTAGCTGATTTTATCGGATTAGATACTTGCTTGAGTATTATGCGTGTATTGCACGACGGATTTGGTAATCCTAAATACGCGCCATGTCCTCTATTAGTGAACATGGTGGTAAGTGGAAACCTAGGCGTGAAATCAGGCCAAGGATTTTACAAGTATACCAAAGGCATCAAGGATATTGTTGTAGCAGATAATTTTAAAAAGTAAGAAACAATAGTTCATAAAAAAAGGTGATTCGAAAGAATCACCTTTTTTCGTTTATGCCTTTTTATTTGGCTAGATAAATCTTTTGTGTTTCCGACTTTTCGTTAGTGGTAACCGTTATGAAATACATCCCACTTTCTAAATTGCCTAAGTCGATATCGTAATTTTGATTGGTGCTTATTTCATTGGAAACTATTGTTTGTCCAAGTGTATTTGCTAAACGTAAATTACACTTTTCGCTCACCAATGTGTTTTTACGAATGTGGAAAATGGCTGTTGATGGATTTGGGAAAACTACAAATCCTGAATTTGTTGTAAAGGACTCTACTCCTACACTATTGTTAGTACAAATTTCAAGTCCCCAGCTATCAACTGTTCCACCATCTTGATTTGCATTATCAATGATGTTTAATGTCCATACCCCACTTGCAGCAATACCGTTGAAAATAGAAAGCGGTGTTGCAGGCTGGAAGGTTCCACC
>CANGJU010000130.1 GCA_947453935.1 Bacteroidota bacterium | reverse complement strand
CTTACATCATTGAATAATTAAATCATAACGTACACGAATTACCGAAAATAAAAAAGCAAGATGGCTGAAATAGTAAGAATGCCGAAGATGAGTGATACTATGACCGAAGGTGTTGTAGTAAAATGGCATAAGAAAGTTGGAGATAAAGTAAAGAGCGGAGAATTAGTTGCAGAAGTAGAAACAGACAAAGCAACAATGGAATACGAATCGTATCACAACGGTACTGTTTTATATCTAGGTGTGGAAGAAGGGAAAGCAATTGCAATTGATGGTGTATTAGCTATTGTAGGAAAAGAAGGTGAAGATTATAAAGCATTATTGGATGCTGAAATGGCAAAAGCTCCTGCTGTTGCAAAGCCAGTTGAAGAAGCGAAGCCTGCGCCAGCTCCAGCTCCAAAGGTAGAAGCACCAAAACCATCTCCTGCTCCTGTAGCGGCGCCTGTGGCTGCACCTGTGGCATCGTCTTCTTCTGACGATCGCACTAAGGCATCACCGTTAGCAAAGCGCTTAGCAACTGAGAAAGGAATCGACCTAAGTATGTTAAAAGGTAGTGGCGATCATGGACGTATCGTAAAGCGCGATATCGAATGGTTTAAGCCAGGTACGTTTGTACAAACTGCTGCTTTCGCTCCGAATGCAGTTACTTCAGAAAGCTATTCAGAAGTAGCGGTATCACAAATGCGCAAAACAATTGCTCGTCGTTTATCAGAAAGTAAATTTACAGCTCCGCATTTTTATTTAACGATGGATATTGACATGGACGCATTGATTGCGGCTCGTGAAAGTGTGAATCAGGTAGCATCAGTAAAAATATCATTCAACGATTTTATCGTTAAGGCGGTGGCGAGTTCATTACGTCAGCACCCAACTGTAAATTCATCGTGGTTAGATGACAGAATCCGTTATAACAACCATATTAATATCGGTGTTGCAGTAGCTGTAGAAGATGGTTTATTAGTCCCTGTAGTTCGTTATGCAGATAGCAAAACTTTAACGCAGATTTCTACGGAAGTAAAAGGCTTCTCACAAAAAGCAAAAGATAAAAAATTACAACCTGCAGATTGGGAAGGAAACACATTTACGATTTCTAACTTAGGCATGTTTAACATCGAAGAGTTCACTGCGATTATTAATCCGCCAGATGCTTGTATTTTAGCAGTAGGTGGCATTAAGCAAGTGCCAGTAGTGAAGAACGGAATTGTACAACCGGGCAACGTAATGAAAGTAACATTAAGCTGCGATCACCGCGTAGTAGATGGTGTTGTAGGATCAAAATTCTTGAATACATTAAAAGCATTATTAGAAAATCCGATTGTGCTATTAGGGCAAGGGAATATTTAATTTATAAAAAAACAATTGTTAAAAGCATCTCGTAAATAGCGGGATGCTTTTTTGTTTTATGATTAACTTTATCAAAGTAATTCAACTCCCAATGCAAAAACAAAATCCTACCTCAAAAAATAAATCCAACAACGAACAAGATTCGACAATTAAATGGATTCGCATTGCGCTCGTTATTTTGGGATTAGTGCTATATGGTGCTAGTGTTGGATTTGATTACACGCTCGATGATGATTTGTTTGTGGTAAAGAATGAGAAAGTACAAAATGGGATATCGTCTATCGTCTCAATTTTTACAAGTGGAACCAAAAGTGACATCGGAACGCTCCCATACCGACCGGTAATGCTCAGTTCATTTGCAATTGAGAATTCATTTTTCGGTAACAATGTAAGCATGCGACATTTAATGAATGTAGTACTCTATATTGTATTACTACAACTCGTTTTTAGTCTGCTATTAAAGTTAACACCAAACACCAACGCCTTATTCCCTGGGCTTATCGTATTACTCTATGCGGCACATCCTATCCATACCGAAGTTGTATCGAGTGTTAAAGGTCGTGATGAATTACTAGCAGCATTATTTGGGTTTTTAGCCTGGAAAACATTACTGAATTTTAAAGAAAACGAAAACATCAATTACAAATCAATCCTATTAGGAACAATTTTCTTTCTATTAAGCTGTATGTCGAAGGAAAGCGGAATTGTTTTTCTTGCCATCATTCCACTTTGGAATTTTATGATGAAGGATCGTTCCATTAAAACTAACTTACTGCTTACAGCTCCATTAATAATTGCAGCGTTGTTCTATTTAGGTGCGCGACATTTATGTACCAGCAACGGAATAGTTGTACGTGATGTACCAGCACTATCGAATATTTTGAATATCACAAATGGAACTGGAGAATTATCCGCAACAAAAGCAGTCATATCATTTTACTATGTCAAACTATTGGTTACTCCATGGCCGTTAGTATGGGATTATTCGTTCAACCAAATCCCAGTTTCTAGCTGGACAGAAGCATTACCTTGGATCTCGGTACTAATTTATCTTGGCCTGATTACCTTGTGCATTTATCAATGGAAGAAAAATCCTGCGATTTCATTTTTCATTCTTTTCTTTTTGATTGCCTGTTTGCCAACCAATAATTTATTGTTTACTACTGGTTGTACTATGGGTGAACGCTTTTTATTTGTCCCTTCATTTGCATTCGCTGTAATTGTTGCGCATTACATAGTTAAGTTTACAAAATCAGAAGCAAACTCTGAATATGCATTAAAAAAATCGAACGGCTTTAAAATTATCATTGGCCTTACCGTTCTTTTTTCAGGAATGACAATGGCACGTTCCAGCGACTGGAAAAATAATTTTACGCTATTTGAAAGCAGTGTAAAAGCATCTCCGAATAGCGCACGTACTCATTATAGTTTAGCCTCTGAATATTTGAGTTTATTTGGAAAAACGGGAGATGTCAATCAGCGTAATGAATACATACAAAAAGCAATCACACATTTTGAGCGCAGCTTAGAAATATTGCCTGATAATTTTCAAACGCTCTACAATGCTGGATTATGTTATTCTTTAAATGGAGATACCATCAAAGCAATAAGCGCTTATAAAAAATCGATTGCACTAAACGATGTTTATACGAATTCGATGAACAACCTTGCCGTTCTTTTTGAAGGACAACGAAATCATGATAGTGCCTTTTACTATTATCAGATGGCGTTAAAAATCACTCCGAAGGAAACATCGCTTTTGCAAAATATTTCGAATTTATTTTACAACAAAGGTCTACAAGCAGCGAGTGTTGGGAATTTTAATTTAGCGATTGATGAATATCGTAAAAGTATTTTCTACGGACCAGAGAATGTAATGGCCATTAATAACTGTGCATCATTACATGCAAGTAAAAATGAGGTCGATTCGTGCTTATACTATTTGAAAATGGGTTATCAGATTGAACCCAGCAATATAATGATTATTGAAAATATTGCAGCGATGAGCTTCGTAAATAAAAACTATAATCAGGCAATTGAATATGCAAATAAAGCAATCGCTTTAAATCCGAAAGCACGAAAAAGCATAGGCGTTTTAGCTGACACTTATCAAGCGATAGGAAATTTAAAAGAAGCAACTCGTTTTCGTACGATGTTAAACAACCAATAAACTATTCGCTATAAATCTGATTAAATGCTGTTTGATTTTCACTAAGAATCACTCTTCGTTTCAGACTTAACTTAGGCGACAACTCCCCTCCTTCAACTGTCCATTCACGAGGTAAAAGTGCGAACTTTTTAATAGCTTCGAAATTACCGAGTGTTGCATTGACTTCATCCACTTCTTTTTGGATTCGCTGGATAACCGTTTCGTTTTTACAAATTTCTTCACGACTTGATGGCAAGGTAATTCCTTTGCGTGCAGCCCACTCATTGATAAACGCAATCGCAGGAACAATGAATGCAGCAGCAAATTTTTGTCCCTCGCCCACTACCATCACTTGTTCAATAAAACGTGATTCTTTTAATTTATTTTCTGTCGCTTGCGGTACTATGTATTTACCTCCAGATGTTTTGAAAATTTCTTTTTTACGATCAGTGATTTTCAAATAAACACCATCTTCAAAAACACCAATATCGCCTGTATGAAACCAACCCTCCGCATCAATTACTTCTGCTGTTAAGTCGGGGCGATTATAATAGCCTAACATTAAATTAGGACCTTTACATAAGATTTCCCCATCTTCGGCTATGCGTACCGTTACCTTGTCGAGCACTTTTCCAACAGTACCGAATTTAAGTCCGCCCGGATCTAGCGTATTCACAGCAACAACAGGACTCGTTTCTGTAAGACCATAGCCTTCTAAGATTGGGATTTGTGCCGCCCAGAATACACGAGCTAATCGTGGTTGTAAAGCAGCGCCACCAGAAATAGCAGCCTTTACTTTGCCTCCCAATGCTTCCTGCCATTTGCTAAAAATTAATTTTCTCGCAATGCCCAGTTGGAACTCGTACCACCAGCCATTTTTTCCATTCGCCTCATAATGCAATCCGAGTTCAAGCGCCCAATAAAAAAGTTTGCGTTTAATGCCTGTTAAATCATTTCCTTTCGCCACAATTTTATCATACACCTTTTCAAACAATCGAGGAACACAACCAAAAATTTCTGGCTGTACTTCTTTCAAATTATCAGCGACCTTATCGATACTCTCAGCATACCAAACAGAAACACCTAAATAAAAATAGAGGTACGTTAGTACGCGTTCGTAAACATGATTAAGCGGTAAAAAGCTAAGTGCGCGACTATGTTCATTCACAGGTGCGAGAAATTGCGCTGCAATTAACTGACTAACGATATTATTATGCGAGAGCATTACACCTTTGGGTACACCAGTAGTTCCGCTTGTGTATAGCAAGGTTGCTAAATCGTTTGATGAAATAGTTGCTTTAATTGCATTTACCTTTTCAGGGGCAGGGTTATTTTTACCTGCTTCTACAATTTCTTTCCAGTTTCTAACGCCATTCAAATCATCAAAAGAAAAAACAGCTTTCACCTGATCAAATCCTTTGATAGCCTCTTGTGCTTTATCATACATTTCCTGATTAGAAACGAAGATAAATTTGAT
>CANGJU010000129.1 GCA_947453935.1 Bacteroidota bacterium | reverse complement strand
TCCTATTAATAATTCCGTTCTTGATAACCAGGAGCGATCCGTCATTTTTTAAAAACTGTTTTGAAGTTTTGATAAACGATTTCTTTCATTGCTTGCACCTTCATCGATTTGATTTCAGCTGCTTTTGCAAAAATATCATCTATTGCAATTGCACTGTTGTCAGTTTCTAAAAAGATTTTATCAAGTGGTGTTTGTAAAAAAGTATCCATTAAGTGAGACTCTGAATTTAACAGATGATGTCCGAATGATAGAAACATTCCAGCATTTAAAAACTCTTTTGCGATAGCCCATTTTAAACGCATCCCATGAATGATCCAAGGTTGAGAAGGATTCACCTCACGTTTGATTTTGATAATATCATCATGTGCTTTTACCTGATGTATAATAAGAGGAAGTTTATATTTTTCAGATAACAAAATTTGACTTTTGAATAATTCGATTTGTAGATTATAATCGACATCTACAACTTTATCTAATCCACATTCACCAATTGCATAAATCGTTTTATCAGCTATTTTCTCTTCAAGAAGTGATAAGTTGTTTGATGAGCTTTCCGTAGAAAGATACCAAGGATGTAGTCCTAATGTGCTACGTAAATTGATGAGTTCATTTTGCATCCGATATTCATTTACATCAATACTTCTTAAAGAAATTACCTCTTCACGATTTGAAAAATGATGCGTATGAATATCGACAAACGGAATCATTTGTTTGCAATCGTTTTATGGTAATGCTCAATAATTAAATCAGGACGTTTGATGGAATCGAACAACCATTGCTGGTATAATTCATCTCTATCGTGATCACTTAATTGCCATTTTATGCCACTTTCTTCTAAACGCTTTCGTAAATCAAACAAAGCAATCGAACATGCTACGGATACATTCAGACTTTCGGTAAATCCATGCATCGGAATAATCACACATTCGTCGGCAGCGTCCATGATTTCTCTGGAAACACCATTCTGTTCTTGTCCCATAACAAGCGCAATGGGCTTATCAAAATTTAAATCAGCGATGGATTTACTCGCAGCATGCGGAGAAACAGCGACAATTTTATAGCCTTTTGCTTTTAATGCTTGAATACAATCCTGCGTTTTATACTCTCCATCATACCGATTAATATTTACCCAATTTAATGAACCACGTTGAATTTTTTTTGCTCCGCGAAAAGGGAAATTACTTTCTATCAGATGTATATTCTGCACACCAAAACATTCTGCGCTTCTGCAAATCGCACTGATATTATGCGGGTCTACAACTTGGTCTGTCACCACCGTTAAATAATTCGTTCGTTTAGCCAATACTTCTTTCAAACGCAAAATCCTATCTGCCTGAACAAATTGTTCGAGGTAGGTGATGAGTTCGGGGGAGAGGTTTTTTGATTTGATAATGTTATGTTTATTACGCTCCTACGGAGCTATGGATGTGACGCCCCGATGGGGCTATGGTTATTGCGCTCTTACAGAGCTATTATTGTATTGCATCTAACGGGGCTGTTAATTTAATTAATTATTATAGCTCCGTAGGAGCGTAATAATAATTGTTTGATGATTTGGTTATTGATTGAGCTCCGTAGGAGCGCCACCAATCTCCTCAAATAAGTATTCTTCTTTATATTCGATCTCATACGCTTGCAAGAACTCGATATATTCCTCTCTGAATTTTGTTGTTTGATGGTGCTCTTCTTGATGGGCAATATAATTACAAATAATATTTACCTGCGATGAACCAACGCTAAATGCACCAAATCCTGTTTGCCATTCGAACTTACCAGCCACCTTGTTGTTATCATTAATCCATCTCGATGAATTAGCTTTAATATCACGAACTAAATCAGATAAATTACAATCTGGCTTTATTCCCAATAAAATATGAATGTGATCTTCAACGCCATTAACAATCATTAATTTTTGTCCCTTGTTCTTTACAATTCCAGTGATGTATTGAAATAATTCATCACGCCATGATTTAGCTAAAACACTTGCTCGCCTTTTAACAGCGAACACGACATGAATGTAGAGCTGGGTGTATGTGTTGGCCATAATTGATATTTCGCCCCGCTGGGGCTATGGATATGACGCCCCAAACGGGGCTATGGATATGACGCTCCTACGGAGCTAATGATATGACGCCCCTAACGGGGCTATTTATGTTACGCTCCTACGGAGCTAAGGTTGTTACATATTTCGTCTATATTGGCCACCTACTTCGAATAAGGATTTGGTAATCTGACCAAGGCTGCAGAATTTGCTTACTTCCATCATCACTTCAAACATGTTCTTGTTTTGAATGGCCGTCACTTGCAAATCGCGTAAAAGATTTGACGCTTTATCTGAGTGGGCCTTGTGCAAATTATTCAACATGTTAATCTGGAATTCTTTCTCTTCTGTTGTAGCACGAATAACTTCTTTCGGTGTTACCGTTGGCGAACCTTTCGATGATAAGAATGTATTTACTCCGATGATTGGATATTCACCTGTGTGCTTCAACATTTCATAATGCAACGACTCTTCTTGAATCTTACCACGCTGATACATTGTTTCCATTGAACCCAATACACCACCACGCTCTGTGATACGATCAAATTCTATCAATACTGCTTCTTCTACCAATTCCGTTAATTCTTCAATGATAAATGAACCTTGTAATGGATTTTCATTCTTCGCTAATCCTAATTCACGATTAATGATTAACTGAATAGCCATCGCACGACGAACAGATTCTTCCGTTGGAGTAGTAATCGCTTCATCATACGCATTTGTGTGAAGTGAATTACAGTTATCGTATATAGCATACAATGCTTGTAATGTTGTACGGATATCGTTGAAGTCAATTTCCTGCGCATGTAACGAACGACCTGATGTTTGAATATGGTACTTCAACATCTGACTTCTTTCATTAGCATTGTACTTTAACTTCATTGCCTTTGCCCAAATACGTCTAGCAACACGACCAATCACTGAATACTCTGGATCGATACCGTTACTGAAGAAGAACGATAGGTTAGGAGCGAAGTCGTTGATGTTCATTCCGCGACTAACATAGTATTCTACGTAAGTAAATCCGTTAGCCAATGTAAATGCTAACTGCGTTATCGGATTTGCACCTGCTTCTGCAATATGATATCCAGAGATAGAAACAGAATAGAAATTACGAATTTTATTCTGGATGAAATATTCCTGCATGTCACCCATCAAACGTAAAGCAAATTCTGTCGAGAAGATACATGTGTTTTGTGCCTGATCTTCTTTTAAAATATCTGCCTGAACAGTACCACGCACCTGAGCAATCGTATCTGCTTTTATCTTCTGATAAACATCGGCAGGAAGAACAGCATCACCGGTAACTCCCAACAACATCAAACCTAAACCGTTATTACCTTCTGGCAATGGACCATTATAATTAGGACGAGGTAAACCTTTGTCTTTGAAAATCTGATTTATCTTTTCGTTAACGCTATCCGTTAGTCCGTTGTTTTGAATGTAAATTTCACATTGCTGATCGATAGCAGCATTCATGAAAAACCCAGTTAGCATTGCAGCAGGACCATTGATGGTCATACTTACGGATGTCTTTGGATCTGCGAGATTAAATCCGCTGTATAATTTTTTCGCATCATCTAAACAACAAATACTAACTCCTGCATTACCAATTTTACCATAAATATCCGGACGATAATCAGGATCGTGACCATAAAGTGTTACAGAGTCGAAGGCAGTACTTAAACGATGAGCAGGCATTCCTAATGAAACATAGTGGAATCGACGATTCGTTCTTTCTGGTCCACCTTCACCCGCAAACATACGTGTAGGATCTTCTCCTTCGCGCTTAAAAGGAAACACTCCCGCTGTGAATGGAAATTCTCCAGGAACGTTCTCTTGCAACATCCAGTTTAATTGTTCGCCCCATGCTTCAAATCGTGGGACAGACACTTTTGGAATACGCGATTTAGAAAGTGACTCGTAAAACGTTTTAATTTTAATTTCCTTATCACGAACCTTGAAAATATAATAATCGTTTTTGTAGGCTTGCATTTTAGCACCGAAGTTTTCAATCAACTTACGGTTTGTTCCATCTAACTTTAATTCCCATTCTGCATATGCTGATTTTAAAACATCGATTGCTTTGTCTTTATCAGTAACATTTAAATCAGATAAGGCATCCAATGCTTTATGAATACCGAAAAGTTTTTGTGCAACTTCAGATTGATCTTTCGCCCACTTATCATACGCACGATTATTTTCAGCAATCTCACTTAAATAACGGGTACGGTGAGGAGGGATGATGTAAATTTTCTCCGACATTTCATCGGTAACCTGGAAAGAAGAACTTAACTTACCATTCGATTTTTGATTTAAATGATCCATGATGGCTTTGTACAAGCGATTCATACCAGGATCGTTAAACTGAGAGGCGATGGTACCGAAAACTGGAAGCGATTCATCATCGGCATCCCATAAATTGTGATTGCGTTTAAATTGTTTTTTTACATCACGAATAGCATCAAGAGCACCACGTTTATCAAACTTGTTTAATGCAATGATATTCGCAAAATCAAGCATATCGATTTTCTCTAACTGTGTCGCAGCTCCGTATTCAGGAGTCATTACATACAAGCTCATATCGCTATGCTCTGTAATTTCTGTATCACTCTGACCAATACCTGAAGTTTCAAGAATAATCAAATCGAAGCCTGCTGCTTTTACTACTTCAACTGCTTCTTTCACATATTTTGAAAGTGCGAGATTACTCTGGCGTGTTGCTAACGAACGCATATAAACGTGCTCGTTATTGATGGCGTTCATACGAATACGATCGCCTAATAAAGCACCACCTGTTTTACGCTTTGATGGATCTACTGAAATGATAGCAATGTTTTTATCTTTAAAATCGATGGTAAAACGACGAACTAATTCATCTACTAGTGATGATTTTCCAGCGCCACCAGTCCCCGTAATACCAAGTACAGGAG
>CANGJU010000128.1 GCA_947453935.1 Bacteroidota bacterium | reverse complement strand
TAATATAAAATGGAACTCGTAAAACCCGAATTTGGTCTCGTATTTTGGATGACCGTTTCATTTCTGATTGTTGTGTTTATCCTTCGCAAATTTGCTTGGGGGCCAATTCTTTCATCTTTAAAAGAGCGCGAAACTTCAATTGAAGATGCTTTGAATGCTGCTAAAAAAGCAAAAGATGAAGTAGCCAACATGAAGGCAGAAAACGAGCAGTTATTGAAGCTTGCACGCAACGAGCGTGACATGATGCTAAAAGAAGCTCGTGATACAAAAGATGCAATTGTAAATGAGGCACGTGCTAAAGCACAAACAGAAGCAGATCGTATGATTGCTACTGCTCGTGAAACAATTCAAAATGAGAAAATGGCTGCTATCACTGAATTAAAAAATCAAGTAGCAACATTATCCATTGAAATCGCTGAGAAAGTAATCCGCCAGCAATTGGCAAGTGATGAAAAACAAAAGGCGTTGGTTAATGATTTATTGAAAGACGTTAAGTTAAACTAATTCACTAATCGCTAAAAAAAGAAAAATGACAGAGTCAAAAGTAGCTCGCAGATACGCAAAATCATTGCTGGGATTAGCCACCGAAAAGAATATTACGGATAAGGTTTTTTCTGATATGCAATTGATCGCTTCTGCTTGTGATCAAAGTCGTGATTTAGCTTTACTGATGAAAAACCCTATCATCAATACGGATAAAAAAGAAGCCGTAATTAAAGGTGTTTTTTCAGGTAAGGTAGATAACGTGACGCTTTCTTTCATGGACTTAATGACAAAGAAAGGACGTGAAGGTTATTTAGAAGATATTGCACAAGAGTACATCAATATTTATAAAGAGTCTATTGGAGTTAAAGTGGCACATGTAACAACTGCTACTCCGTTAGATGCTTCAACAAGAGAGCAAATCCTTGATATCGTAAAGAAAATGAAAGGAAACAAAATTGAGCTTGTTGAAACAGTAAACAAAAATATTATTGGAGGGTTTGTACTTCGCATCGGTGATGAGCAATACGATTCTTCAGTAATTAAAAAGTTACGTCAGTTGAAAAACGAATTCGACGATAACTTATACGTAAAGGAATATTAATAATTATCTAATAACAACTATAAATAACTACGAAAATGGTAGATGTTAGACCAGACGAAGTTTCAGCTATTCTCCGTCAACAATTAGCAGGATTTAAATCTGCAACAGAACTTGAAGAAGTAGGAACTGTATTACAAGTGGGTGATGGTATTGCCCGTATCTACGGACTTACAAAGGTTCAATCTGGAGAGCTAATCGAATTTGAAAATGGACTTAAGGGCATTGTATTAAATCTTGAAGAAGATAACGTAGGTGCCGTAACGTTAGGTTCATCAAACAATATTAAAGAAGGTGATACTGTAAAACGTACAGGTAAAATTGCTTCTATCCGTGTGGGTGAAGGAATGCTTGGCCGTGTTGTAGATACATTGGGAAATCCAATCGATGGTAAAGGTCCTATTGCAGGCGAAACTTTCGAGATGCCACTTGAGCGTAAAGCTCCTGGAGTAATCTTCCGTCAGCCAGTAAATGAGCCATTACAAACTGGTATCAAAGCAATCGACGCAATGATTCCTATCGGTCGTGGTCAACGTGAGTTAATCATCGGTGATCGTCAGACAGGTAAGACTGCTGTTGCAATCGATACTATCATCAATCAAAAAGAATTTTACGACAAAGGAGAGCCTGTATTTTGTATCTACGTTGCAGTAGGTCAGAAAGGTTCTACTGTTGCTAACGTAGTTAAGACTTTAGAAGAGCGTGGTGCAATGCCTTATACGGTGATTGTTGCTGCTACAGCTTCTGAGTCGGCTCCAATGCAGTTCTTTGCTCCAATGGCAGGTGCTGCAATCGGAGAATATTTCCGTGATACTGGTCGCCCGGCATTAGTAGTTTATGATGATTTGTCTAAGCAAGCTGTTGCTTACCGCGAGGTATCATTATTATTACGTCGTCCTCCAGGCCGTGAAGCTTATCCAGGAGACGTATTCTACCTACACAGTCGTTTATTAGAGCGTGCTGCGAAGGTTATTAAGTCTGATTCAATTGCTGCTAATATGAATGACTTACCTGAGTCTTTAAAAGATAAGGTAAAAGGTGGTGGTTCGTTAACAGCTCTTCCAATTATCGAAACGCAAGCAGGTGACGTATCAGCTTATATCCCAACGAACGTAATTTCCATTACTGACGGACAGATATTCCTTGAAGCAAACTTATTTAACTCAGGGGTTCGTCCTGCAATCAACGTAGGTATCTCTGTATCTCGTGTAGGTGGTAACGCTCAGATTAAATCAATGAAGAAAGTTGCTGGTACCCTTAAGTTAGATCAGGCGCAGTACCGTGAATTAGAGGCGTTCTCTAAATTCGGTTCTGACTTAGATGCTGCTACTAAAGCAGTAATCGACAAAGGTTCTCGTAACGTGGAAATTTTGAAGCAAGGTCAGTATTCACCATTGCGCGTAGAAGAGCAAGTTGCAATTATTTACCTTGGAACAAAAGGTTTATTGCAAAATGTTCCTGTACGTCAGGTGCGTGAATTTGAAACTAACTTCTTGAATGTAATGCGTGCAAGTCATAAGGCTACACTTGACCAATTAGCAAAAGGTGTAATTAATGATGAAATTACCGCTACATTAGAGCAAGTTGGAAAAGACTTAGCAAAAAATTATACTGCTTAATTTCAGCACGATTTAAAGAAAATTTAAAATGGCTAATTTAAAAGAGGTACGTTTAAGAATTGTTTCTGTGTCGAGTACACAGCAAATCACCAAAGCAATGAAAATGGTGAGTGCTGCTAAGCTTCGTCGTGCGCAGAATGCAATTACACAACTACGCCCTTATGCAAATAAGCTTCGTGATATTCTGGAAAACTTGTCTTCTTCTTTAGAAGGAAATAGCGGAGGGCAATTCGCACAAGTACGACCTGTAGAGAAAGTGTTAATTGTAGCTGTGACTTCAAACAGAGGATTAGCAGGTGCATTTAACGCAAATATTATTCGTCAGGTAAACAGATTAATTCACGACCAATACAGCGCTCAAGCTAATGCAGGTAATGTAAAGGTGTTGAGCATTGGTAAAAAAGCATCTGATTTTTATTCAAAAAATAATTCATTGTACAACGGAAATCATAATGAAGTGTATAGTGATTTACGTTTTGATGAAGTTGCTCCGATAGCGGAAAAAATCATGAGTGATTTTGCTGCTGGACAGTATGATAAAGTTATTGTTGTTTATAATCAGTTTAAAAATGCAGCGGTGCAGATTGTTCAGTCTGAACAGTTATTACCAATTCAACCTGCGGCTACTACAACAGAGAAAACAACTAATAACGACTATATCTTTGAGCCAGGTAAGCAAGAAATAGTTCTTGACTTAATTCCGAAGTCGATTAAAACTCAATTGTACAAAGCTGTTCTTGATTCACATGCCTCTGAACATGGAGCGCGTATGACGGCGATGAGCAAAGCAACTGATAATGCTGGTGAGCTTATTAAAGAACTAAAGCTTACTTACAACAAAGCTCGTCAGGCGGCCATTACCAACGAAATTTTGGAAATTGTTGCAGGGGCAGAAGCATTGAACGGATAATACGGTTAAACCAATTTGATAAATTGAATAGGGAGCTTCGGCTCCCTTTTTTTTCGCATTACTGAAACTTATCACAGGTCATATGCACTAACTAAATACTGAATAGAATTATCCTATTATAAATACAGTTCAAAGGTTGGATTGATAATGGTTGAATGGAAGGGCGATGTGGTTATCGCCCTTTTTTTTTATGATTTATCGCATTGACAGGGGAAAAAACGAAGGGAGCAATCGCTCCCTTCGTTAGTTTTTATACTTTCATAAAAAATATAATCATGAAAAAACTTTACATTTTCCTATTATGCTTGTTGCCATTTTGGGTGGAGGCACAGTTTGCTAATGACTCAACCAATAACGTAGTTATTCAAGATGCTGTTGGGTCCGGACAAGAAACCCCGTTAATCAGCTCCAGAGCCGATGGTGGCGCCTATATATCTTGGTTCGATCAGTCAACAGGAATGTATGTGCTGCGCATGCAGCGCCTCGATGCTCTTGGAAATAAATTATGGGGACCTAATGGTGTTGTGGTGAGTAATGCAAATCAAAATACAGCACTCTTTCGCTATGATTTAAAAACCGACAATGATGGAAATGCTATCGTTGCTTTTCAAGATCAACGCACAGGTAGTATGCAGGTAGTAGCTCAAAAAATGGATTCTACCGGTGCTCCTGTTTGGGCAACAAATGGAGTTGTACTTTCAGATGCAGATGCAGCACAAGGATTAGCGCCAGTAATTGGAGTTTTATCTAACAATAATGTGGTGATAGCATGGAACGCTTATTCAAGTACCAATCAGAAATGGGTTTGTTATATTGAGTTGAATCCTGCAACAGGAGCCTCTATAAATGGCGCAGGACCAGATAAAATAAAACCTGCAACCGGTACAACACCTAACTATTCACGTCCATCTATTGCTTCGTATGCCAACAGTGAATACTATTTAATGTACGTACAGGAAACAGGAAATTTTCCAGGCGTTTCAAAATTGTTTGTTAAACGAATGGCTACTAACTATGTAAGTTTATGGGCTAGTCCAATTCAGTTTACAACAAAAACAATTTCTGCTTTCTTTTTCCCTCATATTATTTCAGATGGAGGAACGGGATTTTTATGTGCATTTAATACAAGCAATCCAGCAAATGCAGCCCTTACCAGTGTTTATTTACAGCATGTTGATTCCACAGGTGCAACATGGAGTACTACCGGTACTGCCTTAACGACATCAACTAATATTAATTCATATCTGGGAGACTATTTTTATAATCCACTAACAAACCAGACATGGGTAGGATTACAAGTAACTAATTCAGGACAATCAGCATCAGGTAATAGTATACAACGCGTGAATAATGCGGGAGCTAAATTGTGCGGTACCGATGGAATTGTGGTAGATGCACAAACAACAAACAT
>CANGJU010000127.1 GCA_947453935.1 Bacteroidota bacterium | reverse complement strand
CGTGCAAAATATGCAGTAGCTTTATTTGGATTACTTGAATTGTATTCAGGTGCTCAAAATAGTGGTAGTGATAATGTAGCTCATTTCGCGCATTTAGGCGGAATGATATTCGGCTATTTTTTGATTGTAGCCTGGAAGAAAAAATCGTTCGATCGATTTAATGTGAATAATAATGACTTGTTTTAAATTCTAAAATGAAAGCATGAAGAATTTAATGCAGGATATTAAAAGTTATTTCAATAACAATATGGTATTGTACCGGTTGGTATTAATCAATGTTATCGTTTTTATCGGAGTTAATTTTGTTGATTTATTTGGTTTCTTGTTTGGGGTTGATTTTTCATTAGATAAGTTACTTCGTTTGTTTTTTGGATTAGAAGCAGGCGTGTCAAATTTTATCTGGAAGCCGTGGACAATTATTACCTACATGTTTTTACATGATGATATCTTTCACATCTTGTTTAACATGTTGTTTTTAACATGGACAGGAAAGTTGTTTTCTGAATATTTAGGACAACAGAAATTAAGTGCTACTTATTTTTTAGGAGGTATTGCTGGCGGATTGTTTTACATTATCGCTTATCAGATCTTTCCTGCATTCGCTAATCATAATCAGGCAATTTTGATAGGTGCTTCAGCTGGCGTTCTCGCAGTTTTTTTTGCGGTGGCAACGTTATTACCTAATTATACAACGCAGTTATTATTTATTGGTAGTATTAAATTAAAGTTTCTAGCTATCATCATGTTTTTGCTCTATGCATTTAGTATCCCTAGTGGTAATGCAGGTGGACATATAGCACATATTGGTGGTGCATTATTCGGTTTCGTTTCTATTAAGTTTTTACAATCTGGTACGGATATTACCAAATGGTTTACGAATTTGTTTTCTTTCAAATCAAAGTCACGTAAAAAAATGAAGGTCGTTTATCGTAGCAACGAAAATGCAGATGAAATTTATCTCGAAAAACAACGTATGACACAAGAGAATCTGGATCGTATTCTTGATAAAATCAATCGCTCTGGATTCGATAGTCTTACTGCTGATGAAAAGGAATTTCTTTACAAAGCAAGTGGCAAATAACCTTTTTCTCAAATTGGGAAAAAGTTGTTTCGAAAAGGGATAAATCCTGCATGTTACCATTGTTGGGCAATGAAAAATTATTCATCATGACATTGAATGTCAATGTTAATTTAAATAAAATAGCTATAATTGCATTCCCATTTGGCACATGGTATAATAATGGGAATAATTAAACTAAATTTATAAAAATCCTTAAATCATGCGAGTTAAAATCTCCTTCTTACGCGATCAGGCATCGGCAAACACAATTCCATTACATCATCAGTCATTGTTATGCGAATCATTAATTCCAATGATAGAAGCAGTAGGCGGTGATGCTTCTCAATTTAGTTTTTCTTCATTGAAAGGAACATCGAAAATCCAGAATGGATTCATGCGATTTTTGAGCTCTAAAGTAACCTTAGTTGTTTCTAGTCGCCAGGCAGATAAATTAGAGCAATTAGTATCAAAGATTTTTGAACAACCTTACTTAGCAGTAGGAAAAATGAATCTTATGCCTCGCAGTCATGAGAGTATTTCTGATCCAGAATTTTCAGTAAAGATGCGTTACTTATGTATTAGTCCACTAATCTTAGTAGACCCTCGAACTGATTCAGAAAAAAGTCAGTTAACAATTGATCCTACTTCGCACGAATTTTCAGATATTTTATATGAACAAACATTAGATCGTATGGAGAAAGCCGGATATACAGAAGCAGATTTAAACAACTTTGCTGAGTTTGATGCGCAACCTGATCAGGATTATGTACAAAAGATAAATGAGACAGGTAAGAAATTCGCGCGCTACTACAAGGCAAATGATGGTAGTAATATGATGGGTTATTTATTGCCATTTACTTTACATGCACATATGGACGTTCATCGCTTTATCTGGGAATGCGGAATTGGCGCTATGACAGAGCAAGGTTATGGAATGGTAGATATGGTGAAAGAATAATTATCATCGTTGATAAAACATTTTTGCAAACAGGACTTTTTAAGTCCTGTTTGTTATTTTTGGCCTACCACCAAATAATATGAATTCGAAAAATAAAAAGCGATTAATAATTCTCTTTTCCTTCATTGCACTTTTAGTAATTGCAATGTTTTTAATCAGACAACCAATTCTTGATTATGTCATCGAAAAGGCAAAAACAAAAGTCAAACAGAAATTTAATGCAACCCTTGTAGTTGGCAATGCTAGTTTTAATGGTATCCGCGAAATTTGTATTGATAATGTAGCATTGATTCCATCTAATGGAGATACGTTGTTTACTTTAAAGCACCTTAGTGCGAAAATCAGAATATCAAAATTGTTTGTAGGTAAAGTAACAACCCGTTCATTAATTGCTCAGAGCGTTTCTATCACTTTAATAAAAAAAGATTCACTCGATAATTATTCTTCTTTTCTAAAAAGCGATGGTAAAAAAGATGATCAAGCTATAAATAATTCTATTGGTCTAAACGAGCGATTTGCCGCTATCTATGAAAAAATAAATGATGTATTTAACGAGGAGATTACCTTGGAAAACTTTCATCTGTCGTATCAGAAAAACGATGTGATAGAATCGTTGGATTTGCCGTTACTGAACTTTGATGGTGAGAAATTTAATTCTTCCTTGGTAATGAATTCACAAGACGGAAAATCAGACTGGCAGATAGTTGGTACTGCCAATGCATCTGATGGGGAATATGATTTTTCAATGGTCCGTAAATCGTCTAACGCTTATGCATTACCGTTTGTTGATCTGTATGATGGATTTAAATTTTGTTTTGATAAAGCAAACATCCGTTTAAAAGCTGATATCAGCGAAGAGGATATTCCATTTTCTATGATTTTTTCAATGGATAATTTTCTGGTTAATCATTGGAGAATATCGCCAGAAAATGTGATAATTCCCGCAATGGCAGCGCAGTTTAACTTAAATTTTTCAAACGATAGTATTTATACGGCAAGTCAAACATTCTTCTCCGTAAATAAATTATTGGTGAATTTACAAACTACGTATGCACGAGGTAAAAAAGGTTACATCACTTTAAATGCGGGCTTTGATGCGCCGCAAGCACAAGCACTTTTTGATGCATTGCCTCATGGTGTTTTTTCGAGTTTTGTTGGATTTAAAGTGAATGGTGGATTAAATTATGCACTTCGTTTTCATCTTCCGTTCGATAATCCGGACGCATTAGATTTCGATTCTAAATTAACGCCATCAAAGTTTTCGGTTTCCAGTTGGGGTAATGGAGGATTTACAAAATTAAATTCATCGTTTTCTTTTACAGCGATGGATGGTAGTCGATCCGTTCGTTCGTTTTTAGTCGGACCTGAAAATCCGAGTTTTACTCCATTGCCAAGTATTTCTCCTTATTTGCAAAATTGTGTACTTACTTCCGAAGATCCGAGTTTCTTTAATCATGGTGGATTTGTAGAAGAAGCCTTTAAGCAATCCATAGCTACAAATTTTAAAAAAGGACGATTCGTGCGTGGTGGAAGTACCATCTCAATGCAACTAGTTAAAAATGTATTTTTAAGTCGTAATAAGACAATTGCTCGGAAACTCGAAGAGGTGTTGATTGTTTGGTTAATTGAGCGCAACAGGCTAGTTTCAAAAGAACGAATGTTTGAGGTGTATTTGAATATTATCGAATGGGGGCCAAATATCTATGGAATAGGTGAGGCTTCAAACTATTATTTTGATAAATCTCCCGCAGCTTTAAATCTACAGGAATCATGCTTCTTATCCAGTATTATCCCACATCCGAAGTATTACAAATCTGCATTCGATTCTACTGGAACATTTTCGAGATCCATGAAGAGTTATTATAAAATGATTACGAATAGGTTGGTAACAAGAGAAAAGATTTCTGCTGCTGAGGTCGATACCAATTTCGTTCCCTTGCACTTGTCTCCTGCATGCTTAAATTACTTGATGCCTCCCGACACAACGGCCGTCGATTCGCTTGAAGTGATTACTCCTTTGGAAATCATGGAATAAGGAATTTCAACAATTGATAGTATCACAATCATTAAGGACTTATAACTACATAAATTGCTCTTTTCTCACAGCAATAATGTTAAAAAACTGCAGTTTTAGTTAGTAACTTACCCTCACGAAATTGTTAATTTTGAAATTCGTGTCGTGTTAGTTTACGACCTTTGCAAAAATTAATTTTAATTTAAGATTTAAGATGGCGAAAAAAAATGAATTAACGATTGATCATAATTATACAGAAGATAGTATTCAAAGTCTCGATTGGAAACAGCATATCCGTTTACGTCCTGGGATGTATATCGGTAAACTAGGTGACGGATCAAGTAAAGATGATGGTATTTATGTTTTGCTTAAAGAGGTGGTAGATAACTGTATCGATGAATATGTGATGGGTTATGGAAAGAAGGTTGAAATAGAGGTTAAAGATGGTCGTTGTAGAATTCGTGATTATGGCCGCGGAATTCCGTTAGGTAAAGTGGTAGAGTGCGTTTCGAAAATTAATACTGGTGGTAAGTACGATAGCCAGGCGTTTCAAAAGTCGGTTGGACTAAACGGAGTAGGTACTAAGGCTGTTAATGCATTATCAGCATATTTTCGAGTTCAAGCCGTTCGTCAGGGAAAAACTACCTGGGCAGAATTTGAAAGAGGTGAGCTGACAGCAACTAAAAATGAATTACCTACAAACCTTGCTGATGGTACCGAAGTTTCCTTTGATTGCGATGGTGAAATATTTACTGATTACCATTATCGTATGGATTACATTGAAACGATGGTGCGTAACTATACTTTTTTAAATGTAGGTTTAACCATTGTTTTCAACGGGCAAGAATACCGATCTGAAAATGGTTTGTTGGATTTGTTAAATACGCATATCAGTGATGAGCCTCTTTATCCTGTTATTCATCTGCGTTCTAAGGATATTGAAATTGCATTCACGCATACTACCGGTTACGGAGAAGATTATTATTCTTTCGTGAATGG
>CANGJU010000126.1 GCA_947453935.1 Bacteroidota bacterium | reverse complement strand
TGTTCCGGCGGGAAGTTCAAAGCAGAGAAATTATGCCAATCATCCTCCACCTCTGGACCATCACTAACAGTGAAGCCTATACGCGAAAATATTCTGTTTATTTCATTACGAACAATACTGATTGGATGCATCGCTCCGATTTCCTGAGGGACACCAGGCAATGTTAAATCGAGGGCAGCAGTACCAGCATCTGCTTGGTTTTCGAGCTGCTCTCGAATAGCATTTACCTTCTCTTCGGCAACATTTTTTAATTTATTTACCAGCTGTCCAAACTCTTTACGTTGTTCAGCAGGCACCTCTTTCATCATTGCAAAAAGATCAGTAAGCACTCCCTTTTTACCAAGGTATTGAAGTCGATAAGCTTCGAGTTCTTCTTTACCTGTGGGAGTAGCAGCTTCTGCTTCTGCAATAAATTGATTTATTTTTTCAAACATGATTATTTATCCACTAAAACCATTTTCATTCGCACATCGCTTGCTGGACGATCCATAGGTCCACAAGGTACTGCCGCAATTTTATCAATCACATCAAGACCTTCTACCACTTCACCAAACACCGTATACTCTCCATCTAACCACGCTGAACCACCAATCGTTTTATAGTCGTTGCGTTTTGCTTCCGACATTGGCTTACCGGAACGGCGTTCTGCCATTTGAAGTTCATTTTCAATCATTGGCTTACCTTGAACAATGTAAAACTGACATCCACTAGATGCTTTCTCAGGGTTATTGTCGCGAGCCGCTGCTAAAACACCTTTTTTATGGTATAAACTGTCGTTGAATTCTGCTGGAATACGATAACCCACATCTCCTCCACCCAGCATTTGACCTGCCGCTGCGTTCTTCGATTGAGGGTCGCCACCTTGAATCATAAACCCTTTGATTACGCGGTGAAATAAAAGACTATCATAAAATCCTTCTGAAACTAACTTCACAAAATTGTCGCGGTGAAGCGGCGTTTCATTGTATAATTTCACTTTCATTGTTCCAAAATCAGTCGTGATTTGAACATAATACACTTTTTCCATAGCTACTTTTTTATCTGTTTTATTATTTTTTTGACTGAATGCGGGGGTGCTAAAAAGTAGAACTGTCAAACTTAGAAGCGATAATAGTTTCTTCATATCAAGAATTAATTATTTTTGAAGTGCAAGTTTACGGAAGTTTTGTTTTCCGTTCTATTGCAATAATAATTAAATTCGAACAAATTATGTAGCTTTGTCGTACAGAGCCCATATTTACACTCACTATGATTAGAAATATTATTCTTTTATTAGCAGTGGCTGGAATCATCAGCGTATCTGCGTGCAAAAAAACAGAACCTTGTAAAGCAATTATTACAGTTGTTGATACTCTCGGAAATCCTGTTGTAGGAGCAACTGTTGTGTTACGTCAGGATAGCGTTGTAAATGCACAAACAGGCGTTCGTGCCGACTTATACCAGGAGCAACTTTCTACAGGAACAGGAGAAGCATTCTTCGAATTCAAATGGGAAGCAGTTCTGAATGTTGAGGCATCAAAAGATGTTTTATCAGCTAAAGATTACATCCGTTTAGAGCAATCGGAAGAAGTAAGAAAAACAGTAGTGATTAAATAAAATCACCTCGAAATAAAAAAGAAAACCCTGTAGTATTCACTGCAGGGTTTTTTATTAGTCTTGAAATACGTCGTGCTCTTCGAAATAATCTATAATGCTTTGCTTTAGTAGATAATCCTGCTCACCCAAGTTCATTTTAGGCAACTGCTTAACCATCTTCCAATGAGGCCACCCTTCTTCGTCGGAGCCCACCAGTTCATAATAACCGAAGGTGGATAGCAATCGGCAGGTAGCAATATGCATGAGATCCTGCTTTTCGTCTTTTTTAAACTTTTTGAATCCTTGACCCAACTCTTGAACCCCGATTAAAAACAGAACTCCTTGCAGGTCTACCTCGGCATCAAAGTGCTTATTTATTTTCTGCGTCACAATTTCCCATTGCGACTTCAGCTCTTCTACGTTTCTGATGTGCAACATGGCTATTTTACTTTTTCAATGCGCATTCCGGCATCGGTAATTCCAGGTAGCGGATTTAATCGCATCGCCTGTGAGATTTCAAAACGATATTTCCCTTTTTCTGGGAATGTAACATTGCGTTTAAACAAAATTCGATTGTCCCAGATATCCCCTAACCCTTTGCCCATCCATTTTCCATCGGGAGATGCCAGCATAATTTCAACAGTATCCTTATCAATTGTTCCACTCGGAAAATAGGTATTTACGAATAAAAAAATATTGCTGTACGGATAATTACCCGCATTGCGTAAGTTCAGATAGACATTGTATCCGTTGCTAGTATCAGGAATAGTTGTTTCAAACTTAAAAACCTGTTCTGCATCCCAGTTGGCTTCTGCAATCGATTTGTTTTCTTCAAACAAAGTTGAATTATCGGTACAGCCAATCCAACAAATGGATAAAGCCAATAAACAAAACAATAATAAATTACTGCGCTTCATTTCGATTAACTACCTCTGTCGAATTTACGAGGAGGGCGATTGCTTTTTGTAGGGGTTGTAGAATTAGTTGAAGGATTATTTGCAGGTGCTGCAGGTGCTGCAGGCGTAGGACTAGCTGAAACATTATTTTCAGGAGTGCCCGGCACTTTTCGCTCTGGTCTTGCTGCGGCATTGCCTGTTCCTTGATTTGCTTTAGGCGCATCAGGTGCTTCTCGCGGTGGACGATTACCTGAAGTCTGGGCCGGAGGCGTAGGTGCCTTTTGCTGAGGTGCAGGTGCAGGCTTAGGTTGTTGAGGTACAGGACGTGATTGCTGCGGAGCCGCTTGCTTAGCAGGGGGATTATTCGCCGCAAGAGCTTTTTCTCCACCTTCTTTCCCAGTTGGCTTTTTCTTCTTTTTCTTCTTCTTACGATCCATACGGGTTAGACTATCCTGCCCTACAACATCTTTGTAATGCATATCTTCTTCCGTTGTGTCTTCCATCTCCAGCATACCAGCATCATCTGGCTTCTGACCGCGTTTATTTAATTCAATAATTTCTTTAACACGTTCAACACTTAACGGCACCCAGTTCTCGGGAACAAAAGGTGTTCGCTCTTCGCTATCTTTTACTTCAGGAATTAAGTTATACCACATAACTCGCTTGAAGATATCCGTTTTACGATGCACCATTGTCCCCTTTGAAAGCGACAAACGAATATTCGATTCAGGAATATCCTTTAATGCATCCATGTATGTATCTAACTCGTAATTCAGACAGCACTTAAGCTTACCACACTGACCCGCTAACTTGAGGGGATTCAGCGATAAGTTCTGATAACGAGCGGCACTGGTAGAAACAATTTTAAAATCGGTTAACCAGGTAGAACAACAAAGCTCTCTTCCGCAAGAACCAATTCCTCCTAAACGAGCAGCCTCCTGGCGCATACCAATCTGACGCATTTCTATGCGCACCTTAAATTCGTCTGCTAATTTTTTAATCAGCTCACGAAAATCGACACGCTCATCAGCCGTATAAAAAAACGTTGCCTTTTTACCATCGCCCTGATATTCTACATCACTTAGCTTCATCTTCAAACCTAATTGCAAAGCAATCGTTCTTGAACGGTGCATGGTAGTAAACTCAAGTCCTTTCACTTCATTCCATTTATCGATATCGGCTTGCTTGGCTACGCGATAAAGGGTTTTTATTTCAGCTGCTGTATCTGAAACATTTTTCTTTCTTAATTGAAAGCGGACTAATTCGCCCACCATACTTACTTCCCCGATATCATGACCAGGGTTTCCTTCCACCGCTACAATGTCGCCAACCTTTAACTCTAGGTTGTTGACATTTCTAAAAAACTCTTTTCTGCTTCCTTTGAATCGTATTTCTAAAACATCAAAAGGCTTATGACCTTCTGGCAAAACCATATCGGATAGCCAGTTATATACATTCAATTTATTGCAGCCGCCGGTGCCACATGTTCCGTTGCTTTTACAACCGGCAGGAGTTCCATTTGTTGAGTCGGTGGTTGAACATGTACTACATCCCATATGCTACTGTTTTTAGTTCGTTGACCACTATGATTATTTTATTTAATTGCCGTAAAGTTAACTTTTCTAAGCTTTAATCTGAAGGATGTTCCCCAATTTAAGTGACAAATCGAGGAATAATATTTTCGCATGTGCATTTCGTTCGATGTGATAGTGCGCTTTTGACAGCTCCTCCACAAAGGGAGTCATGTTTTTAGCATTCACAAATGGCAGAAATTTCTCTAGCGTTTTAACCTGCTGATCTTCTAATTTTACGAGGGATGGATCCGCCAGATTAACCATCATACATTCTCTTACCATCTGAATAGAAGCAAATAAAAACTGTTTTTGTTCTTCGCGCTTATAGGTTGCCATCTGATCTACCCATGACATCAGCGCTTCCATATTTTTCGCTGGATTGAAACATAATCGCATCCAAGCTAAAAAGGACTTATCGAAGGTGTCATTACCCGAAAGCTGCTCCGATAATTCTTCTGCAAGGTGATAATCTCCATCTGCCAATCGCGCAATTTCACCTGCTTTTTGCATCTCCATTTCTTTGCTAAGCAACAAGGAGTTTATTACCTGCTGATCATTCAATCGTGTTAATTTAATCGATTGCGTTCTCGATAATATTGTTTGAAGCAATGCATCCCGCTGTTCAGATGCCAGGATAAAAACCGTATTGTCAGGAGGTTCTTCCAGACTTTTCAATAGCTTATTTGCCAGATCCGGCCACATCTTTTCAGGCAGCCACATCAACACAATTTTGAACGGTGCTTCGAAGGCTTTCAGATTTATCCGCTTGATAATTTCCGGTCCTTCGTGCACGTAGATTCGTCCTTGCTTATTCTCTGTATCACTAATATCCGCCATCCAATCATTGTAATCCATGTATGGATGCGATAAAACCATTTTTCTGAAATCGGCGATAAAATCGTTAGAGACGGGCTTGTCGATTTTTTGCTTTGCCAGCGTAATAACAGGGAAGCTGAAATAAATATCCGGATGCACCATTTTGTTACACTTCTGACAAGATGGACAAGTTCCGCAACTATCGTTGTCGGTTGGCTGCTGACAAATCAGAAATTGTGCATA
>CANGJU010000125.1 GCA_947453935.1 Bacteroidota bacterium | reverse complement strand
TAATTCTCTAATAAATCGAGTGTAGGGTATTGATAACTGCTTAAGTCGAGCGTTGGATCGTATTCTCCTAACTGCTCAACCAAACTTGTTTCCTCATCCGAAACTACATGCACACCTTCAGCAGGATCACTTTCATCTTCTTCCGATACTGGTGCAATTTCTAAGGCAAGTGGATCATCAGTAACTGGTTTCTTTAATTCAACGATTGGCTCTAATTCAATTGGCTCTTCATCCGTAAAATTATCGCCTAAATCATCTTCCTGCATTTCTGTTTGAAATACTGTATCAGGCGTGTCGTCAATTACTTCAACCTTCTGTTCGTTCTTGATTTTATTTCCTGTTTCAACAGGAGCTACAACGGGAGTTGGTACCGATTCTATAGCTACATCTTCTTCATTTTCTTCGGATGCTTTTGTCAAGAAGGATGGCAGATTAAATGCGAAATTAAATACGGCAACTGCAAATGCTAATCCTACAAAAAGCAATACTAATCCAGCGCCTACTTTTCCTAATGACAACTCCAATGCTTCGTTGATTGTCGCTCCAAGTCCGCCACCTAAAAATTGTAAATTAGGGTTGTTCCATGCTAAATAAGAACAGAATGCTGGAATAAACAATAAGCTGAAAAAACTATAGCGTAATGTCTTTTTAAAAGGTAAAAGTTCAATGCCGAATAAAATTTTAAATCCAGGAATAAAACTTAAAATCACAAACGTATACGCTGCAATTCCGAACCACATGTACATGAACTGATGAGAAATGATAGCTCCAAATTTTCCCAACCAGTTATCGACTTTGTTGCCCTTATAAACAATTAAATCGAACCACGAACCGCTAACTAAATTCTGATCGTTTTTCCAGGTAAAGAAATAAGAAGAAAATGCAATAAGTAAAAACACAGATACAACAATCAGCAGCATTCCACTGATCTTGAATGTACGTTCATCACGAATGAAATTCGATATCGGACCAGGCTCATTTACTGGAGCTGTTTTTTCTTTCTTTACTTTTTGTTTTTTCTCTCGTACAGGCGCAACCTCTTCTTCTGGTGTCTCTTCCACTTCCAGTTCCGGTTCTTTCTTTTTCGGCTTTAAAACATTACCACTTTCTGCCATATAATTTTTTGTGTAAAAAGTAAAAATACCAAGGAGAGCATTACTGTTTCTCTTTTAAGGAACGAGTTATTCAACAATTTTGTGTGTAAAACTAAATTTTCAGAATAATTTGTTTTTACAAAAAGTAGAAGGCTAAAGTATTTATGAATTCAATATAGTTTTAAATTGTCAAAACATCAATCCCGATAATAATCGTGACAAATTTTCAAATTGATATCCTTCATTTCTAAACAAATCAAAAATCATATTTATTTATTACCCGCTATTCCGTAAATTTGCTCTCGAAAAATCATTGAATTATGAAAATAGAACAGATTTATACTGGATGTTTAGCACAAGGAGCTTACTATATCGAATCAAACGGAGAAGTAGCTGTAATTGATCCTTTACGTGAGATTCAGCCTTACCTCGACAGAGCATCAAAAGACAATGCAAAAATCAAGTATGTTTTAGAAACACATTTTCATGCTGACTTCGTTTCAGGGCATTTAGATTTAGCAAAAGCATCATGCGCTACTATCGTTTTTGGTCCGAATGCAAACCCTGACTTTGAGACGATGATTGCAACAGATCGACAAGAATTAAAATTAGGTGATGTGACGATAACTGTTTTACATACACCAGGACATACAATGGAATCGTCGTGTTATTTATTAACAGACAAAGACGGAACACATAAAGCTGTTTTTACCGGTGATACTTTGTTTATCGGTGATGTTGGTCGCCCTGATTTAGCTCAGAAAAGCGACGTTACGCAGGAAGATTTAGCAGGATTTTTATTTGACTCATTAAGAACAAAACTTATGACCCTGCCTGATGATATTATTGTTTATCCTGCACATGGCGCTGGCTCTGCTTGTGGAAAGAATATGAGCAAGGAAACCTTCGATACATTAGCTCATCAAAAAGCAACTAATTATGCGTTGCGTGCAGATATGACGAAGGAAGAATTTGTGAAAGAAGTGACAGATGGATTATTACCTCCTCCAGGTTATTTTCCAATGAATGTGAAGATGAATAAAATGGGTTATGATAGCATTACGGATGTTATCAAGCGTGGTACAACTGCGTTGAGTCCTGCAGCATTTGAAGTAGCAGCCAACGAAACCGACGCTTTAATTTTAGATACACGTTCTGCTCAGGATTTTGCGAAAGGATTTATTCCGAATGCTATTTTTATTGGTATTGATGGCGGCTTTGCACCTTGGGTTGGTGCTTTAATCACCGATATCGACCAAAAGATTTTAGTGGTTGCAGATGCTGGTCGTGAGCAGGAAGTTATCACTCGGTTAGCGCGTGTTGGTTACGATCACGCCATCGGATTTTTAGAAGGAGGAATTGATGCATGGAAGTCGGCAGGAAAGGAATTAGACAGTATTGTTTCTGTAACTGCTGATGAAGCTGCTGATAAAATGAACGAAGGATGCATGGTAATGGATGTCCGTAAACCTGGCGAGTATAACTCAGAGCATATTGTAGATGTTGATAATATTCCTTTGGATTTTATTAATGATAATATGGCTTCGGTTCCTAAAGATAAACCGGTTTATATTCATTGCGCTGGAGGATATCGCTCTATGATTTTTGTTTCAATTTTACGTGCACGTGGCTATCAGAATTTAATTGATGTACAAGGTGGCTTTGGAGCAATTAAGAAAACGGGCAAGTTTAATTTAGAGGCGACAGCTTGTAGTAAGAGTTAATCAAGTCTTGATAAATTATAGAAAACCGTCCAGTTAAATCTGTGCGGTTTTTTTTTGGGGGATATTTGGAATGTGTTAACTTTATAGTTAACTTTGATAAATGAAAGCTAAGAGAGATATTATTTTCCATAAACACTATTTTATGGAATTTTATATTGAGCAATCAAAAAGTGTTCAAGAGAAAATTGAATATGTATTTAAGATAATAAAAACAGTTGATAGGGTGCCAAAGAAGTTTTTAGATCATTTGACTGGAAGTGACGGGATTTATGAAATAAGAATAGAGGTGAAAAGTGATATATATCGAGTCTTTTGTTGTTTTGACAAGGGTAATCTCGTTGTATTGTTTAACGGGTTTCAAAAGAAAACGCAAAAAACTCCTACTCAAGAATTAGCATTAGCAGAAAAACTTAAAAAAGATTATTTTCAAAATAAAAAATCTAAATAATGAAAAAGAAAAATTTAAAAGAGGTAAAATCCTTTGATGAACTTCTAGATGTAAAATACGGAAAGGTTGGAAGTGTTAAACGTGAAGTGTTTGAAGAAAAAGCGCAGTATTTTGTCATTAGTGAAATGTTGAAAGAGGCAAGAAAGGAAGCCAATATGACTCAAGATGAACTAGCAGAAAAAGTAGGAACTAAAAAGAGTTATATATCACGTTTAGAAAATGGCAAGTGTGATATCCAGCTTTCTACCTTGTATCGAATATTTGAGATAGGTTTAGGTAAGCCTGTACATTTATTAATTGGCTAGTTTTTTATTTTTTTTACTTGATTCAATATACTGGCTAAAATGTCGTTGATGAATAAATCTTATTCATGAAAAAATCTCCTTTCAAACTTGTATTTATATTACTGATTTTTGCAGTCTGTTTGACGGTCAACTTATCCTTGATAAATTCTTCAAAGATTGATGTCTTATCCTACACGATAAATCCGAAAAAAGAAAATATTCAATTGTTCTGGAAGGACGATAAAGGTAATATCCTAAAAAGTTTTAAATCGTTGAATCAATTTGTAAAATCGAAGAAGCAATCATTGCTCTTCGCATGCAATGCAGGTATGTATACAAAAGAATACGGACCAGTAGGATTGTTTATTCAAAATGGTAAAGTCTTAAAATCGCTCAATAAAAGTAATGGCAAATATAATTTCACCTGGAAGCCTAATGGAGTGTTTTACATAGATAATGATAAACAGGCTTTTGTTTGTGAAACAGATGCTTTCAAAAATGATGGTAAAATAAAATACGCAACTCAATCAGGACCTATGCTTGTTATCAACGGTAAAATTCATGTGGGCTTTGATAAGTCTACTGTAAAATGTGTTCGAAATGGAGTAGGGATTTTACCCGATGGAAAAGTGTTATTTGCTATGTCAAAATCAGAAGTTACCTTTTATGAATTTGCGAAATACTTCCTCGATTTAGGATGTAAAAATGCCTTGTATTTTGATGGCGCTATTTCCAAAACCTATTTGCCAGCTCAAAAATGGACCAATCAAGATGGACAGTTTGGCGTAATGGTAGGGGTGGTTGAATAATTTTCTAAGATCACTTTGCGTTTTTGGAAAAATGTCTTATATTTGAAGACAAATGTCTAAATTTTGATTTTATGTCGCCATTCTCAACACGAATAGAAAAACAGCTTGACAAGAAGATTACTTCTTTTTTAAGGGATGCACGTTTGCAAGAATTTAAAAATGAATCAAAATTAAATGTCAGTTATAATGATTTTCTTGCCAATAAGATGTTAATTATTGCTGCTATAAGAGCTGGAATACCTTATTCACTTTTCAATTTAATTCAACTATATACCCCATTTTCAGATAATGACTGGGCCGATTTTTTAGATATATCAACTAAATCATTGATGCGTTATAAAACAAGCAATGATCATCATTTTAAATCGATTCATTCTGAAAAAATAATCGAGATGGCAGAAGTGACAAAAGTTGGTTTGGATGTTTTTGGCGATATGGAAAAATTAAAACTATGGTTGAATACACCTTCCTTTGCGCTTGGTAAATTAAAACCCATTGAGCTTTTAAAAGATTCTTATGGTAAAGAATTAGTCATTAGTGAACTTATCAGAATCAACCACGGCATTTTAGTTTAAATGGAATTATTTCGTTTATGTCGTGAGAAGTATATTAAGCCACTTTCAGGAAAAGGTTCTGCAATAAAAGGCGCGCGATGGAATTCTGTTGGTGTTGAATTAATTTATACTGCTTGTAATCGTTCGCTGGCGATGGCCGAAGTAGCAGTACATTTTACGTTGGCAACATTACCGGAAGATTA
>CANGJU010000124.1 GCA_947453935.1 Bacteroidota bacterium | reverse complement strand
TATCAGCGATAGCTGCTTCTTTAAACTGCGAAATATATTGTTCAGCTGTTAAGCGGGGTTCATCTTGTGCGATGGAAGGTGTGATGAATAATCCTAATAGAAATGTCAGGAGGGCAAACTTTTTCATGCTTCAAATTTACAACAGAATAGAAGGGCTTCTACCAATGCAAAACGCGTTAATGAACATTGTATTGTTAATGGGAAGGCAGATACTGCAAACCGCCTGTGTGAATGGCTAAAATGTTATCAGCAGGAGAAAATAATCCGTTGGAAAGCATTTTGAATAACGCATAAAATAGCTTCCCTGAATAAATCGGTTCAATCTCGAAATCGTTTACTTCGTTAAACTGACTTACAAATTGCAATAACGATGTGGTTGTTTTTGCATAACCACCGTGATGATAACCATCGTGAATAGTATAGTTTGAAGTAGTTCTTTTTTCTCCGTTAGATAAAAACGTATCAATATTTTTTTGAAGAAAGTCTTTTCCTTTTAGCACAGCAATGCCATGTACTGTTTGATGTGATTGTTGTCCGCGGATAATCCCCGCGATTGTTGCGCCTGTTGCGATGGGCAATACTAAATGATTAAACGTTGCAGGAATATAATCGGTGATTGACTGACAACCTTGCACTGCTAATTGATTGGAGCCACCTTCGGGAAGGATGAGTGCATTAGAAAAGTGATTGAAATAATCATGCTTGAAATTATTACATAACTCGCGATAAAGTCCTGCGTGCACAAATTGGATATCCACATTTAAACTACGTAACCTCGTTAACGTTAGACTCTTTTCTACCATGGATTCATCGCCACGCACGATGGCTATGAAATTTTTAGTTGGATATAATTCTCGAAGTGAAGCAAACGCCGCCAGGTGATTAGAATACGCTCCTCCGAAGGTTATGATAGTTTGATGATTTTCTTTTTTTATTTCATCGATATTAAACAGCAGTTTGAAATATTTATTCCCTCCTAAAAACCGATCAATCGCATCGAGCCGCAATACAGAAACATTACTGATTTCTGTATTAGGGAAATTAACTTTTTGGATAGAGATTGATAGAGATTTGTTGAACATTTGGGGTGTAAAAATACGGGATAATAATGGATTGAGATATAGAGACCTTAAATTCACAGGCGTGGGCCTCTAGTAGCGTACAGCACACTTCAGGCAAACCCGCACCTGTGTTTTATTACCACAACCATAAATCTCACAATAATTTTTCAACTACCTTCACATCATGAACACAAACGATTACATCGATTTAAACAAAAAATCCTGGAATGAAAAAACAGAATCCCATTTTCATTCTGATTTCTATAATACCCCTGAATTTATCAACGGAAAAAATTCGTTGAACGAAATTGAATTAAACCTCTTAGGCGATATACGCGGAAAGAGAATTTTACACCTGCAATGTCATTTCGGACAAGATACTCTTTCGCTTCAGCGGTTAGGCGCATCCGTTACAGGTGTCGATTTTTCAGAAGCAGCGATTGAAAAAGCTAATTTGCTAAACAGTCAACTCGGACTAAACGCAAATTTCATTTGTTGTGATTTGTATAGTCTGCCCGAGCATTTGCAAAACGAACAATTTGATATTGTATTTACCTCTTACGGAACGATTGGCTGGTTACCCGACATCGATAGATGGGCAAGTATTGTAGCGCAGTATTTAAAGCCCGATGGGAAATTTGTGTTCGCAGAGTTTCATCCTGTAATATGGATGTACGATAATGACTTTACCAAAATAACCTATTCGTATTTTCGAGATGAGGCAATTGTAGAAACAGAATCGGGTTCGTATGCATCGCGTGAAAGTGGAGAACCATTTACAACGATTACCTGGAATCACTCGATTGGCGAGGTAGCAACAGCATTGGTAAAACAAGGACTAAAAATCAGCGCCTTACAGGAATACGATTATTCCCCTTACAACTGCTTTTCATTTACAGAGGAATCGGAACCAGGAAAATTCAGAATTAAAGGAATGCAGAATTTTGTTCCGATGGTGTATTCGCTGGTGGCTGGTCGGTAAGGTTTATCCGAACAAATTGGTTAAAAACAAACCAAAAGAAAAACTAACTTTGGGAAATTAATATTGATACCCGATTTTAATGACCATAGAGCAATATATAAACAATATCAATCAACGATATAAGCTGGGTAATGCAACAGAGCATACTTTTCGTGGCGACTTGCAACAACTTATTGAAAGTTTAGTACCTACTATAAGAGCAACCAATGAACCTAAACGACAAAGTTGTGGTGCCCCTGATTATATCTTAACCCAAAAAGATATTCCTGTTGGTTTTATTGAAGCAAAAGATATTGGCGACAAAGACCTTGAAGGTTCTAAAAAAACAGGAAATAAAGAACAGTTCGACCGTTACAAAGGCTCACTTAATAATTTACTTTTTACCGATTATTTAGATTTTCATTTATATCGCGACGGACAGTTTGTAAGTAAAATTTCTATTGGTGAAATTACTCCCAAAGGAATAAAACCGTTACCTGAAAATTTTACAAGTTTTGAAAATTTCATAAAAGACTTTTGTGCTCATATAGGACAAACAATAAAGAGTTCTAAACGACTTGCACAAATGATGGCGGGAAAAGCTCGCCTACTTTCAGAAGTGATTGAGAAAGCTTTGACCAGCGATGAAACCAATCAGGAAGATAGTACGCTGAAAGACCAAATGAGTGCTTTTAAGCAAATTCTAATTCATGATATTACCCCAAAAGGATTTGCTGATGTATATGCACAAACTATTACTTACGGAATGTTTGCCGCACGTTTACATGACCCCACCCTGCCTACGTTTAGCCGCCAAGAAGCGTTTGAACTTATTCCAAAGTCAAATCCGTTTTTGAAAAAATTGTTTGGCTACATTGCAGGGTTAGATTTAGATGAACGTATTAAATGGATTGTAGATGATTTAGTAAATATATTTTTAGCGTGCAACGTAGAGGAGATACTAAAAAACTATGGTAGCTCTACGAAAATGGAAGACCCGATTATTCACTTTTACGAAGACTTTTTAAGTGAGTACGACCCGAAGTTACGCAAAGCAAGAGGTGTTTGGTACACTCCACAACCAGTAGTGAATTTTATTGTGCGTGCTGTTGATGATATTTTAAAAACAGAATTTAATTTACCGCAAGGACTTGCAGATACCAGCAAGACAAAAATTAAAATTAACCAGCAAGGAAAACAAGTAGAACAAGAAGTTCACAAAGTTCAAATACTTGACCCGGCAACAGGGACAGGAACTTTTCTTGCGGAGACTATTAAACATATTCACAAAAAGTTTGAAGGACAACAAGGCATTTGGAGCAATTATGTAGAAACACATTTATTGCCTCGCCTTAATGGATTTGAATTGCTGATGGCTAGTTATGCCATGGCACATTTAAAATTAGATTTATTGTTAAAAGAAACCGGTTATAAGGCTACCACCAACCAGCGTTTTAAAGTTTACCTGACAAATAGTTTAGAAGATTACCACCAAGACACAGGAACTTTGTTTGCTAATTGGCTAAGTGCAGAAGCCAACGAAGCCAACCAGATTAAAAGAGATACGCCAGTAATGTGTGTAATTGGAAATCCACCATATAGCGGAGAAAGTGCTAACAAAGGCGAATGGATTATGAGCCTGATGGAAGATTACAAAAAAGAACCAGGCGGAAAAGAAAAATTAAAAGAACAAAACTCAAAATTCATCAATGACGACTATGTAAAGTTTTTGCGTTATGGCCAATATTTTATTGAAAAAAATGGAAGTGGCATCTTAGCATTTATCAATCCTCATGGATTTTTAGACAACCCTACATTTAGAGGTATGCGTTGGAACTTATTAAAAACGTATGATAAAATTTATACCATCGATTTACACGGAAACGCTAAGAAAAAAGAAACTGCCCCTGATGGCAGTGCTGATGTAAATGTTTTTGATATTGAGCAAGGTGTTTCAATAAATTTTTTCATTAAGACCGGAAAGAAAAAATCCAATGAATTAGGCCAAGTTTTTCATTATGATGTATACGGGAAACGCGAAATGAAATATAATTTTCTTTTTACTCAATCTTTAAACACAACACAGTTTCAAAAATTGAATAATATTTCACCTCATTATTTCTTTAATCCAAAAGACTTTGACGAGAAAAACAAATACGATAATGGCTTTCACCTTTTAGATTTGTTTTTAGAATACTCGTTAGGTGTACTATCTAAAAATGATGATTTAACTATTTCTTATGACACATCAACACTTAAAGAAAGAATTGAAAAGTTTACATTATTAACTGAAAGTGAATTAAAGAAAACTTACAACATCAAAGATGATAGTCGTGATTGGATTTTATCAAAAGCAATACAAGATTTAAAAGAAAATTATAAAGCAGATAACTATAAGCAAATTACATATAGACCTTTTGATAATCGTTGGACTTTTTTTACTGGAAAAGCTAAAGGATTCTTTGCGTACAGCCAAAATAGGATAATGAGGAACTTAAAATACGGAAATAATTATGCTTTAATATCAGGAAGACAAGGTCAAGCTGTTGGAAACATGCAATGGAATTTATCTTTTATTTCAAAAACAATTTCTGACCAAAACATTTATTATCGTGGTGGTGGTACAGTATTCCCACTCTACCTCTACCCTGAAACCAACGGTCAACAAACAATCGGACAATCAACAGAAAGAACACCCAACCTTAACACAGAAATTGTAAATAAAATAGTTCAGCAATTAGGTTTAACCTTTGTTCCTGAAAAAAGCATGGCGGTCACTGAGCCTGTCGAAGTGGCGCCTATTGATATTTTAGATTATATCTATGCGGTATTGCACTCACCTACTTACCGTGAGAAATACAAAGAGTTTTTAAAAATTGATTTTCCGAGAGTGCCTTATCCAAAAAAAACAACTACCTTTTGGCAATTGGTAAACCTTGGTTCGCAAATCAGACAAATTCATTTATTGGAAAGTCCAGTGGTGGATAATTACATTACCAAATATCCTGTTGATGGCGACAACGTAGTTAGAAAAATTCGTTTTGAACCTTATGTGTACGGAGAAACTTTACCCGATGAAAATGGTGAAATGAATTACCCCGATTATTTAGGTGCAGTATTAATTAACGATACGCAGTATTTCGCAGATGTTCCTACCTCTGC